>JAKZVH010000332.1:0-14124 GCA_047516145.1 Gammaproteobacteria bacterium
CACGATTACCGATCCGGTGTATTACAGCGAACCCTTCGAATTGACACGCTACTTCGTCTGGCGGCCCGAGATTCGCGTTCATCCATACGAGTGCCTGGAGCGCTACTGAGCCCTGAAACCAGTTCCGGTTGCTGCTCGCCAGCGCCTATCCCTATCAGGACCTGTTCTGCCTGGTGGCCGCTAAGCTGCGGCCTGGGTATCGCCCGGCCAGGGCTCCGCCGACGGCCCAAGCACCCGGCGGTGAGGCCTTCCTGTGCGCCGATCGCGCCCTATGGCCTTGACGGCGGTCGGACACGTTCGCCTATTACGCTAAAAATCGACCGTCGGACCTCAAATCGTCAAACACCCTCGTGCACCATTCACCGACCGGCCAAAAAATGACCAGATCGCGTCACTCGTGCAATATGCGGGCTAACCCGCGATGTTGCGCACGACGTTGCCCAGCAAATACTGCGGCCAGGGTACCGCCAGGAGCCGATCGAACAACAACCAACAGAACGTCGTCATCCCGAGCGCCAGCAGCAAGCCGCGGGCCATGGTTTCACGGCCCCAGAAGCGCACGCAGAACGCGACGAATACGAAGATCGCGGCGAGCATGCCAATGAGCTTCGCAAGGACGACGTAGCCCACGCACCAGGCGAAAAACCCGGCGGCGCGGGTGAGGTAGGTTTTGATGTCCAATGCAGGTTCCCCGTCCGGCGCCCGGGCGGCGTGGGCCAGCCCCTCCGGTTCAACCCCGGCCTCGGCGGCTGCCGGGCGCAGGAAGACTTCGTTGAAGATGCTGAGGACGGCGCAAGCCAGCGCCGTATAACCGACGGCGAGGGGGACGATCCTGGCCTCGAAGTTCCACCGCGAGGCGATGGCGATGGAAACCGCGACGACACCGGCGATCAACAGCGTAAAAAACGCCGACCGGGAGAACCGCGCCTGAAAGCGCGGCCCCGAAGCCTTGCCGACCGCCGCGCGGAGGTTGCGCAGCAACGGCCTCACGAGTCCGAGCACCGCCAGCGTGAAGAGCAGGATGACCAGCGGCCGAGTCATCCAGGCCCATTCGTACCGGCCGACGGAGATGAACAGGTACCGCTCGACGATGTCGCCGAGGACCACGCCGAGAACGAGCGGCGGGCGGGGCCAGCCCTGCCGTTTCATGACCCACCCGAATGCCCCGAATCCGAGCAGCACGTAAAGGTCTCCCCACTGCCGGGATCCCTGGAAAGCCCCCAGAAAGATGATGGCCAGGACCACCGGTAACAGCAGTCCCATGCGAATCGTGGCGACGCGAGCCAATTGGTTGCTGAACGCAAGGCACAACCCCGCTCCGAGCACATTGGCCAGCGCGATGCTCCACACGATCGAGTAGGTGAGCTCCAGATTGTCCGTGAGCATCCTCGGCCCGGGCACCAGGCCGTGCATCATGAACGCTCCCAGCAGAATGGCCATGGACGCACTGCCGGGGACACCGAAGGCGAGCGTCGGCACGAGCGCGCCGCCTTCCTTCGCATTGTTGGAGCTCTCCGACGCGATGACGCCGCGGATGTCGCCCTTACCGAATCGGCCGGTATCCTTCTCCGTCTTCAGCGCGTGGCCGTAGGCCAGCCAATCGATCACCGCGGCGCCCAGACCCGGAACCGCGCCCAGGGCGGCCCCGAGCCAACTGCAGCGCAGCACCAGCCACCAGTGGTGCAGCGTGTCGCGGATGCCCTGGAGCTGGCCCGACCGCGTATCGACGCCGGCATCGCCGCCGATGGTGCGCCGCGCGATGGCCAGGTCGGCGAGCTCCGGCAGAGCGAAAAGCCCCAGCGTGACCGGTACGAGCGGCAGCCCGTCCCACAGATAAAACGTACCGAAGGTCCAGCGCATGGTGCCGGTCTGGGGATCGGAGCCCACCATGGCGACCATCAGCCCGAGTCCGGCTGCGACCATGCCTCGCAGGGGCGCCTTGCCGCTGAGGACCGTCACCATGGATAGACCGAAGATGCAGATCGCCAGTAGCTCCGGTGAGCCCAGGTAGAGAATGACCGGCCGCAGCACGGGAATGCAGATGGCGAGCAGCACGGCGCCCGCGACGCCGCCCAGAAGCGACGCCGAGTACGCGGCGCCGAACGCCCGCCCGGCCTGACCCTGCTTCGCAAGTGGGTGGCCGTCGAGGATCGTCGCCGCCGATCCGGTCGTTCCCGGAATGCCGAACAACACCGCGGGCACCGTATCGGATGTGGTGGTCACCGAACCCATGCCGATGAGAAAGGCGAACGCGGAGTAGGCGTCCATCTCGAACGTGAAGGGGATGAGGAGGGCGATGCCGACGATCCCGCCCAGACCCGGGATCACGCCGATGGTCAGGCCGACCAATACACCCGCGCCCAGGACCATGAGCCGGGAGGGATCGAGCATGATCCCGAGAGCGCTTGCCGCGAGTTCCAGCGCGCTTGCCTCCACCTGACCTCCCTCGGAGTTCACGCACCCCGGTGCTACGGGATGCGCTGCACTCCCCTCGAATTCGGGCTCATCGGCCGCTGTTGATGTTCACCCGGCCCGTCTTGTCGACCGCGTCCGCGGCAAGCCGGACGGCGTTGTCCGATGCACCGTAGATTCGGGTGATGAGGGCGTCGACCTCCTCACCGCTGACGGGATTGAGTTCGAGTTGCAAGCGTTCGGCATCCGCCCGGAAATCCGGATCGCGTGTTGTGGAATCGAAAGCGCGGCGCAGCGCTTCATGGCGTTCCGCGGGTATATCCGGCGGGGCGAGATAAGGCCGGCCCATGACCTGGCGCGCGAAGATCAGCTCCATGGCCACCAATTCATCCTCGCTGTCGGCGAATTCGGTGATGAGCGGAACGTCCGCCAGATCCGGATGCTTCTCGAGCGCCAGTTGCGCCAGAATGTTGATCCTGCCCTCGGCCAGCCATTCGGGGCGACTTGAGAGCACGCTCGACCACGACCAGCCGCAGCGGCCGTCCACTTCGCCCCGCTCCATGGCCAGCAGGATATCGTTGCCTCCCGGGTAGCCCGAGATCAGTCGGATGTTCGCCTCCAGGAGATTGCTGATAACGGTCGGAAAGGCGTCCGCGTCGGAGCCCGAACCCGTGCCGCCGACGATCAACTGCCGGGTCTGCAGGTCCTGCATGGTCTTGACGTCGGAAGTGTGCCAGGACACGCAGACGCTGACCTCGTTGTTCAGGCTTCCGATCCACGAGAACAGGCTGGCATCGAAGCGCGTGCCCTCGCCGGACAACAGCGGTTCCATCGCCATTCCGCGGGCGAACGTGCCGATGACGCTGCCGTCCTTCGGGGCGACGTTGTAGAGAAAGTTCGCAAGCGCCAGGCTGCCCGCGCCCGGCATGTTCTGCGGCACGACGGTCGGGTTGCCGGGAATGTGTTTACCGAGATGCCGGGCGAGAAGCCGCGCGTAGGTATCGTAGCCGCCCCCCGCGGTGAAGCCGATGAGCAGACGCACCTGCCGGCCATCGTAGTAGTCGGAGACCGCATCCGCCCGAACGGGCAAGGGCGCCGCAAGCGCCGCCACCAGGCAAGCAGCCGCCGTGCTGGCGATCGATACCCTGGGACCCATGGAGGCCCTCCCGCGCCGTCGACCGCCGCCGGCTCTCAAAGCGAACTCGGCGGGGCGTAGTTCTCTTGCCCGGGCGCCGGCTCCGTCGGCGGATATTCGACCATTTTCTGAAAGATCAGATGCATGAACAGAAACAGCGGCTTCGCCTTCATGATCAGCACGATCGTCTCCTCATCGGGGTCGTCGGAAAAATGCTGATGAACGCAGCAATTCTCCACGATCATTGCGTCGCCTGCCTCCCAATCCAGCCGCTCGCCATCGTGCACGTCAGGCCCCTTGCCCTTGAGCACGAAGAAAACGGCGCTGTTCATGTGGCCGTGTTTCTGACCGCGCCCCCCGGGGGCGAATACGTCCACGTGCGACTCGATGGACTGTGCGATTTTTACGGAGTGAGGGTTGATGACGCTCTTGTGGAAATTCTGCGGTCCGCCCCGCCACTCCCTGCCCTGGATCTTGTAAACCCGCGGCTGAGAGAATAACTCATGCATGAGCGCGCCGTAGGTGCCTTCGAGGGCGCGCACGAACGTCCGTTTTCTGCTCCAGCGCTCCCAGACGACTCCCTCAGCCATGGCTGCACTCCCGGCGGCCTCCCCTCGAGTTGGCGATGATATCATCCCCGCCTGCCATGCCATTCCAGTGGAGTAAACGATGTGCGGAGACATTGAAACCGATGAATCCCTGGCGGAAGAATTTTACGCCCGATTCGTGGAGCATACGCGTTCCTTTCTCGCCGAGTTGGCGGCGGAGAGCGCCGGCGGGGAGGAGTCCGAACTCTATGTTCACCTGGATTCCCTGTTTCGCAATTCATTGACCGCCGCCACCCGACTCGACGCGGCGCCGTTGGAAGTCGGCGGCTATGATCGCCTCTGCATGGAGCCCCTGGTCTATGCCCGGCTGGCCGGATTCATGGCTGCGCATCAACCGCTGGAGGACGATCCGCTGCGGCGGTTGATCGAGGCGCTGATGACCGGCTACGCGGAGGGAGAGGCGGTCATGTCGGAGCACGAATACGGCGGTTCGCACGGCCACCATCACACGCACTAGCCCTGGGTCCAGCAGCCGGTTGTGCTGCTAGTGTCCTGTTAACGCTGTGCGAGATGGCACTGTTGGTCCTGTCGCGGCGTCACTCGTCCCCGGCTGGCAGCGACTCGCGATACTGCCTGTACCTTGCTTCGCTGATGTTCATGAACGTGCCCCACGGGCGGGGGTCCGTGGCATCCCAATAGAGAGGGTCGCCCGGCAGGCGCTCGTTGAGGATGCCCCGTTCGTCCATGAAGACCTTGGTCGAGGGTCCGTTGGTGTCGGTACAGGAGTTATAGAGCGGCCGAAGCTCCGGGCGAGTGTCGGTCTCAAGCTCATAGGCGAGCTTCGAGTACACGGGTCGTACGTAGACCTCCGAATCGTAGAACGTGATCTCTCCTTCGATGGTATCGCCCACGCGCCGGTAGCGCTCCACGGTCTCCAGGTTATCGGTGAACTCGCCAAGACCGCCCTTCCATCCCCTGATCTGATTGGTATGCACGACCAATGTGTCGCCGTCCCAGAAGCCGATGGACTCCCCATGCCACTTGGGGTACTGAAAGTCCGGGGTCGTGTGACCGCTGTCGTCGGTGTATATCCAGCGGACGTAGTTTCTGTTGTTGCCCGCGCCCAGTATCCAGACCCTCTCCGGCGTGGCGATGAACTCCTCGGAATCCCTGACCGCGGTCACGAAGCCGCCGGGGAAGCAGAAGGCATTCGGGCCCCAACTACGCCGCTCCGCAAGGGCGCTCATGTCCTGAACGAAATACTCCTGATATTGCGGCGTCAGCATCGGCACGACCGAACTCGCCGGATTCGGCCCGCCGATCAATCGATCGCCCCCGCCGACAAAGCGGCCGCGCCAGTCGGGAATCGTCAGCCGCGTATGCTGAGTGCCGCCGTCGGCCTCCTCGAGCCATGCCTGGTAGTGCTCCCACGCGCTCGTGTAGGGATACGGGCTGGCGAGGTCCGCGGCGCCCACCACACCGGTACCTTCCAGGCCGTAGACGGCGGCGCGGTCCATGTTCTGCATCTCAGGGACGGTGTTGTTGTGGTAGTACGCCGGATCGGCCCAATGCTCGCGGTCCTGGCGAAAGTCATCCGTGGTGAAGATGGTTTGCGCGGCGGCCGGCAACGACATGCCGGCGAGCAGCGCGGCGATCATGCCCGTAAACGTCTGGGTTGCGCTCATTTTGTTCCCCCCCGGATATCTCCGGACCCGCTTTCCGCACGGCTTGCTCATTCGTAGGATTTCCCGTCGGCGCCGATTACCGTGATGTAGTTGCCGCCCGGGCGGCCATCCTTCAGTGGCCAGATGTCAATCGTGATCACGTCGCCCGGCTGGAATGTCGTATAGCCGATGCCACGCCGGATCATGTTCGGGATATTGGACATCTCGACCCAGTAATTCACTGTCTCGCCGTTCTCTTCCGCGACATCGACAAACAGAAAAACGTGTGGATTGCGGAAGGAATACTTCGTCACCGTTCCGGTGAGGGTCACTTCCCGGTCGTGATCGAACATCGAATGAGAGTGGTGCGGCGATGCCGGGACGGAAACTCCGATTGCCATCGCACCAGCCAATAACGCGGCCCAACTGCGCCCTTTCATGATCTCCTCCTTTCAATCCGCGGGTGGGACCCAGAGGTCTTCAAAGCCCTCCGCCGGCTCCAGTTGGTCGAACCAGTGGAAGCCCATCGGCTTCAACATCCGGTTGTTGATCACCACGACCCGCGCTTCGTTCTCCGGCTCGACGTTGAATCGTTTGTGCGCGCAGTACGGCGGAATATAGATGTAGTCTCCGGGTCCCCATTCGAATTTCCTGGGTGTAGTGTCCCACTCCCAGATGAATTCGTCCTCACACTTGAAGCTCACATCGTAGTGTAAATCGTAACCCCTGCCTTCGATGACGAACGCGACTTCCTCGGAAAGATGGCGACTGGTGCCGGTCGCGCCATTCGCCGGTATGAACTGCATGTAGACATCGATACAGCATTCGGCGGTATTCATGCCTTCGTTGACGATGTGCTTGATGAGCCCGTCGGCGGTGCGCTCCATCGGCATGTCCTGCGATTTCACGACCCTGGTACGCTTGCGGTACTCACTGCGGAATTCTCTCGACGCCTCGAGGGCTTGCGCGTAGAAATCGGCGCTGACGCCGCTGCGAGCGCGCCGGCGCTCGGTTTCACTGACGAAAGAAGCCCTGGTATCCATTCAAATCTTCCTGTGCCGCCGACCGCCGCCGGCTCTCAAAGCGCGCTCGGCGGGACGTAGTTCTCTTGCCCGGGCGCCGGTTCCGCCGGCGGATATTCGACCACTTTCTGAAAGATCAGGTGCATGAACAGAAACAGCGGCTTCGCTTTCATGATCAGCACGATCGTCTCCTCGTCCGGGTCGTCGGAAAAATGCTGATGAACGCAGCAATTCTCCACGATCATCGCGTCGCCTGCCTCCCAATCCAGCCGCTCGCCGTCGTGTACGTCATGCCCCTTGCCCGTGAGCACGAAAAAAACGGCGCTGTTCATGTGGCCGTGTTTCTGGCCGTGCCCCCCGGGGGCGAATACGTCGATATGCGATTCGATGGATTGCGCGACTTTCACGGCCTGCGGGTTGATGACTTTCTTGCCGAAGTTCTGCGGTCCGCCCTTCCATTTCATGTTTCGGGTCGAGTATACGCGCGGCTGAGAGAACAACTCATGCATGAGCGCGCCGTAGGTGCCTTCAAGGGCACGCACGAACGTCCGCTTCCTGGTCCAACGCTCCCAGACGACTTCGTTCCGCCCATCGGTGCCTGGAACTGCCGGCATGCTATGAAAACGTCACGCGCCCAGGCCGAACTTTGCCAGATAGTAGTTCCAGCATTTTTCGAACAGGCCGCGTTTCTCCAGTCCGCGCTGAAACACGCGAATCTCGTCATCGGAAAACACGTACGGCTCACCCAGCGCGGCCGCCTGGACCTGACGCTCCGCATTGAGTTCCAGATAGATAGCCAGTACTGCCGCCTCGAGAACGTCCGTGCCCACCACGACGGAGCCGTGGGCGCGCAGCAGCGCGGCCCGGCCACCACCCAGCACCTCGGCGACGGTCTTCCCGATTTCGGCGTGGTTGATCGACAACGGGCTGGAAAAGACGGGGACTTCACCGAGCAGCGCACCCTGCGCCATCGTGATCCGGTAGGCGTGTCCGGCGCTGGACAGCAGGGTCGACCATTGCGGGTGACAGTGAACCACGGCCCGGACGTCCGGACGTGCCCGATAGACCGCAAGGTGCAATGGCAGCTCCGCCGGTGGGCGCGGGGCGTCTGCGGAGACTTCGCCGTTGGCGCCGGTAACCACGAAGTCCTCCGGGCCGATGGCGCTTCTCACCGAACTCCCGGTATTGATCAAGATACGCTCATCATCGAGCCGGGCACTGAAATGGCCGTTGAAATCGACGATTCCCAGGCGCTCCAGGATGGAAATTCCCTTGGTCAGTTCCCGCCGGAGCACCGCTTCGTTGGCTTCGGCAGCGTGCGGGTTCACAGTACTACCCCCCAGCTTGCCGCAAAGAGCCGCGTACCGATGATCACGGCCGCGCAACCGATGGATGCGGTAGCGGCCAGGTGAAACCACCGGGCGCCTCGCTCCGCCAGCCGCAGGGGATAGGACGCGACGAAGGACAGCGCGGCCATGCCGGCGATCGAACCCACGCCAAAGGCCAGCACGTAGCCGAGGGCATTCAGCAGCGAGTCGGCGGCGGCCGCGAGCACCAGCAATCCCGCCGAGCCGGCCGCCCCATGCATCATGCCGACCGCGAGCGCGCGCCCGAGGCCCAGGTCACGGTGCTCGTGGCGATGGGCGCTGTGCGAGTGCGGCACGCCATCGGCAACATGGCTATGGGCATGCACATGGCGCACACCGCCAGCGTGCTCATGAACGTGGAAATGCGGGCGCTGCCGCCAGAGCGTGTACAGAACATTGCCCCCGAGGAGTATGAGCATCGCGCCGACCGCGGCTTCGAGCGCGACTTCCATGGCGGGTGCAATACTCTCCCCGAACATCAGCAGGACTCCGCAGATCGACAACAACGCGGCCGTGTGTCCGAGGCCCCAAACGCTGCCGCGGCGTACGAGTGCCCGCCGGGAAGTGCGGCCGGCGCTCATTGCCGCCACGGCGGCAAGGTGATCGGCCTCCAATGCATGCTGCATGCCCACCAGGCAGCCGAATAACACCAGTGTGTAGTACTCCACGACACTCCCGTCCCTCAAGCCGCGCGATTATAACCCCGCCTCTGGAGTAAAATCCGCACGGGTCGCCGTGGCCCGCTCGCAAGGAATGACAAACCGATGACGAAGCAAGCGATCGTCTCAGACGACATGGCGAAGAAGTTCGCGAAGGAAAAAGACACGCCATACACGCGCTGGGTCAGGAACGAAGGACTCGACATTGTCGACGGGATCCATGTCCCGGATCTGCATGCCGTCGAACTGAAGCCATGGCCTCGACGCAACGGCCGTGCCGTCTACATCAACCACGACGCCACGAGAACGTCCAATGACTGCTATGTCTGCGAGATCGAACCCGGCGGCAAGTTGACCGAGCAACGCCAGCTCTACGAAGAGATGATCATGATTCTTGCCGGGCGCGGGTCCACCATGGTCTGGAACGACGCCGGGCAAAGTACCTCGTTCGAGTGGCAGGCGGGATCGTTGTTCGCCATTCCGGTGAACGCCTGGCACCAGCATTTCAACGGCTCGGGTGGGGAAGCGGTACGGTTCGTCGCGGTCACGAACCTGCCGCCGATCATGAACATCTTCGAAGAACCCGAATTCATATTCAACACGCCCGTGGACTTCAAAAGCCGTTTCTCCGGTGAACCCGACTACTTTGCGCCGAAAGGCGACCTCAGCGGCTTTCTGCTGGAAACCAACTTCGTCGCGGATGCGGTGAACCTGCCACTCGTGGAAGCGAAGGAACGGGGCGCCGGGGGAGGGCACATCCGCTTCAACATGGCGAAGAGTTCGCTCAACAGCCACATTTCCCAAGTGCCGGTTGCGACGTACAAGAAAGCCCACGCCCACGGCCCAGGTGCGCACGTCATCTTTCTTTCCGGGGAAGGCTATACGCTGATGTGGCCGGAGGGGGAGGCGCCGACGCGTTACGATTGGAAGCCGGGCACGCTGATTACACCGCCGAACATGTGGTATCACCAGCACTTCAATACGGGCGCGAAGCCGGCGCGGTACCTGGCCTTCAAGTACGAGGGGGTCGCGATTCGCAATGCCCAGGGCGTACCGAAAGCCTGGATCAGCCGGCGCATCGGCGGCCATCAGATCGACTATGCCGATGAAAGCCGGGTCGTGCGCACGATGTTCGCCGATGCGCTGGCAAGGCAGGGACTCGAACCGAAAATGGACGAGCCCTATAGCCTGGAGCGGCGGACGCTGCCGCCGTTGACCGATGCTCTCTCGGGGGAATAATGACCAAACAAGTACTTGCGGCGGTTCGCACGGGGGTTGGCACGACGGAGTTGCGCGAATACCCCATGCCCGAGGTGTCCGCGGACAGCGCGCTGTTGAAGATGGAGGTCGCCGGTATCTGCGGGACGGACGTCAAGTTCTACGCCAAGCCGCCGATCGAGGCGCCGGTGATCATGGGCCACGAGAATATCGGCTATATCGCCCGGGCCGGACGCCGGTTCGTCGAGCGCAAGGGCGTCAGGGAAGGCGACCTCGTCTTCGTCGAGCACTACGTTCCCTGCTTTGCCTGCGAATGGTGTCATCGGGGCGATTACCGGCTGTGCGCGGGCACGGACTGGCGGCGGAACCCCCAAGCCATTCGCTTCGGCTACACAACGGCCGAGCGCCCCCCGCACCTGTGGGGTGGCTTTGCCGAGTACATGTACCTGCCGTGGAATGCGGTGGTACACAAGGTGCCCGACGGGGTATCGCCCGAACTCGCCGGAGTCGTGACCCCGATGGCAAACGGGATCCAGTGGGCACTCTTCGACTGCGAAGTCGGGTATGACTCACGGGTTCTGGTGCAGGGGCCGGGCCAGCAGGGGCTCTCCCAAACCGTGGCATGCAAGCAGGCGGGCGCATCGCTGATCATCGTCACCGGAACCTCCAGGGACAAGGCGCGGCTCGACGTGGCGCTGAAGCTCGGTGCGGACCATGCGATCGACGTCGAAGCGGAAGACCCGCTGGAGCGGATCCGGGAAATCACCGGCGGCGCGGGCGTGGACGTTTCACTGGACTGCACCGCCGGCGCGGGTACCGCGCCCATTCTCCTCGGCATCGAAGCGCTGAAACGCAAGGGCGGCACGATACTGGTACAGGGCGAGGTGGCGAAATTTCCCGATTTCCCGTTGGCGCGGATCACGAACAAGTACGTGACCGTCAAGAGCGCGCGCGGCCACAATTATCAATCCTGTGAGCTGGCGCTGAAGCAACTCGCCTCGGACAGGTTTCCGCTCGAGCTGATGACGACCCACCGGATGGGACTCAGGGACACCGATCTGGCGATAAGGTCACTGGGGGGAGAGGATGCGCCAGGAGTGATCCATATGTCGCTCCTTCCCTGGGAGCGTTAGCCGCTACACGGACGCGTGAGGCTTGCCGGGAATGACCCGCAACAGGTCCCGGGCGGCGTCCTTGTAGGCCAGGTCTCTCGGTAGCAGCACCGCCACTGAGCGAACCTTGTGCATCTCCGGATCCACGCCGAGCGGCGGTTTGCCGTCCACCTGCAATTCCTCTATCGCCTGGAGCATTTGCCGGCGCGCCAGCATGATGCCGCGATCGGTCGGTGCGAGCTTCTCCCGGGTCCGGTCGCAGATGGGCCCCATGCTTTCCTGCAGCGACGCATCCTGAATGGCAATACCGCGAACGCCGCTGTAGGTGGTGCCCGCTTTCTGCGCCTCGCGGTCCATCAGATAGTCGTTACGCTTGTTTGCCAGCGGGATATAGGTGCCGGGAATGTATTCGCAGTGAATGCCGTCGCCTCGCTCCATCGCACGGCGCTCTTCGGCGGTCAGGTCCCGCGACACCTTGTAGTCGTAGTTCCAGGCCCAGCAATTCTCATCGTCGATGGGAACCCAGAAATGACCGTGCACGGGGTGATCGGCCCGGGGCGGTATCATGGTGAACGCCGGCATCAACCACTGCGTGATTCTCCAGTAGTACCGGTTGTCCTCCGCGTTTCGCCGGGCGCCGATCAGCAGGCCGCCGGGGTGCTGGACCACCTCGAACACCGGGCGCTGGTCCGCCATGTTGTACTTGTTACCCTTGGAGCCCCTGAACAATGGATCCGTGTTCAGGGCCCCGCTGTGCAGGAACGAGACGTGACTGGAGTCGATGCCGCCCTCCATCGCCTGCAGCCAGTTGCATTCCTGCAGCCGTTTTGAAACAAATCTTCGCTCCGGCCGGACCGTGCAGAATTCATACTCCGGCAGCGGCGGTTTCTTCTCCAGAGCGCCCATGTAAGCCCAGAGGACACCGCCCTGTTCCACCATGGGATACGACTTGAGTCGTATCTGGCGGCGAAATTCGGGATTGGCCTCCGAGGGCACATCGACGCAATTGCCGAAAACATCGTACTTCCAACCGTGGTACGGGCAACGCAGGCCGCTTTCTTCATTGCGGCCGAACCACAACGAGACGCAGCGATGCGCACAGAACTCATCGAGCAGCCCCAGACGGCCTTCGGAGTCCCGAAACGCGATCAGGCGTTCGGACAATAGCTGCACGCGCACCGGCGGGCAGTCGGGCTCCGGCAGCTCCTCCGCCAGCAACGCCGGGTGCCAGAAACACCGGAACAAATCGCCCATCGGCGTTCCCGGTCCGGTCTGGGTCAGGAGGTCGTTCCTCTCCTTGGTGAGCATCGGTTAAACTCCAACGGATCGCGCATTGTAGACGGGTTCACGTCGACGGTCACGGCATCGAAGGATGGCCGGACGGCCCGTCCGGCTGGAGTCCGAAGCCGATGGCGGCGTAGCTCCAATGACCGAAATAAAAACGACGATTCCTCAACTCCAGCAGATGAAACGCGACGGTGACAAGATCGTCGGCGTCGTTGTCTGGGACTATCAGATGGCCTGCGTTGCCGATCGCGCCGGCGTGGAGATCGTGTCCGTCGGCGATTCGGTGGGCATCAATCTCTGGGGCCAGCCGAGCCCGCTCGAAGTGACCATGGACGAGATGCTGACGGTCGCAAAGGCCGTTCGGCGCGGCACCTCCCGCGCCCTTCTCAATTGCGATTTGCCCTACGGCCCGTTGCAGGAGAGTCCGGCCGCCGCCGTGCGGGCGGGCATGCGCTTCGTCGAGGAAGCCGGCGCGGACATGGTCAAGCTCGATGGCGCGGCCGATTGTCCCGAAGCGGTTACCGCGATGGCCGCGGCCGGCATCGCCGTCTGGGCGCAGTTCGGGATCACCCCGCATACGGCGGCCCGGTACGGTATCGAATACCGTGCGCTGTCCACTGCCGAGGTGCCGGCGGAAATGACGGAGCGTTTGGTTTCGGAGGCGAAAATGCTGGAGGCGGCGGGTGCCGTCATGCTCGATTTCACCCATTCCGGGCACATCGCCGGGCCGGCAGTCGCCGCCGCCGTCTCGATCCCCGTGATCGGCGGATTCGGGGGCGGGCCGTGGCTCGACGGACGCGTCCGCATGGTCCACGCGGCGATCGGTTACGGTGTGAAACACCTCGACGAGGAAATCGAAACCTACGCCAACGTCGCCCGTATTGCACTGGACGCCATCAACGCCTTCGGCGAGGATGTGCGCGCCGCGCGCCAGATCAAGGGCCCGGCGCCGCGAAAATAGCCTGCTCCATCAAGCAGCCCGCGTCCTTTCGCTGTTCATCCCTGCTCCCCGTCTTCCGTTGAGGAATGGGAAGCTGCCACAAACAACCTGGCCAAATTCTCATTGACATAATAGCTACTTCGTCCAGCGCGATGTCGCGCGAGAAACCCATGCTCCGCCAACACCTGCAACCGCTTCGCGGCCGTCTGCCGCGTCACCCCCAGATCGTTCACCACCAATCCGATGCGCGTGTACGGGTGGCGAAACAGGTTGTTCAGCATCTCCTGCGAGTAGATGCGCGGCAGTTCCGTGCGCATGCGATGCTTGACTTCGGCCATTTGTTTGCGGATGCCATTCACCTGCCGCAGCGTAACCTCTGCCGTTTCGGTAACGGCCGCCAGCAAGTACAGCACCCATTGCTCCCAGGCGTTATGGGTGCGTACGCGCTGTAGCAAGCGGTAGTACGTCTCTTTGTGCTGGGCGATGTAGCGGCTGAGATAGAGAATGGGAGCTTCCAGCAAGCCGGTTTTCGTCAGGTACAGCACGTTCAGGATGCGTCCGACGCGACCGTTTCCATCGGAAAACGGATGGATGCTCTCGAACTGGTGATGTATCAGCGCCATCTTGATCAGCGGATCCAGTGAGCACGCACCGTCGTCGTTGATGAACGTCTCCAGTGCGCCCATCAAGCGGACGATTTCCCGAGCGTCCTGTGGCGGCTCGTAGATTACTTGCCCGGAGCCCTCGTGCCTGAGAACGG
>JAKZVH010000333.1:0-10973 GCA_047516145.1 Gammaproteobacteria bacterium
ATCCTGGCTGACGGCGTTGCTCGTCGGTCGAATATGCCCAACTATTTTCCCTCCTCGCGCCTTGTCAGCCGGGCGCCTCGCCGGTCTCGGTGCGACGCGGGACTTTTGCCACGGGCTGCCAGGCCCGACGTGAGATCCGCACCGCTCGTCGCCGTGGCCCGGCTGCTGCACCGATGGTCCGCCACCGCCGCCGATACCGTGGCGGCGGGGGCCGGTACGGCATTCGGCCTGGAGACCTTGCTCAACCGCCACATTCAGGAGTCGTCGCGGGCCCGGGACCTGTTGGCCGCCCTCGAAGGAAAGAGTCTCGCGGTTGTGGTCCAGGGACTCGATGTCAGTTTCCGGTTGGCGGCGTCGGAGGCGCATCTCTCGCTTCAGATTCGGTCAGCGGGTTCCGACCCGGACGCCGCGGCCGTGGTGTCGGGTACGCCGCTGATGCTGCTGGGTCTCATTCGATCTTCCGCCGCGGAGGGGTTCAGGGCCTCCGGAGCCGAACTTTCCGGGGATGCGCGAACCGCGGAAACCTTTGCCGAGTTGCTGCGCCACGCTCGCCCGGATATTGAAGAAGAACTTGCATGGCTCATCGGCGACCTACCGGCCCACGAGCTTGCCGGCATCGCCCGCGGTACCAATGCGTGGTCGCGCCGCGCTGGTTCGGCGCTGGCCATGAATGCCTCGGAATTTCTCCAGGAGGAGGCCCGGCAACTCCCGCCGCGCACGGAGGTGGATGCGTTCACCCGGGACGTGGAGCGGCTCCGGGACGACGTGGAGCGGGCCGGGCTGCGGCTCGACCGGCTCGAAGCGGGTCGGCCCGGCGCGCCATCGCCGCGCCGGGCAGCCGTGGAAAACCGGCGTTTTTGCCACGGACTGCCAGGTGCAGGTTGATCGGCATGCCACGTCTCCGGCTTCTCGCAAGGCTTTATTCCATACAGCGAACGCTGATCAGGTATGGATTGGAGGAATTCGTCTGGGCGACTCACTTGTTCAGGCCGATCGGCTGGATTCGGAGGCTGGTAACGAGGCGATCGCGCCCTGAGTCCCTCGGTGCGCGTATTCGGGGTGCACTCGTGGAGCTCGGCCCCATCTTTGTCAAGTTCGGCCAGGCCGTGTCCACGCGGCGGGATCTCCTGCCGGCCGATATCGCCGACGAACTTGCCAAACTGCAGGATCAAGTACCGCCCTTCGATTCCGCCGAGGCGCTGGCGATGCTCGAGGCGGCGTTCGGCCGGCCGGCCGACGAGGTATTCGCGGAGTTCCAGCGTGACCCGCTGGCGGCCGCCTCGGTGGCGCAGGTCCATGCAGCGAGACTCCACGACGGCAGGGACGTGGTCGTAAAGATCCTGCGCCCGGGAGTGCACGAGTCTATCCGCAAGGATCTCGCCGTACTGCACGTGGTCGCCGAACTGGCTGAACGGTATTGGAGCGATGGGCGCCGTCTGCGGCCCAGGGAGGTGGTGCGCGAGTTCGAGACGACGCTCTTCAATGAGTTGGATCTGATGCGCGAAGCGGCCAACGCGGCGCAACTCCGGCGCAATTTCGAGGGTTCCAGCATGCTCTACGTGCCGGAGGTGCATTGGCCCTATTGCCGTCGCAATGTCCTGACCATGGAACGGATCAGCGGAATCCCGGTGAGTGATATCGCCGCGCTCAAGGCGCACGGTACCAATATCCAGCGGTTGGCGGAGAATGGAGTTGAAATCTTCTTCACGCAGGTCTTCGCGCACAATTTTTTCCACGCAGACATGCACCCCGGCAACATTTTCGTCGACGTCACGGATCCGGACCAGCCGTGCTACGTGGCGGTGGACTTCGGTATAGTTGGCGCCCTGAGCCCCCGCGATCAACACTATCTGGCCGCCAACTTTCTCGCTTTCTTCAAGCGCGACTACTACCGAGTGGCCAAGCTGCACGTGGATTCCGGGTGGGTCCCGGCAAACACGAGGGTGACCGAACTGGAAGCGGCCATTCGTTCGGTTTGCGAGCCGATATTCAACAAACCGCTCAAGGACATTTCCTTCGGCCTGGTATTGCTGCGCCTGTTCGAAACGGCGCGGCGGTTCGACATGCAAGTGCAGCCGCAACTCGTGCTGCTCCAGAAGACGCTGTTGAACATCGAGGGCCTGGGGCGACAGCTCTATCCACAGCTCGACTTGTGGGCCACCGCCAAACCCGTGCTCGAGAAGTGGATGGCGCAGCGCACCGATCCGCGCACTCACCTGCGGGAGTTGCTCACGAACTGGCCGCGGATAAGCGAAGACCTGCTGTTGCTGCCAGATACGGTCCAGCAGATTCTCCGCAACGCCGTGAACTTGACAGAGGTGGCGCGCATGGCGGCGTCGGGGCCGGAACCCCGGCCGCGTACCGGTGCGGCGGCACGCCTCCAACCCGTGATAGCCGGCGGTGCACTGACCGTCTCCGGTGTCCTCTGGTTGGGGCTCGAAGCGGTACCGACCTGGATCGGCTGGATCGCCGCCGGTGTGGGCATGCTGTTGCTGCTGCGTTCCGCCGTCTGAAGTCCGGCATCGTGCGCGCGATCAAGGCACTACCGGCCGGCGAATTTGCGTTGCTGATGGCCATGCTGATGGCCACGGCGGCGCTCGCGATCGACGCCATGTTACCCGCCTTGGGAGAGATCGGCGCCGAGCTCGGCGCCGCGCGGGGAAACAACCGCCAATTGGTGATTTCCGCGCTGTTCCTGGGGTTTGGGCTGGGACAGCTCTTGTATGGGCCGCTCGCCGACCGCCTCGGTCGAAAGCCGGGAATGTACATCGGCCTTGGGCTGTTCGTACTGGGTTGCCTGCTGTCCATGGTCGCCTGGAGCTATCCGGTCATGCTCGTGGGCCGGTTCCTGCAGGGCGTTGGCGCCGCGGGCCCCAGGATCGTCACGCTGGCGCTCATTCGCGACCGATACCAGGGCCGCGAGATGGCCCGGATCATGTCGTTCGTGTTCGCGGTGTTTGTCATTGTGCCCACCATCGCGCCGGGCCTCGGGCAAGTGATTCTGACGGTCGCGGGCTGGCGATCGATTTTCGGCGCCCTGTTGGCATTTGCCATGGCCAATCTCGTTTGGTTCGCCCTGCGTCAAACCGAGACATTGTCGCCGGAACGGCGCATTCCTTTGTCGGTCGGTTCGATTGCCGCCAAAGTGCTTGAGGTCGGCAGTAGTCGCCGCACAGTGGCATACACGCTTGCCGCGGGAGGGGTATTTGGCGGATTCATCGGCTATCTGAATTCCGCGCAGCAGATATTTCAGGACCAGTACCAGGTGGGCACGCAGTTCCCGGTGTACTTCGCGGCGTTGTCGCTGGCGTTTGCCGCGGCGTCCGTTGTCAATGGACGCCTTGTCTTGCACCACGGCATGCGCAAGCTCTCGCTGCGCAGCCTGCAAGCGTTGTTCGTGTTATCGGCGGTATGCTTTGCGGTCATCCTGCGGGCGCCGGGGCAAACGCCCCTGTGGCTGTTTCTGCTTTGGGGCGCCGGAACTTTCTTCTGTCTAGGCGCGGTATTCAGCAACGTCAACGCGCTGGCCATGGAGCCGTTCGGTCATATCGCCGGAATCGCGGCGGCGCTGATCGGCTCGTTCACGTCATTGGTTTCAATGTTGCTGGGCGGTTTGATCGGCCAGTTGTACGACGGTACGCTGCTGCCCCTGGTGGGCGGTTTCGCGTTGCTGGCATTGGCGTCGCTGGGCGCCATGAACTGGGCTGACCGGGAATGAGACGTGCGGGCTGGCGCGATGCCGTCAGTCCGGCTCGCCGATACCGGGCTCGCCGCCCAGCGCCTCCATCGTGGCGAAGATCTCCTGCAATACCGTTTCCACCGTGGCCTCGTCAGTGCCACGCACGACCAGATTGGCGCCGAAGCGTCGCTCCCTGAAGAAGGGATAGCTGCCGATCTCAACCTGGGGGTATTTGCGGACGATGTCGTTCAGGGGTGCGGCGAGGTCGCCTTCCGGCAGGAAGACATCCACGTTGCGGGAGTGAATGGGGTCTCCGCCGCCCAACTCCTCGTCCAGCGTGCTGAACATCCCCCTGGCGACCGCTGGAATTCCCGCCATGACGAAGACGTTCTCGAGGCGAAATCCCGGGGCGCCGCTCAGCGGATTGTCGATCAGGCTGGCTCCTTCGGGAACGTGAGCCATCTTCAGCCGCGCGGCGTTGAGTTCCAGGCCGCGCCGTCGCAACCGCGATGCGGCTTCAGGGTGAAGCACCAACGTGCGGCCGAAGGCTTCGGCGATGCACTCGGCCGTTATGTCGTCGTGGGTCGGACCGATTCCGCCGGTGGTGAACACGTACTCATGCCTGGCGCGGCATTCGTTCACGGCGGCGACGATGGCAGCCTTGTCATCGCGCAGTACGCGGGCCTCGGCCAGGGGGATGCCCTTGCGCGCCAGTTCGGAGCCGAGGAACTGCAGGTTGGTGTCCTGGGTCTTGCCCGAGAGGATCTCATTGCCGATGATGAGAACGCACGCGGATGCAGCCTTGGTGTTCATGTATCCGTTCAAGATTTACCAATGATCGAGCCGGCCGTCCTTACGGCCGGGCGAATCCTACCACCATCCCGCAGCGCTCACCGCCAGGCGCGTGCTGTGCGCACGCGCTGGTCCGGTGTCCCGAAACGGCTGGGTCGGATATTATCGAGCGACAATTACTTGAAAAACGGATAGGGCAATGTCATTAAAAACCGATCCCGGTGCCGGAGGGGACCAGGCCGATTCAGCAGTCTCGCTGAAATCGGCGGCGGAAACGGCCGCCGTCAACAAGGATCATGGGGAGGATGCGGATCTCGCGGCCGGCGTGCACGCGGCTTCGTCACAGCGGTTGGCGGAATTGCGGCGGGACCGCGATGGCATCCGGAGAATCTTCGAGACCGGGGAGTATCCCTACAAGCAGAAGATCGGCCGCAAAGACTATGAGCGACAGAAGTCCGAATTGCAGATCGAGTTGCTGAAGGTCCAGGAGTGGGTCAAGACGACCGGACGGAAGGTGGTCGTCCTGTTCGAGGGCCGTGATGCGGCGGGCAAGGGGGGAACCATCAAGCGGTTCACCGAGCACCTCAATCCCCGGGGCGCCCGTGTCGTCGCGCTGGACAAGCCGACGGAGCGAGAGCGTTGCCAGTGGTTCTTTCAACGCTACATCAAGCATCTGCCGGCGGGCGGCGAATTCGTTCTGTTCGACCGGTCCTGGTACAACCGGGCCGGCGTTGAACGGGTGATGGGATTCTGTACGCCCAACGAGTACCTGGAGTTCATGCGCCAGGCGCCGGAGTTGGAGCGGATGATGGTTCGCAGCGGCATCATCCTGTTCAAGTACTGGTTCTCGGTCACCCAGGATGAACAGTTGCGGCGATTCGCGTCGCGCGGGACCGAGCCCTTGAAGAAGTGGAAGATCTCACCCATCGACCGGCAGTCGCTGAAGAAGTGGGAGGACTACACGGAAGCGAAGGAAGCCATGTTCTTCTATACGGATACGGCCGACGCGCCCTGGAGCATCATCAAGTCCGACGACAAGAAGCGCGCTCGCCTGGGTTGCATGAGGCACTTTCTCTCGCAACTTCCGTATTCGGGCAAGGACCCTTCCAGGGTGGGTCACCCGGATCCCCTGATCGTCGGCTCAAGCGGAGACGTGATCGCCAACAGCGATCACATGTTCGGCAAGAGCACGCATCCGGACCGGCGGCTCACTTGACGGTACCGGGACCGATCAGGCCGTGAAGAAGGCGATCACGGTCCAGCACACGGCGGCGAGGACGGCGGCCACCGACGCCTGCGGAATCTGTGTCTTGACGTGGTCCATCAGATCGCAGCCGGTGCACACGGAGCTGAGCACCGTGGTATCCGAAATGGGCGAGCACTGATCGCCGAACACGCTGCCGTCCATCACCGCCGCGAAACAAAGCGTCATGAACAGCTCCGGGTGGGCAAGACCCTGGGATCCCGCCACGGCCCAGGCCAGGGGCATGGCCAGCGGGAACGCCACGGCATAGGTGCCCCAGCTCGTGCCCGTGGAGAACGCGATGACGACGGTGATGATTTGCAGCAGGACCGGCAAGAGGAAATACGGGATGCTGTCGCCGAGTTGCTCGACCAGGAAGGTGCCGCCGCCGGTTTCCTGGCTCAGCGCGCCGATGGTGATGGCGAGGAGCAGAATGACGGAGCCGAGGACGACGCCCTTGATGCCGTCGTGAAAGCCGCCGATGACATCCTTGAGCGACATCCCCTTGGCAAGCGCCATACCCGCCGCCAGCAGTACCGCCGCGCCGAAGGCCCAGTGCACGTTGGGGGTCCCGTAGACGACAAACGTCAGGATCGCGAGGCTGATGAGTACGCCAAGCGGCAGGAAAAATTCGATCACGTGGGGTTTGTACCCCTCCGGGACGTTACTCCCCTGCAGTTCCCTGGAGCTGAGTGGATCGGCCCCCGGCGCGTTGAGCTGGCCGGTGGTGCGGGAACGTGTGATGGCCTCGCGGAGTTGCGCGCCCAGGAACAGGGGCTTCTCGATACTGAGCAAGAAGGTTCCCAGCACCGCGAAGATCGCGTAGAAGCAAAACGGCACACTCTGGAAGAAGAATGCGATGCGGTCGGCTTCGGTGGCGAGAAAGCCGACGCCGGAGACGAAGATGAATGCCTGTACGTAGCCGGGCCAGGCGTTGAACGCCAGTTGGGAAGCAATGGGCGAAGCCGTGGAGTCGACGATGTAGGCCAGTTCTTCGTGGCTGATCCGTTCCTTGTCCGCGATGGGCTTGACCGTGGTGCCCACGAGTACGGTGCTGACGGTGCCGCCCTGGAAGAATACGATGCCGAGCATCCAGGCGACGAGCTTCGCGGTTCTGGGGCCGCGGACGAAGCGTTTGGTAACGAATTCGGCGAAGGCCTGCGCCGCGCCGGTACGCGTCCAGATACCCATGAGCCCGCCCAAAAGCCACAGATACAGAATCAGAATACCGGCGGCGCCGGTGGTCGCCAGCGACGGGATCAACACTTCGCCGGTGAGATCGTAGCGGCCGAGTATGAGCGCGCCCGACACGATTCCGCTCAGCAGCGCCGTGACCGGCTCCCGAGTGATCCAGCACAGAATCACGGCAACCAGGGCGGGGAGAAGGGACCAGATTCCCCAATGGAAGCTCGCTAATCGCTGGTAGTAAACGTCCTGGGGCTGACCATCCCGGATCTCCACCGCCGAAACGAATTCCTCCCGTACGGGTGGTGCGGTAATCGAACCGGAGACAACTTCGGGATCGAGTTGGGATTGCGCGGCCGGAACCGCGTCGAAATACGTGGGATCGCCGCCGTAGACGTAATAGAGGGCGCCCCCGGCGTCGGTTTGCACGTCGAGCGAGATCTGCTCCACGACCCAGGTGGGCGGAATGTTCGAACCGACCATCCAGGACGCGATCATGGCAACCGCGAAGACGCCGAACTTGGAAATGGATGAACGGCTCATTGTGTTACCTCAGCTCGTGTGGAACGCCTTGAAATACGAAGGCCGCGTTGTCCCTTTCCGAAAGGACGGCGAGGCCGCCGCAGACCGGTCACATTAGGTATTATCATTTCTGCGGTGACGCGGAGCTACACAGGGACGGAGAGTGGGGACATGTAACCATGAAACCGTGGGCCTTGCCAAATGTTGCGGGGAAGTTCTGGCATGGGTCATCGTGTCGATAACGATAACCACCGGTGCGGTCGCCCAGCAACCGGCCGGCACCCGGGTGATCGAGGAAATTGTCACCGTGGGCACCCGGACGGCGGGGCGTACCGTGACCGACAGCCCGGTGCCGGTGGACGTATTCGCTCAGGACGAGCTGGAAAGCGTCGGCGCGGCCGCGGATCTCACGGATGTCATCGGCAAGCTGGTGCCGTCGTTCAACGTGGGCCGCGAGCCCATCTCCGACGGCGCCACGTTCGTGCGGCCGCCGTCTCTGCGGGGTCTGGACTCGGACAAAACCCTGGTCCTGGTCAACGGCAAGCGCCGCCACCGTGCTGCGTTGGTGCGGCTCGGCGGCTTCGGCTCCCATGGCCCCGATCTTGCCGCCATCCCCGTGATCGCCCTGCGGTCGGTCGAAGTGCTGCGCGACGGCGCCGGTGCCCAGTACGGTTCCGACGCCATCGCCGGGGTGTTGAATTTCAACCTGAAGGAAACAACCGCTGCGGCCGACATTCAGTTTCACCTCGGCGAGTACACTGACGGCGGCGACGACTATCGCTTGGCCGGCAATGTGGGTTTCGGACTCGGTGAGGGAGGCTTCGTCAACCTCAGCGGGGAATTTTCCGAAGCCAGTGGCACCAGCCGGGGTGCCCGCTACGATCTTGCCCTGCCGGGCGGTTCACACCGCGGTTTTTCGGGCACGTGGTGGACCATGGCTTCACCGGCGGCATCCGGAGCGCCGCGAACGACAACCTGAACTGGGATGTGAGCCTCCGCAGCGGCGAGAATTCGATCGAGTACACCCTTGAGAACACCTGGAACCCGTCCCTCGGTCCGGCTTCTCCAACGGTATTTCGTCCCGGAGCCCTAGTCCCCGACGAGTGGTCGGTGAACGCCGATTCCAGCTACGCGGTGGAGACGCAAATGGCCGGCGCGCTCAATATCGCCTTTGGCCTCGAGTACCGCGAAGAAGGCTACGAGTTGCGGGAGGGCGATCGGGCTTCCTACGAGGCCGGACCGTTCGCGTCGGTGGATCCGTTCAACTTCGAAGTGACCCAGGCCGAAGCGATTGCCGACCCGGACGACGAACTGACGGCGGTGCAGTGCCGTATCCCCGGACAGGAACGACCCGGGCCGTGCATCCCCGGGGACCCCATCAACCATGCCTTGCCGGTGGGCTCCAACAGTTTCCCGGGCTACGCGCCGGAGTTCACATCCGCCTTCGAACGCGGCAGCAAGGCCGTGTACCTGGACCTGGAGGCGGACGTTACCGACCGGCTGCTCCTCAACGCCGCCGGGCGGCTCGAGGATTTCCCCGAATTCGGCCGCAATTTCTCCTGGAAGCTGGCGGGGAATTTCGCGTTCGGCGAGACCGCATCGCTTCGGGCCTCCGCGGGGACGGGCTTCAGGGCGCCGACCCCGGGCCAGATCTCCACCACCAACGTATCCACGCGGATCAACGACGCTGGCGTTCCGGTGGCCGAAGGCATTTTCCCGGCCACCCATCCGGTCTCCCGGTTCTTCGGCGCCGAGCCGCTGGGCGCCGAGGAGGCCACCCAGTTCACCGTGGGCATTGCCGCAACCCCCTCGGCTCGGCTGACGCTTTCCATCGATCACTATTTCATCGAGTTACGGGATCGGATCGTGCTGTCCTCCGACTTCCAGATCCGTCCCGAGGAGGTCGTCGCGCTACAGGAGTTCGGCGTACAGGGCGCCAATTCCATCGCCCAGGTGAGTCTCTTCAATAACGATCTGGACACGAAGACGCGGGGTATCGACGTGGTGGCGACCTATACGATCGATTCCGGCGCCGGCCTCACTGAGTTGTCGGCGTCCGTCAACCGTAACGAGACCCGGGTCAGCGAAATTCCCGCGCGCACCGACCGCCGCGGCGACACCTTCTCCTTCGTCAACGAGGAAGACGTTTTCGATACGGAAAATGCGCTGCCAAAGTTCCAGGGTGTATTCACGCTGCGCCACTGGTGGTCGCGATTCGATGTCATGGGTCGAGCCAATTGGTACGGTGGCTACGAGCACGCCAACAGCGCGGATTTTTCCGATCCCGGCAACATTCAGAAATTCGACGGCAAAATCCTGTTCGATATCCAGGCCGCCTGGAGCGTCAACGACACCTACAGCGTGACGCTTGGCGGGCTCAACGTCTTCGGCGAGACGCCGGACAGGGCGGAGTTCGAAGCATGTTGCGGCAGGGTCTATCGCTCCGATTCGATGGTGTCCTGGCAGGGCGCCTATTACTACCTTCGAGCGCGGTCAAATTTCTAGTTTTGGTATTGCGCCAGCACGTGAATCGTGGCGCTGGCGCAACAATCTGATTCGGCGTCGGATAGTACTATTATGTATCGGCTTAATAGTATTATGTAGGCTCATAAATATAATTATGCCTGAATTTTTATGGAGGCTGCAATGCAAATCTGTGTGATTCGTAGAGTTTTGCTGCTCGGTGCTTTGGGTTTTTTCTCAATTTCCGGCTTCGCGCAAGAGGGCGAAGATCAGGTGGAACAGGAAGTGCCAGTCTCCGAAGAGGCAGCGCCGGTAGTCGAGGAAATTGTCGTGACCGGATCTCGGATTCGTCGAGATGAATTCTCGAGTACTTCGCCAATTACAGTTATTACCAGCGAAACATCCGCTCTGGCGGGTCTGTTGGATACCTCCGACATTCTCCAGAACTCCACCATTGCGTCGGGCCAGCAGATCGACGACACGTTCTCGGGCATCGTCACCGACGGCGGGCCCGGCGCCAGATCGGTGTCGCTGCGAGGCCTCGGCGAACAGCGCACGCTGATTCTGGTGAACGGCAAACGTTGGGGGCCGTCCGGTGTCAGGGGCGGAACAAATTCGGTGGATCTGAGCGCCATTCCCAGTTCGGTCATCGCTCGCTATGAAATTCTCAAGGACGGGGCCTCGTCCGTCTATGGTGCGCATGCCGTGGCGGGGGTGGTCAACGCCATCACCGCGCAAAGCTTCGATGGCTTGCAGTTCAACGTTCAGGGGCTGGCACCCCAGGAAGGGGGGGCCGAAGCGGCCAGCGCCGACTTTACCTGGGGACGGGTTGGACCCGACTGGTCGTTCAGTGTCTCGGCCGGTTATGACAAACGGTTTGACATGGTCCAGTCCGAACGCGCTTGGTCGGAATGCAACAGGCGGCCGCGCTTCACGGATCAGAACGGCGACGGCAACATAGACAATACCAATCCCGAGACCGGCGAACCGTTGTGTTTCGGGATGCTCTACGGCACTGTCACTTCGCCGTTCGGTTTGGTTCGTTACGAACCGAGCCTTGCAGAAGCGGACCCCGACAATCCGTACTAC
>JAKZVH010000334.1:0-16085 GCA_047516145.1 Gammaproteobacteria bacterium
CCACCTGATGATGCTGGCCTTCCTCATCGACCAAGTGCAGCAGCGTTGCTGCTCGCTGTTTCAGGCCGCGAAGGCCAAGGCCGAACGCGCCCGGTACTTGTGGCAGAAGCTGCGGGCGTTGTTTTTCGACTTCGAGTTGCCGGATTGGGCGACGCTGTACCGGGCCATCGCCTTCGGTTTTCGCGGTACGCTGCAACTGTATGACACCTCGTGACGGGCCCGCCGCGGCTGAGTGTGCGACGAGCCGGTGCTTCAGGGAAACAGCTAGCCACGCAACGCATCCGGCATCGAGCCGGCGGGAACCGCTTCCCCCGTCAATGGAGTCACACCCTCAAACCACCCCAACCCCGGCTCAACAGCCAGCCCTACCGCGTTAGCGGGAATTGCTGGTATCCAAGTGGGGCAATTGCAATGTTTCTCATGATGTGGATGGTAAACCGCTTTGGGTTCCGTTCCAGATCTGCGAATGAAGAAAGGGACGGTTCTTAGCTCGACGCTTTAGGTCGCCAACATGACGCCGAAGACATTCGGAATGTCGGAATCACCACCTCAAGAATATAGAGAGTCCGAGCCAAGCGCTTGGCATTGGCCCAGGTACGGAGTGCCACCAATTCTCTCCACAGCGACGAGCACGCGATTCGACCGGCTAACTTGACTGCGAGCCGGTGGCACTGCGGATTGCCGCGAGGATCCGCTCCGGCGTAAACGGCGCCCGGCGAATACGCAATCCTGTCGCGTCGAATATCGCGTTGGCGATCGCCGGCGGCACGGTTCTCGTCGAAGGCTCCCCGGCGCCGTAGGGCGGCAGGTCCGGTCGGTTGACGAGCACGATGTCGATGTCCTCCGGGGCGTCGTTCATCTCCAGTATCGGATAGCTGATCCAGTCGACACTGGTGACGCGCTCGGGCGTGAACCTGACTTCTTCGTGCAGGGCGCGACTCGTGGCATGAATGATGTTGCCCTCGATGGTTCGCCGCAACCAGAGCGGATTGACGACGATCCCCTGGTCGGAAGCGACGACGAACCGGCGCGGCCAAACGCGGCCGGTATCGAGATTCACTTCGACGTCTGCAATTACAGCAACCACCGTGGAGCCTCGCCGGGTATAGGCCACGCCCCTGCCGGTCGCCACGCCGCCGCCAGGCGGACTGGCCGGTCCGGGCACGGCAGACCGCCAGCCGTAGCGCTCGGCCGCGGCTCGAAGAACCTCCGCGTCGCGCTCCTCCCGCAGGTAGCGCAGCCGAAACTCGATGGGATCGGCGCCCACCGCCACCGCCATTTCGTCCATGAAGGATTCGCTGGCGAAGTGATTCTGCGGCCCCAGGGGATCGCGCAGATGTGCGGTACGCAAGGGTGACGCCCGCTCCAGCAGCGGCGCCACCGTCTGCCAGTAACGCACGTTGACGGGAAATTCGTATCGGTCGCCCGGGTTGGCGAGGCGGTGAACCGAAGCATTGGGCCAGCCGGTAAGCGCGCCGGCATAGGAATGACTCGGATCGCTCTCGTTGCTTTCGATGTCGCCGGCGGAAAACCCCTTCACGCGAACCTCGCATCCCACGACCTCGCCGTCGGCATCGAACCCGGCGCGGACGAAGTGCACCGACGCGGGCGCCTTGGGATCCCAGGCCGTGCCCTCCGCCCGCATGCCCTGGACCCGGACCGGACGCCCGACGGCCTTCGACATGAGGGCCGCGTCGATGGCCGCGTCACCGGCATCGTTGCGGCCGTAGCTGCCGGGCCCCGGCACCCAGATACCGCGGACGTTTTCAGGCGGCAGGCCGAGGAATTTCGCCACGCCAGCTGCCGCGTGATGGGGTTTCTGCGAGCCTGTCCAAACCGTCGCGCTGTCGCCCCGATAGTCGCAGACCGCGCAAGCAGGTCCCATGGAACCGTGGGATTGGAAGGGAAATTCATATTCCGCCTGGATGACATGATCCGCCTGGGCCAACGCGGCTTCCACCAACTCGATATCCGGCGGCACATCGGCGCCTCTGCCGCCGCCCGCGCTCTCGCGCACCACCGGAGCGCGGCGAATGTGCCCGTAGAGATCGTCCATCGCCGGAAACGACGGTTCCACGTCGGACCAGGTGACCTGCAATTGTTCGGCCGCCCGGACGGCATCCCACTCGCGCTCGGCGACCACGGCCAGGTAGTCGCCTTCGCGCACCACTCGTGCGCCTGCGATGGCGCCGATCGAACCCTCGTTCACCGTCACCGGGACGCTGCCCGCAATCGGCGGGCGTACCACCCGGCCGTGCTTCATGTCGGGCACCCGTACGTCGACGATGTACTCGTGAGTACCCATCACGATCCCGGGAAGGTCGCGCCGCTGGGCGGGCTGGCCAACCACACGGTACTCGCCGGGGGCTTTCGGAGTCGCTTCGCCCCGGGCATCGAGCGCATTGCCATAGCGCCCGTTCCACTGGAGCCGCACATCGAAGTGCCCACCGCCGATCAACTCGCCGTAACCGGCGCGCCGTGCGGGATCGCTACGCAGGTACACGGCGCCGTCTTCGACACCAACCTGATCCGGGTCAACGCCAAACTGCTCGGCGGCGATGTCTTTCAGCACACGACGCGCCTCGGCGGCCGCGTTGCGCAGCGGGTTTGCACCCCGCTCCAGGGCCGTGCTGCCGCTGGCACCGCCCTGATCCACGGTCAAGGCGGTGTCGCCCATCACGACGTTCACGCGCTCCAGAGGAACGTCCAGTTCGTCAGCGACGATCTGGGCGATTGACAGGTCCACCCCCTGCCCCATGTCCATCTTGCCGAAGAAGGCGGTGACCGAACCGTCCTCACCGACCTTGAGATAGGTGTCGAGCTGAGCCGGCGAGAGCGGCCGCCACAGCGGCCTTGTCTCCGCAGCCAACGCCCGCCGCGTTTGCGGCGCCACCAGTGAAACGACCAGGCATCCGGCGCCCTTCAATACCTCGCGCCGCTCGACGACCGCATCCAGCCAACCCACGGGTCAGCCCCCCTGCCCCGACATGCTTGCGGCGGCACGCTTGACCGCGCGCAATATGGCCGAGTGTGCGCCGCACCGGCACTTGAGCCCGGTGAACGCCTGCCGGATGGCCTCGTCGCTGGGGTTGGGGTCACGCTCCAACAACGCCACGGCGTAGAGGATCCAGCCGTTCATGCAGTAACCGCAGAACAGCGCCTGCTCGTCGATGAAGGCCTGCTGGACCGGGTGGGGCTGCTCGGCGTCGCCGAGCCCGGCAAGCGTTTGCACTTCGCCGGTGATCGCGGCAACCGGTACCACGCACGCGCGTATGGGCTGTCCATCCATGAGTACCGTGCAGGAACCGCACTGGGCGAGACCGCAGCCGAAGCGCGGGTTGTTGAATCCCAGTTCGTTGCGCAAGGCGTAAAGGAGCGGCATCTCCGGTTCGACATCGACACGATGGGGGCTACCGTCGATATTCAGGGTCATTACCGCCATGGCGAGTTTCCTCGGTGCGGGACGTCAGAGGCTGAGCCGCGTCAGCCCGGCCATGTAGGGACGCAATGCTTCAGGGACGATAACAGAGCCGTCTTCCTGTTGGAAATTTTCCATGACGGCGATGAGCGCACGCCCCGCGGCGACACCGGAGCCATTGAGCGTATGCACCGGTTCCGGCTTGCCGGTGGCAGGGTTTCGCCAGCGCGCATGCATCCGCCGCGCCTGAAACCCCTCGCAGTTGCTGCAGGACGATATCTCACGATAGCGGTTCTGACCGGGGAGCCAGACTTCCAGATCATGGGTCTTGGCCGCCGCGAAGCCGGTATCTCCGGCGCAAAGCGTCATCACCCGGTAAGGCAGGTCCAGGCGTTGCAGAATGACCTCGGCGTGGCCCAGCAATTCCTCCAACGCCCGATACGAGTCCTCCGGCGCAACCACGTGGACCAACTCCACTTTCTCGAACTGGTGCTGGCGAATCATCCCCCGGGTATCCTGGCCATAGGACCCGGCTTCGGACCTGAAGCACGGGCTGTGAGCCGTTAGGCGCATGGGCAGTTGCCCGGGCGCCAGAATGGTGTCGCGAACCAGGTTGGTCAGGGGCACTTCGGCGGTGGGAATCATCCGCAGGGTTCGCTCACCCTCCAGCGTGAATAGATCGCCACCGAACTTCGGCAGTTGTCCGGTACCGAACAGCGCGTCATCGTTGACCAGATACGGCACGTAGACCTCGGAGTAGCCGTGTTCGCCGACGTGCACGTCCAGCATGAACTGAATCAGCGCCCGGTGCAGCCGTGCCAGGGCGCCTCGAAGCACGACAAAACGGCTGCCGGAAAGCTTTGCCGCCGCTTCAAAATCGAGCAATCCGAAGCCTTCGCCCAACTCCACGTGATCCTGCGGTGGGAACGCGAAGGTCCGCGGCTCCCCCCAACTGCGTATCAGCGTGTTGGACCCCTCGTCTACGCCGTCCGAAACCGAATCGTGAAGCAGGTTGGGAATTCCGGCGAGAAAGGCGCTGAATTCCTCTTGCAGGGATTGAAGTTCGGCTTCCGCCGCCGCCAATTGCTCGCCGAGTTCCCTGACTCGAACCTTTAGTGGCTCGATATCCTGACCGGATGCCCTTGCCTGACCAATCGCCCTGGAGCGCTCGTTGCGTTCGTGGCGCCGTGACTCCACGCGCACCTGCAACGCCTTGCGTTCGTCTTCCAGCCGCCGGTACGTTTCGCGGTCGAGCACGAATCCCCGCCGAGCCAGGTTCCCGGCAATCTCGTCCAGGTGGGTCCGCAATCCTTTCGGGTCCAACATGCTTGCCTCAGGCCTGTCGTAGCGCTCCGACTACAGGGACTCGCTCATCGCGTCGCGACGGCGGGTTGTCCGATGACGTCCGCGCCCGCGGGAGGGATGAATCTGAAGAACTCGTCGTCGATCTCCGGGTTGACGGCGACATCGTCGAAGCGAATTGAGGTGGTCTGGTCCAGCGCGTCCACAAGTTCAAGACCGACCAGCGTTCGGGAATCGAATCCGACGCGCACCCAGTGAAAGTCCGTGCCATGCTGCCTGGGCGCGAGTGTAATCCAATCGATATCTCCCTCGCTGAAATTGTCGACGACCTCAAACCCATCACGCACGTCGCGATCACCGCTGAGCAACATCGCCGGCGAGGCCGAGATCGAACCCTCCAGTGGGGCCACGGTCACCTGCGCCAGCTCCACGTCGTAGATCCACAGGTTTTGCGCATCGGCAACGACTAGCTGTTCGAACGGCTCGCGATAGCTCCACAGAAACCGATTCGGACGCTTGAGCGACGGCGTGCCCGAGGCCGCTTCGATGAGCTGCCCGCCGCCGTCCAGCAGCTCCTGGCTGAAATCCGCCTGCAACGTGAGAATCTCGTCAAGAAATGCGTCCAGACGCTGCGATGCGTCAACATCGGGCGTCGGCTCCTGGGCCTGCACGGCGGCGGCCGACATCGACAGCCACGACAGCAAGCAAAGCGCGCGGATATTCATCGACATTCAGCCCCCGCCCCACGGGCGGACGGTTCAGCCATCCACGGCGGGGGGCGGCGGCGCCAGGACTTCCCTGGTTCCATTCGCTTGCAGGCTGCCCACGATGCCCGCTTCCTCCATGGTTTCGACCATCCGCGCGGCCCGGTTGTATCCGATCTTCAGTCGGCGCTGAACGCTGGAGATGGACGCCTTGCGGCTCTCCGTGACGATGCGCACGGCTTCATCGTAGAGTGGATCCTGTTCCGCGTCCAACCCCTTGGGTGCGATCGGATCGATGCCCGGTATGGCCTCGCGCGGGCCCGCGAGTACATCCTCGACAAACGCTGGCGGGCCGGCCGCCCGCAGGTTCTCCGCCACCGCGTGAACCTCGTTGTCGGCCACGAAGGCGCCGTGAATCCGCGTCGGCATCGACGTGCCGGGCGGCAGGAACAGCATGTCGCCATGCCCGAGAAGGTGCTCGGCGCCGATCTGGTCGAGAATCGTCCGCGAATCCACCTTGGCGGAAACCTGAAAAGCGATCCGGCTGGGAATATTGGCCTTGATGAGCCCGGTAATGACATCCACGGAGGGACGCTGTGTGGCGATGAGCATGTGAATGCCCGACGCCCGGGCCTTCTGGGCGAGTCTCGCGATGAGTTCCTCCACCTTCTTGCCCACCGTCATCATCATGTCCGCCAACTCGTCGATGACCACGACCACGAAGGGCAACGGTTCCAGGTGCGGAATCTCCTCCGCGCTCTCGCCGGCGCTGAACGTGGGGTCGGGGATCGGACTGCCCTTGGCCAAGGCGCCGCTGACCTGGCGGTTGTAGGTCGTGAGGTGGCGCACCCCGAGCGCCGCCATCAGGGCGTAGCGCCGTTCCATTTCGGCGACGCACCAGCGCAGTGCATTGGCGGCCTCCTTCATGTCGGTCACCACCGGCGCCAGCAGATGGGGAATGCCCTCGTATACGGACAACTCGAGCATTTTCGGATCGATCATGATGAGCCGAACCTGCTCGGGGGGCGACTTGTAAAGCAGGCTCAGCACCATCGCGTTGAGGGCCACCGACTTGCCCGAACCGGTCGTGCCGGCGATCAGCAAATGGGGCATCTTGCCGAGGTCGGCGACCACGGGTTGTCCGCCGATGTCCTTGCCCAAAGCCAACGTCAGGGGGGACTTCAGTCTTTCGTAGACCCGCGACTTGATGATTTCGCCCAACGTCACCAATTCACGTACTTCGTTGGGTATCTCCAGACCAACGTACGGTTTGCCGGGTATCACCTCAACGACGCGCACGCTCACCGTGGACAGCGAGCGGGCCAGATCCTTGGCAAGATTGCTGATCTGGCTGACCTTCACACCCGGCGCCGGCTGGAGTTCGAAGCGCGTAATCACCGGGCCGGGCTGCACCGAAACGACTTCCACTTCGATGCCGAAATCGGCGAGCTTGAATTCCACCAGGCGCGACATGGCTTCCAGCGCCTCTTCCGAGTATCCGCCTTCTTTCTCCGGCGCATCGTCCAGGAGCGACAGCGGCGGCGGTTCGCCGGACGGGCTCGGTTCAAACAGCGGGACCTGGCGCTCCCGTTCCAATCGTTCGCCGGGCGGCGCGTCGCCGAACGAAGGCTCAATTCGTCGCTGTGCGGGAGTGCGCCTGGCCCGGGTTCGGGTGACCACCTTGCGGCGCTGCCGCTTGGCTTGGCGGCCCTGGCTGCGGGCCTGCAGTTTATTGAACAGCGCGCGGCCCCTCACCGCCAACTCCAGCACACCGCGTCCGGTGACATCCATCGCCGCAAGCCATGAAACGCCGGTGGCAACGGAAACGGCTGTAAGCCACAGCACGAGCAACAATACCGTGGCACCCAGATGACCCAGGACCTGCGCCAGTCCCCCGCCGACAAGCTGACCGACGATGCCGCCGGCGGTTGCGCGCATATCCGGTGTGACGAAGTGCAGCGTGGCCAGCCCGCAACTCGTCGCCAGCAACATCACGAATCCCCCGGCGCGCAGCATCGCCATGGGACGCGTCACGTCGACGTTGCGCTGGCGCGCTCGATAGAGCAACACACCGGCGAGCAACACCAGTCCGGGGAAAAGATAGGCAGGACGCCCGAACAAGAGATACGCTACGTCCGCAAACAACGCCCCGGCGGGACCCATGCGGTTACGCACGGTTTGCGAGTCGCCGACAGCGCTGAAAGCGGGATCGGTGGGATCGTAGGTCAGCAGAGCGAGGAACAGGATGATCGCGAGTCCGGCGGATATCCACAGCACGGATTCCCGTAGTCCGCGCATTCGCGGTCCCAACGCGGATGGCGCAGCATCGCTGACTTTCGTTCTGCTCAAATTCTGTCCGAAACTATCCGGTCCCGTTTGCGCGTCCCGAGTGGCCTTCTCCGGACGGTTGGCCCGGCAACGCAGCTTGAGTGAGTATACAGCCAACGCAACCGATGAGACTACGTGACCGTGCGCGTCCAGACACACTCCAGCATCCTCGACGTTGACGCGCGCGCGTGGAATGTGCTCGCAAGGGATTATCCCTTTTTTCGCCACGAATTCCTGAGTGCGCTGGAAAGGGCAGGCTGTGTGGGAGAAGGCACGGCGTGGGAACCGGCTTACCTGACCTGTTCGGACGAAGCCGGCCAACTCATCGGGGCGCTGCCCCTTTACGTCAAGTACGATTCCCGCGGGGAGTTCGTATTCGACTGGAGCTGGGCGGCAGCCTACGAGCGAGCCGGCCTTTCGTACTATCCGAAGCTCGTCTCGGCCGTCCCCTTTACACCGGCGACCGGCCGTCGCCTGATGGTTGATCGGGCCGCCGAGTTCAAGCCCGTGGCGACGCACCTGATCGGCGCGGCGCGAGCGCTGGGGACGGAGATCAACGCATCTTCCCTGCACGTATTGTTTCCGACGGACCGGCAACGGGACTACCTCGGGGGCGAGGGGCTGATGCCGCGCAAGAGTTGCCAATTTCACTGGCACAACGACGGATACGAAGACTTCGATGCATTTCTCGGCCGATTCACGTCAATGAAGCGGAAGAAAGTGCGCCGCGAACGGCGCCGGGTCGCCGAAGCAGACGTGACATTCGAGCAACTTGCCGGCGACGCTCCAAGCGAGCGTGACTGGGATGCCGTCTACCGGTACTACGCCAATACATTTCTGAGGCGGGGCCGGGCACCCTATCTCAATCGCGAGTTCTTTGCGGAGGTCTCGCGCACGATGCCCGAAAACCTGGTCATCATGCTCGCGCGATACGGCGAACGGCCAATCGCCACAGCGATCTGTTTTCGCGGCGAGGACACACTCTACGGCCGCTATTGGGGAAGCCTGGCCGATTTCCACAGCCTGCATTTCGAAGCCTGCTACTACCAGGGAATCGAGTATTGCATCCGAGAGGGTCTCAGCCGGTTCGAGCCGGGCACCCAGGGCGAACACAAGTTGAGCCGCGGTTTTACACCCATCGCGACCTGGTCCAATCATTGGATCGCCGACCCGGAATTCGCTCGGGCCATCGGCCACTTTCTTCACCGCGAGCGCGATCACGTCGACGCCTACATGCTGGAACTCGCCGCCCACGCGCCGTATCGCAAGGACCGGCCGGTACCGTCCCCCGCGACTGGATCGGTGGCCGCAACCGGAGATGGGTGAAATATGCAGGCCAGACTCCACTGGATATCGGACTGCGGTGATTCCGCTGCATTCCCGCCCGTCTCCAATGCCCTGACGGAGCCCAGCGGACTGCTCGCGGCCGGCGGCGACCTGCGGCCGCGCCGGCTGCTGGCGGCGTATGCCCAGGGTATATTCCCCTGGTACGAGGAAGGCCAGCCGATCCTGTGGTGGTCGCCGGACCCGCGGGCCGTCCTGTTCCCGGACGACCTGCACGTCCCCCGGCGGCTGGCACGCACGCTCCGGAACTCCGCGCTGACCTTCAGTGCGGACACGGCGTTCGACGCCGTAATCCGAAACTGCGCAGCGCCGCGCCCGAAGGCGCTCGGTACCTGGATCACCCGCGACATGATCGAGGCGTACGGGGACCTGCACCGGATCGGATGGGCGCACGCGTTTGAAGGTTGGTCCGGCGATGACCTGGTAGCCGGGATGTATGGGGTCGCCATCGGCCGGGTATTCTTCGGCGAATCCATGTTCACGCGCCTCGATGATGCTTCAAAGGCCGTATTCGTGAGGGCAGTGGAATACCTGCGGGCACGGTCGTTCGAACTCATCGACTCCCAGGTATGGTCCGGGCATTTGCAGTCCCTGGGCGCCACCACCCTGCCGCGCCCCGAGTTCGTCGCGCGGTTGAAGACACTTTGCGCGCTGCCCGGAGAACCAGGCCATTGGAAACACGACTATGCACGTCATTCGCAAACGCGTGAACTGCAGGTCTGCCCATGAAACCTCGATGAGGTTACGCCGGGCGCGTTGCGGCACTCTTCCCGGATGTGCAACAATCGTCCGCCGCAGCAATCCAGATACGAATTGAATGATGCCGAAAGAGGAAGCGATTCAGATGGAAGGGGTGGTCACCGAAACCCTGCCCAACACCACTTTTCGCGTTGAATTGCTAAACGGGCATGTCGTGACCGCGCATATTTCCGGAAAAATGCGCAAGAATTACATCCGCATACTCAAGGGCGACGCGGTGACCGTCGAACTCACGCCCTACGACCTGAGCAAGGGACGAATCGTTTACCGCTCCCGCTAGCGCACGTGCTCCAGTTCCGGTGTCACGGGCTCGGGAATCAGTACGAGGCCGTCGCCGTCGTCGCTGACATCCACGCGTAAATGTCCGCCGTCGACCAGTCGGCCGAAGAGCAACTCCTCGGCGAGGGGTCGCTTGATGTGCTCCTGGATCACCCGCGCCATCGGCCGCGCCCCCATGGCACGGTCGTAACCCCTGCGCGCGATCCACGCCCGCGCCGCCGGCTCCAGTTCGATGGTGACGCGGTTCTTTTCCAATTGCGTTTCCAGCTCGACGATCAGCTTGTCCACCACGCGGGCGATTGAGTGCTCGTCCAGCGCATCGAATTGAATGATGGCGTCCAGGCGGTTGCGGAACTCCGGAGTGAACATCTTCTTGAGAACTTCAATGGTATCGCTGGAATGATCCTGGAGGGTGAACCCCACGGACGGACGGCTCGCCTCCTGGGCTCCGGCATTGGTCGTCATGGCGATGACGACGTTGCGGAAGTCCGCCTTGCGGCCGTTGTTGTCCGTCAGAGTGCCATGATCCATCACCTGCAGGAGCAGGTTGAAGACCTCCGGATGGGCTTTCTCGATCTCGTCCAGCAGCAGCACGCAATGGGGAGTCCTGGTAATGGCTTCCGTCATCAGGCCGCCCTGATCGAACCCCACATAGCCGGGCGGCGCGCCGATCAACCTGGAAACGGTGTGCCGTTCCATGTATTCCGACATATCGAAGCGGACGAGTTCCACGCCCATGGTCAGGGCCAACTGACGCGTCACTTCGGTCTTGCCGACGCCCGTCGGGCCGCAGAACAGGAACGAGCCCACGGGCCGCAGTTCGTCGCCCAGACCGGATCTCGACATCTTGATGGCCGAGGACAGCGCGGCGATGGCACGATCCTGGCCAAAGATGACCAGTTTGAGATCGCGCGCCAGGTGGCTGAGCACATCGCGATCGGAAGCCGACACGCTCTGCGGCGGTATCCGGGCCATCTTCGCGACGATATTCTGCACGCGCTCCACGCTCACGACTTTCTCCCGGTCGGCTTCCGGCTGGAGCCGGATGCTGGCGCCGGCTTCGTCGATCACGTCGATAGCCTTGTCCGGCAGGTGGCGATCGTTGATATGCCGGCTGGAAAGCTCCGCCGCCGCCTCCAACGCCTCGTCGGAGTAACGAACGTCGTGGTGTTCTTCGAAGCGGCTGCGCAGGCCGATGAGGATCTGGATCGTCTCGTGGATGCTGGGCTCGACGATATCGATTTTCTGAAATCGGCGAGCCAGGGCGTGGTCCTTCTCGAACACCCCGCGGAATTCGTTGTAGGTGGTCGAGCCGATGCAACGCAGATCGCCGTTGGCCAGAACCGGTTTGATCAGGTTGGACGCATCCATGACCCCGCCCGAGGCAGCCCCCGCGCCGATCACGGTATGGATTTCGTCGATGAACAGGATCGCGCCCGGCACATCCTTCAATTCGGCGATCACCCCCTTGAGGCGCTGCTCGAAGTCGCCACGGTACTTGGTACCGGCGATGAGCGAGCCCATGTCCAAAGCGTAGATCGTGCTGTTCCGAAGTACCTCCGGAACGGTTTCCTCGACGATCAGCCTTGCCAACCCTTCCGCCAGGGCGGTCTTGCCGACCCCGGCTTCGCCGACGAACAGCGGGTTGTTCTTGCGCCGCCGACAAAGGATTTGCACCGTGCGCTCGATCTCCGGTTCCCGGCCGATGAGCGGGTCGATCCGTCCCTCGCGGGCCAGGTCATTGAGATTCGACGTAAACCGTTCCAGCGCACCGGGCTGTGCGCGACCCCCCTCCTCCGCGTCTTCGGCAACTTTACCGCTGCGGGTCATGCCGTCAGGGACCTTTGAAATTCCGTGGGAGATGCTGTTGACCACATCCAGACGGGTAATTTCCTGCGCCTCCAGGAGGTAAACGGCGTGGGACTGCTTTTCCGCAAATACCGCCACCAGGACGTTTGCCGGCGTGACTTCCTTCTTGCCGCTGGATTGCACGTGCGAGACGGCCCGGTGCAAGGCCCGCTGGAAACCCAGAGTCGGCTGCGCCTCGGTGTTCCCGCCATCGCCGCCCTGGAGCCGTGGCGTGCATTCCATGATGAAGTCGGCCAGTTCGCGACGGAGCCGCTTGAGGTCCGCGCCGCACGAATTCAGTATCTCGGAGACTTCGGGCGTATCCAGCAGGGCCAGCAACAGGTGTTCCAGGGTGATGAACTCGTGCTGCTCGTCCCGTGCCTCACGGAACGCCTCGTTCAGACAGAAGTTGAGTTCGTTGGATAACATCAAGTCTCTTCCAGGGTGCAAAGCAACGGATGCTGGTTGCGTTGCGCCAGCGCGGTCACCTGAGCCACCCTGGTCTCTGCAATTTCGTAAGTGTATACCCCGCAGACGCCCTTGCCTTGCGTATGCACCTGCAACATCACCCGTGTCGCCACGGATCGGTCCATGGAAAATATTTTCTGCAGTACCTGAACGACGAATTCCATGGGCGTGTAGTCGTCGTTGAGCAGCACAACGCGATACATCGGCGGCTTCTTGAGCTTCGGCTTGCTCTCGGCCGTGGCCACGCCATGGCCATGCTCGTCGTCGTATCGGCCCGGTTCCTCGGGCATAACCATAACAGTCATATGCTACACAATAAAATGTTCAATGGTCCTGTTTACTTGTTCGCGCGGGCCGCCCAACCTAACATAAGCGGGCAAGCTCGGGAGCGAAGGCAAGATCATGGATCTCGCGACACACATTCTCCGGTTGCGCCACTACTCGCCGGGGCAATGGGCGCAAACCGCGAATAGCTACCTGGCGCCGGCTGTGAGCGTCGTGCTCATACTGGCATTGGCATACCAGTTGGCCAAACTGACCTGGGCACTCGTACCCGGCGCGCCGGTGGACGCCCCACCCCCGGTAGTGAATCCAGGCTCCGCGGAGCTGTCGGAGCCGCATACGCAAGCCGTCGACATTGCCCGCATCATCGGCAGCCACCTGTTCGGCGAAATCAGCGCCGAGCCGGTGGCACCCGTGACGGTCAGCGTGCTGGAAGCGCCGGATACCACGCTCAACCTGTTGCTCAAGGCCACGGTATCCGATGCCCGGGCAGACAGCCGTGGCGCCGCGATTATCGCCAGCGGCAATGTGGAGAAAACCTATACCGTCGCCGACGTGATCGATGGCACGGGCGGGGCCCAGTTGCACGCGATCTACAACGATCGCGTCATTCTCATCCGCGCAGGCCAACTGGAAACGCTCAGGCTCCCCAGGGAATATGCCACTGGCAGCGGCGTGGTTTATCCCTCACCGATTGCCACGCCGGTCCCGCAAACACCCTCGCTCAGAAGCGTTCTGAGCGAGAATGCGTCCCGCATTACCGATGTCGTGCGTGTCGCACCCCATATCGAACAGGGTAGAATGGTGGGCTTCAGACTCAATCCCGGTGGGAAACCGCAGCAATTCCAGGCTCTGGGGTTCCAACCGGGCGATGTGGTCACAGAGATCAATGGCACCGCCATGAGCGACCCCAGCCGCGGACTACAGGTCTTCGAAAGCCTCGGAGAGAGCACCGTGGCCAACGTCACCGTGGTCCGCGACGGCACGCCCCAGGTACTGACCATCGATACGACCCAACTGGATGAGTTGACCTACGACCGTTAACGACCGCCAAGCGGACAAGCGCTGGAGGCAACCATGCGACAGGCCATCCGAAACCGACCGTTCGCTATTTTCCTGGCGGCACTCGTCGTCGCCGTCCCGGCGCAGCCCCAGGCCCCGGGTCCGCAGATCATGCCCAACTACCGTGAGGCGGAGATTCGCCAGGTGATCGAGGCGGTGGGCGAGGTCACGGGCCGGAATTTTCTGATCGATCCCCGGGTCACGGGGCAAGTGACTTTCCTCTCGTATTCGCCGATGTCCTCCGAGGCGTTTTACGAAGCCTTCCTGGCGACGCTTCAGGTCCACGGTTATGTGGCGGTCGAAGCCGGCAATGTCATCAAGATCGTTCCCGATGCCACGGCCAGGGTGTACCCGGGGGCTCCGGAAGGGTCAGGCGGGGACCGGATCGTGACGCAGACCGTGCAGCTCGACAACGTCGGCGCGGCGCAACTCGTCCCCATATTGCGGCCCTTGATCCCGCAATACGGGCACCTGGCGGCCCATCCCGGATCGAATACGTTGATCATCGCGGACCGCGCTTCCAACGTGAACCGAATGCTCAACATCATCGACCGGATTGATCGGGCGTCCGACGAGGAGATCCAGGTGATCCGCCTTGAAAACGCCTCCGCCGGTGAGGTTACCGCCATGCTCACCGCGCTCGATCAGGCGGCCGTGGCCGAGGGCGTTCCGGCCCTGCAACTTGCCGCGGACAGCCGGACCAACAGCATCCTGATCACCGGGCCCGCCAGCCGGCGGCTGCGCTTTCGCGCCCTGATCGCCCATCTGGACACACCCTCGGGCGAGGACGGCGGTAACACGCAAGTACGCTATTTGAACTACGCGGAGGCGGAGGAGCTGGCGGCGAACCTGCAAACTCAGTTCGGCGGATCCGTCGCCACGGGCGAGGCTGGAGAGGGTGTCAGCATCTGGGCCGACGCGGGCACCAATTCGCTGATTATCAACGCGCCAGCGAGAATCATGCAGGAAATGACTACGGTTATCGACCGGTTGGACATCCGCCGTGCCCAGGTCAAGGTCGACGCGATCATCGTGGAACTGACGGAACGCCGGGCCAACGAATTGGGCGTGAACTGGGTCGTTCAGGGCGCCGGGGACAACAGCCCCGTCGGCGGAACCAATTTCACCTCCGACAATTTTCCCGGCATCTTCCAATTGGGCACGGCCGCCACCGGCGAGGCCGGCGCCGGCGCGCTGACCAATTTCCCCCAGGGCCTGCTCGCGGCCGTGGGGGAAGTCACCGACTCCGGTACCAGGTGGGCCGCCCTGCTCGCGGCCCTGGCCACGGATTCCTCGACCAACATCATCGCTACACCCACCATCGTCACGCTCGACAACGAGGAAGCCACGATTTCCGTCGGTAGCGAGGTGCCGTTCCTGACCGGACAGTATTCGAGCACCGGGGGTAACACCGGCGTGCTGAATCCCTTCCAGACGATCAACCGGAACTCCGTTGGAACCACGCTGACGATTACACCCCAGATCAACGAGGGTTCCGGCGTAAAGCTGCTCATCGAGCAGGAGACCTCGAGCCTGGGCGCGAGAGTGGAAGGCGCGGTGGACCTGATTACCGACCGCCGCAGCATCTCCACCACGGTGTTCGTGGATGACGGCAACATCCTGGTCCTGGGCGGGTTGATCGACGATCAACTGCGTGAAGTCGAAAGGCGGGTACCCCTGCTGGGACGGCTTCCGGGCATCGGTGCGCTGTTCAGATCCCAGTCCACGGAACTTGAAAAGACCAATCTGATGGTATTCATCCGGCCGACGATACTGCGCGACCGCGTGCAGGCGGCCTTTGAAACCAACGCCAAGTACCGCTACATCCGCGACTTGCAACTTCAGCAGGGCGAGCGCGGCGGCGTGCAATTGATGAGCGATGCCCAGCGGCCGACGCTGCCGCCGATTGAAGCCAACCAGGGCGTCGACCCGGCAGCCGTTTCCGGCGAGGCCGCCGAACCGGCAGCGCAACCGAGCGAGCCGACCGGCGAACCCGCCTCGGCGACGGAGTAACGCAGTGGCTGATCCGGCGGCGGAACAGCGAGGGGCGCCGGAGACGCCGCGCCGCGAGCGCATGTTGCCGTTCGCGTTCGCGAAGCGTCAGGGCGTGCTGCTGCAACACGCCCGCGGGGAGCCTCCCAAGGCCCTCTACCGGCACGGCGCCTCGCCGCAATCGCTCGCCGAGGTCCGCCGCTTTGTCGGCGCCCCCGTGACCTACTCCGGCGTGGATGCGGGCACGTTCGAAGCGCAACTGCAAACGGCCTACGAGAGCGGCACCGCCATCACGATGA
>JAKZVH010000335.1:0-2780 GCA_047516145.1 Gammaproteobacteria bacterium
CCGCTATCGCGTGGCACTCGGTCGCATCGCTGACCGTCTTGGCTCCCTGATCGGTAAGGATGCGTAGAACCGTTCCCGTGGCATAGGGCGTGCCGCGAATGATGAAGTTGTCGGCGGCTACGCCCCAAGTCTCCTTCAACCAATTGAGGTTGGCCTGGATCCCGCCGGAGGCGGCAACCAAAGTCTTGGCGGGAATCTCGCGACGAACCCCATCACCGACAACCACCGCCGAAGTGAAACGGGCGCCTTGGATGTTGAGCTCACGAACCTCCGCATCATACTTAATGTCGATCCCCATCTTTTCCGCCGTCCGGTAGTACGCGTTCAGGAGGGCCTTCCCGCCACCCAGGAAGAACGCGTTCGTACGAGACAGATGCAGCGTGCCCCCGAGAGATGGCTGAAACCGAACGCCGTGCCGCATCATCCACTCGCGGCAGGTTGCCGACTCCCGGATGGTCAGGCGGGCGAGCTGCTCATCGGTATGCCCTCCCGTTACCTCGAGTAGATCCTTCCAGTAGTCCGATTCCGGGTAGGAATCGGTCAGCACGTCGGTCGGGGCGTCATGCATGCATCGGAGGTTGCGGGTGTGCCTACTGTTACCCCCACGAGAATGCCGGGGAGCGGCTTCCAAAACGAGAACGGTTGCACCGGCGAGGCGTGCGCTGAGGGCAGCGCAGAGTGCGGCGTTCCCCCCCCCTACAACCATTACGTCATAGCTTCCGCTGGGCTCCATCGAGGCTTCATCATATCCGAACGCGGTCTAGGTGAGCGTCCTCTTCGAAGGACAGTCGTGTTCCACAAACGTTCGGTTCCGCTTCTTGTCAATCTGTGGTATAGGTTTCCGGTCTCTGCGTTTTCACGAAAGATCGCGACTTCTCAAAGGACGGTGCCATGTCTAAGAAGAAGATGTCTCCCAAACGGCGCAAGTTCCTGAAGAGCGCCGCCGCGGGCGGCATGGCCACGCTGGTCGGAGGCACCCGTGTCATGGGTAGCACGCCACCACCGGCGCCGCGCCAAACCGCGACCGCGATGATCTTGCCGGAGGAGAGCGACCCGTCTGGCATTGACGTGCGGACGACGGATCGCCCTGGTGCCGACTTCATGCTCGACGTCATTAAGTCTCTGGGTCTGGAGTACATCGCGTCCAACCCAGGATCGAGCTTTCGTGCGTTACAGGAATCCATCGCCACCTACGGTGGGAACAAGAATCCGGAGTTCCTGACTTGTTGTCACGAAGAGTCGTCGGTCGCCATGGCGCACGGTTATGCAAAAATCGAAGGCAAACCCATGGGCGTGTTGGCCCACGCCACGGTGGGGTTGCAGCACGCTGCGATGGCCATCTACAACGCCTATTGCGATCGCGTGCCGGTCTATCTCATGCTCGGCAACTCGATAGACGCCACGACGCGACGACCCGGCGCGGAGTGGGTTCACAGCGTGATCGACGCGGCGGCCATGGTCCGCGACTACATCAAATGGGACGATCTCCCGATCTCGCTGGGTCACTTCGCGGAATCCGCCGTCCGCGGGTACAAGTACGCGATGACGCCGCCGATGATGCCGGTGGTGCTGGTCTTGGATCACGAGCTGCAGGAACGTCCCGTGCCGGAACACGCCAATCTACGCATCCCTCGGCTCACCATTCCCACTCCGCCACAGGGCGACTCGGGCGCGGTTCACGAAGTCGCTAGACTCCTCGTGGAAGCGGAGAATCCGGTCATCGTCGCCGACCGCGTGGCCCGCACCCCGGCCGGCATGGCCCGCCTCATCGAGCTCGCCGAAACGCTTCAAGCACCGGTCGTCAACCAATGGCAACGGACGAACTTCCCCAGCCGCCATCCTCTTGCCTCCGGAAGCGGCAGTCTGGCGGGCGCCGACGTCATCTTGGGCCTCGAGCTCAATGATTATTGGGGAACCGTCAACTCTCTCCGCGATCAGCTACATCGAACCGAGTCATCCAAGATACGGCCGGATGCAAAACTCATCAGCATCACCACCGGCGATCTCTACATGCAGGGCAACTATCAAGACATGCAGCGCTTTCTCGAGGTCGACCTGGCGCTGGCTGCCGATGCGGAGGCGACTCTGCCGTCCCTCATCGAAGCCGTCAAGCACCTGCTCACCGACGACCGGCGTACGGCGTTCGAAGAACGGGGCCGCCAGCTCGCCGAGAGGAAACAACAAAGCTTGGCAGCGGCCCGTCGAGACGCAACCTACGCCTGGGATGCCAGTCCCATCAGCACCGCCCGTGTCGCCGCCGAGCTGTGGCACCAAATCAAGGACGAGGATTGGTCGCTGGTATCGAATCCGCGAACGCCGAGCTCATGGCCGACGCGGCTGTGGGACTTCGACAAGCACTATCAGGCCATCGGAGGCTCGGGTGCAGCAGGCCAAGGCTACGGTGCACCGGCCGCGGTGGGCGCCGCACTCGCGAACCGCAAGTACGGCCGCCTATCGGTGAACGTCCAGTGCGACGGAGACTTGATGTACGCTCCCGGCGTCTTGTGGACCGCGGCGCATCACAAGATTCCACTGCTGAATGTCATGCACAACAACCGTGCCTATCATCAGGAGGTCATGCATCTGCAGCGCATGGCCAACCGCCACCAGCGCGGCATCACGAATGCTCACATCGGCACGACCATCGATAATCCCAATATCGACTACGCGAAGATGGCCCAAGGCATGGGCGTTTATGGCGTGGGTCCGATCGAAGATCCCAAGGATCTGGGACCGGCCATTCGGGCGGCTTTGGACGTCGTGAAGAGCGGCGAGCCAGC
>JAKZVH010000336.1:0-5757 GCA_047516145.1 Gammaproteobacteria bacterium
GTCCAGGTCTCCTGCACCGAGGCGAACGTCTCCACCGCCTCCACCTGCAGATCCCGCGGGGTCTTGGCGAACTCCAGCTCTTCCGCCTGATTCGCCTTTACCGTCGCCAGCGATGAACGCCATCCGTCCACCAGCCCGATATCCAGCGGCAGATCCGCCAGCGTGCGGATGTACATGGAAATTGCCTCCAGGTCCGCGTCGCTGGGATCCATCTCGGTGACGATCACCCCCATCATCGGGTTGCTTTCCAGTTGATCGAAGATGTCCACCGGAGTCGGTCCGAATTGCAGCGTGGGACCTACCAGGCCCGCTGCCGTCGGCCCATGACAGACCCAGCAGCCGATGTCGGAGTGAAACAACTCGTTGCCGCGGGCAACCAAATCATCGACGGAACTCTGCGCCGATACCGCGCCGCCAAACAGCAAGCCGATGACCAACCCTGGTAGATAGCCACGTCCCATGCCGGTTAACTCCTCGTTCGTGTACCGCCGCCGCCACGCGGCGGCCGTCGATTATAGCTCAAGCACGGCCCGTCCTTGACAAACCATTGCTGTTTGACAGCGGCTGCGGTAGTGGCGATCGTGCGATCCGGTTATCTTGTCGAAAACGAAGGTCAGGTCAGCGTGTTGATGGGCCGGCCGTCGAGCCAGGCGCGGATGTTTTTAACGGCGGCCCGGAAAAAGACCCGGTAGTTCTCGACGGTCACGTAGCCGAGATGCGGAGTAATTACCGTGTTCGGCGTCATGCGCAGCGGGTGGTCCCGCGGCAATGGCTCAACGTCGAATACGTCCAGTCCGGCGCCGCCGATGGCACCCGCCTGAAGAGCTTCGACCAGGGCGGTCTCGTCGACGATGGGTCCGCGGGAGGTGTTGATCAGGCAGGCCGAGGGCTGCATGAGCGCGAACTCGGGCCGGGATACAAGCGACCGGGTCGCCTCGCCGAGCCGGACGTGGATCGTCACGATGTCGGCGGTGCGCAGCAGATCTTCCCTGCTCGCGTACACGGCGCCTGCAGTGGCACATCGCTCGGGCGTCAGGTTGCGGCTCCAGGCGATCACCTCCATGCCGAACGCTTTGCCCACCTCCGCGACACGGCTGCCGATGCGGCCGAGGCCGATGATCCCGAGCGTCTTGCCCCTGAGCCCGATACCGATGGTGGACTGCCACTGCCCGGCGCGGGTCGCCTGCTCCTCCGCGGAGATCTTGCGAACCAGCGCCAGGATCAGCCCCCAGGTCATTTCGGCCGTGGGGTGTGCCAGCGTCGGTGAGCCCGAGACCGCCACGCCATGCCGTCGAGCGGCCGCCACGTCGATGGACGCGTTGCCCATCCCCGGCGTGAACAGATGCTCCAACCTGGGCAACTTGGCCAAAAGCGATTCCGGAAACGGTGTGCGCTCGCGCATCACGCAGATGATTTCAAAATCGCGGAGCCGTTTGGCGAGCGCCCGCTCATCGTCCAGGTGGTCGTTGAACACGGTGATCGCCACGTCGTCGGCCAAAGGCGACCAATCGGTCATCGCCAACGCCACGTTCTGATAGTCGTCAAGGATGGCCAGATTTTTCATTGGCGGGTCACGGAAATTCCTGGAGGCGATGGTTCGAATTGCAGTTGGGTTTCGGGCTGCCGAGGGCAGTATGCACGGAGGCGTCAATCGGGCAAATGTTATCATCCCGGCCTGTGGAGAGCAGGAATGGACACTGGTTCACGCGCGCGTTTCTCGCATTTTTTCGATCGTCGCGCTGGTGATGTCCGTTGGCACCGGCGCGACGGTACCGGCAGATTTAGAAGATATTCCCAAGGCTTGAGGGACGCACGCAATGGCACCTGTCACTTACCAGAGCAAGACGGATACCTGGTTGGCGGCAGTGATCCTGGCAAGCGCCTGCGCCTGTCTTGGTGCGTGCGTGGCGATCTTGGGCGATGGGTTTCCGGTTGGCCCGGTAATGTTATGGGTCGGATTCCTGGTGGTCGGCGGCGTGTGTTTGCCGATCTGGATATTGCGGGCAACCATCCACGAACTGCGGGACAACCATCTATTCGTCAGGTGCGGCCCATTCAGATGGACCGTTCCGTTCGCGGACATTGCATCGGTCAGACGAACGCGCAGTATCATGTCCGACCCCGCACTATCGTATGAGAGAGTGAAAATTCGCTACGGTCGCCGCCGCTCCATCCTGATATCCCCGGAGCGCCGAGCCGAGTTTCCGATCGACCTCGAGAACCGTCGCAAGCGCTCCGGCGGCTGCAAGTAGGGCATTTCGAAATGCCATATCTGCTCGGACTGCTCGGTTTGATCGTGACCGTGCTGGTGCTTCTCAGCCGCCTCGCCGATGCCGGCATTGATCTGGGCGGCCTGAATCCCTTTCTGCTGCGGCGTCGGAAGGCATGGCGGCAGAAGTTCGAGGCCAATCCGCTGTTCGGCCTCGATGACCCGATGGCGGTGGCCGCCGTCCTTGCGGTCGGTGTCGCCAAGGCGGACGGGGACATGAGCGCGGAGCAAAAGCAGGCGCTTTTGGGTTCTTTCCAGCGAACATTTTCGCTCGATCGTCGGGCCGCGACAGATCTACTCGCCTCCAGTTCATACCTCGTGGGAGATGGGAGGATTCTTATGGATCAGGTCCCGGACGTGGTCGCGAAAAGCAAGCAACGATTCACCCCCGAACAAGTGACCTCGACCCTGTCGCTGCTGGATGGAATCGCCTCGGTCGAAGGTGTCACGGCCCGGCAACGGGAGCTGATTACCAACGCGGAGGATGCCCTCGGCGAAGTGGGCAAAGCCTCGGCGTGGCACTGAACATCCGTGCGCCGGACCCGGCACGGCCTGGGTCACGGCCAGCGGGTTCTCGGACGAAGTACTCTGGCGGCACCTGCTCGGAGGAGAGCCGGAGGCACGTTTCTCAAGCCCGTGGAACGCGCGCCAGGACTCAACCGATGTCCTATGCGAGCTAGTCTGGAGCGATTTCCCGTTGAAAGAAAAAAACCGCACCCGACTCAAAGCTTGAGTTGTCATCCTGGTCGCCGCCGACACCCGTGGCGGCGCTGTCTTCACCGCGCGCACCGACGGCCATCGACGATCCGTCGCCGCTCAGGGCGATGGAGCTTCCAAATTCGTCAAAGGCTTCGGTATTCGAACCCTTCACGTAAGCATTTTGGCTCCAGGTGGTTCCGTCGCGGGTAAAGAGATAGACCACCCCAGCCTCCTGCGCGGAATCGTCATCCTGCTCCCCATCGATGCCTCGCGCGGCGCTGTCTTCGAGCTGGGAGCCGACGGCCAGCGTGCCGCCATCGCCGCTCAAAGCAAGGCGGGAGCCGAACCAGTCCTCCAGTCCGGTGTTCGACGCCTTGATATAGGCCTGTTCCGACCACATGCCGCCGTCTCTGACGAAGACGTATACCGAGCCCGTGGAGGTGTCGATTTCCCCATCCGGCACGGGGGTCGAGTTGATCCCGGTCGTTGCGCCGTCTTCATCCAGAGCCGTGGATACGAGCGTGTTGCCGTCGGCGCTGATTGCGACAGTGACGCCCAGGGAATCATTCGGCTCCGCGTTCGATGCCTTCAGGTAAGCGGTCTGCGCCCACGCGCTGCCGCTGCGCGCAAACACGTAGACCGCACCGGTTCCATTGGCTTCGTCGTCCTGGAATTCGTTCGTGCCCGCCAGGGAACCGTCTTCGTCGAATGCGCCCACTGCCAGCATGTTTCCATCGGCTGTGAGCGAGACGGAGTAACCAAAGAGGTCGCCGCCGCCCGGATTCGTGGGTTTAACGTATGCCTGCTGCGTCCAGGCGGTGCCAGTCCGGGAATACAGGTACACCGCGCCGGCCGACATTGCCGAGTTATCGGATTGATCCCCGCCGATGCCGGGGGCGGCACTGTCTTCGGCTATCGCGCCGACGGCCAGCGTGTTGCCGTCGGCGCTCAGCGCGAGCGAAAAACCGAACTGATCGCCGTCGCCCAGTTCATTGCCGCGCCCGGCCTCGCCGGTATTCGACGCCTTGATGTAAGCCTGCTGCGACCAAGCTCCGTCAACGCGGCTGAAAACGTAGACGGCGCCCGCCTGAGGAATGGAGTCATCGTCCTGGTCGCCGTCGACTCCCGTCGCCGAACTGGCTTCGAAGCGGCTCGAAACGGCCATCGTGTTGCCATCGCCGCTCAAGGCGGCAAAATAACCAAAGTAGTCGGTAAACCCCGGGTTGGAAGCCTTGACATAGGCTTGCTGCTCCCAAGTCTCGGCGTTGCGGATGAAGACATAGACCGCGCCCGCTCCGTAGGCCGATTCGTCGTCCCGATCGCCGTTGACGCCGGCGGCACCGCTGCTCTCGAATGGGGCGCCGACCGCGAGCGTGCCCCCGTCGGCGCTGAGTGCAACGGCATCGCCCAAAAGCGTGCCGCCCGTACCGAACCTATCGCCGGGTCCGGCGTTGGACGCCTTGATGTAGGCGATCTGGCGAAGCGCCTCGTTCGCGCCGCCGAGTTCGCTCTGCGGCTCGGTTGATTCCACGGCAGCCGGTGAGTCCAGGGTGGTTGGCGGTTGCGCACGATCGCAACCGCTGCCGCCAAACACCGCCAGCCCAATCAAACACAAACGGGCGAGGTTTCTAACCCTCATATTCCCGTCCTCAGCCTACTCGCACGCGAGGGGACCTTCCGGGTCCGACCGCGATCGGTAGATTTCCTCGCACGGATCCATCGTGACAATCCTGGCTCTCTCGCTCAGATTGATAAAGGGCGCTCCGCTCTTGACGATCCGGCCGGACACCGCGATTTCATCTCCGGGCTTCAGCGTCTCCTTCGTCCATCCGCTCCGGGACAGGTTGTTTGCGCCCGACAACTCCGCCTGCCACCGCACTACATCTCCATTCTCGTCTGCGACATCGAGAATGATGGTCGAGTGCGGGTTGATCAATTGGAGAGCCACAACGGTGCCCGCCAGCGACGTTATGGTTTCGTCGTAACGACCCGCGTCACCGTGATGTGCGAACGTCACGACGGAAGTCTGCGCAAGCCCCGCAGCCAAGGCACAAACCACGATCGAATTGAGTTTCATGGCGATTCCTCCGTACAGAGTGCCCACCGCACTCACGCTCCCCATGTTGTACTCGGTGCGCAAGCGGGTGGCAAGCTCCGCACGTTAAGCTTTCGTTAGTCTAATTGGTATTTCCGCGATGGGCCGCCGCGCCGTGTGGCAACCATCGAGAGCGTCGGTTCCTCGCGCCGGCCACCTGGAGAAGCACGGCGCCGGTAGAAAAACCTGGTATTCGCCCGGTTGAACTGGTGGCCGTGGGCGCATATCTCGGCAACGTTCGTCGCGAGGGCGGTGAGACGCTGCTGTGACAGGTTGTCCTGCCCGGCGAAGCGGATTTCGTGACGGCCGGCAGGTTTGTGCTGACCGCTGACCGTCATGGTATTCCAACGGGTAGATTCGTCTACGGGCGAAGTTATCTGGCGCGCCCGAACGCCGTTTCCATCGATCAGGTTGAAGTCAAGCTTACGACGGAAACCCTTGAAACCCGGCGGCTGAAAGGCGCTCTTGGTGCACTCCGCGACGCGGGTCTGGAAAAGAACGATTCCGCACGCGCAACAATGGTCGCCGCCCGACTTAGGCATAACGGACTCGAAACATATCTCGATGTGATCGATAGCGCGACACTTGATGATGGACCGGCGCTATCCGATTCCAGGACAATTATAATGAGATTAGTCTAGTTATCGCATTCTAATAAACAAGACTAAGTTCGATATAATCAGCAGTATGGATC
>JAKZVH010000337.1:0-4610 GCA_047516145.1 Gammaproteobacteria bacterium
CCCCGGGGGTGGGCGTAGTTGCCCACCATGCGCTGGATCTCATCGGCACTGGACCCGATGTCCCTGAAACGGCGCTGGAACAGCTCCACCATTTCGGGAATCGTTCCCGGATTGCCGCCGCCCAGCAGGAATCCCTTGTACTCGCCGGAGATTACGCGACCCAGATCGCCCATCAACTCCGCGGTGCCGGTCAGCCGGGTGAAACGTTCGCCGAATTTTGAATATTTCCTGAACATGCGGGGCTTCTACTCCTTGGACAACGCGGAGTCAATGAAAATCCCCGGATTCCCCGGTTTTCAAGGCGAAAAAAGGCAGCAAACACCGGTTCCCGGCGCTCACTACCAACGTGCGGTCGCATATGCCGCCCGATCCGACCGCAGGAGAAGACAGGTGGAATATTCAGTCTAAAGTATCCGGTCGGGACGAGAGTACACGTTGAACTTGTCCGCCTTGAGGAACCCCACCAGTGTCATGCCGAATTCCTCCGCGAATTCCACCGCCAGCGACGACGGGGCGCCGACCGCGGCCAACATCGGAATGCCCGCCATCATGGCTTTCTGCATGAGCTCGAAGCTTGCCCGCCCGCTGACCACCACGCCATATTCGCCAAGCGGAACCTCGTCCTTGAACAACGCCTGGCCGATCAGCTTGTCCAGGGCGTTGTGACGGCCCACGTCCTCCCGGCTGACACGGATCTGCCCGTGCGCGTCGAACAGCCCCGAAGCATGCAAGCCGCCCGTGCTCTCGAAGACGCTTTGCTGTTCTCTCAGCCGCTCCGGTAACGAACCCAGCGCCGCGGCGCTCATGCGCAGGGGATTGTCCCGCAAGTCGTACCGGCCCTGGACCGCTACCGCCTCCAGCGACGCCTTGCCGCACACGCCGCAACTGGACGAGGTGTAGAAGTGGCGTTCCAGCCGGGCGATATCCACCTCGACGCCGACGGCCAGATCCACGCGCACGACGTTGATCAGGCCGTTCGCGGCCGGCGGCCCGCAGGGCGCAACCGCGTCGATGTCCGCCCCGTGGGCAACAATCCCCTCGGTCAGCAGGAATCCGACGGCCAACTCACCGTCGTTGCCCGGCGTGCGCATGGTGATCGAAATGCTTTTCTGGGTGCGCCGCCCGTCCGGGCGCGTATACGCGAGGCGAATCTCCAGGGGCTCTTCGGTTGCGACCACATCGTCGAAAGTCCCCGCACCCGTGCCGACTCGTTGAATCTGCAGGCGCTTGACGCTCTTCAGCGCGGCAATGTCCTGCGCATTCAACGTTCGACCCGCCGTATCCGGCTCGATGTGACCTCCCCTACGTTGCGGCACCCCAACAGCCGCATGTCCCGCTCGATGTCGGTGCGCAGAATTTCCAACGCCCGGTCGACCCCGGCTTCGCCCCCGGCACCCAGGCCGAACAGGTACGGGCGCCCCACGGAACAGGCCGTGGCCCCCAACGCCAGGGCCTTGAGCACGTGGACTCCGCGCCGCACGCCCCCCTCGAGAATGACTTCGCAGCGGTCCCCCACGGCAGCCACAATCTCCGGCAAGACCTCGATGGGCGCCGGAGACGTATCGAGTTGGCGGCCGCCGTGATTGGACACGATGACGGCGCTGGCGCCCGCGTCGGCCGCGCGCATGGCGTCCTCAACCGAAAGAATGCCCTTGATCGCGAAGGGGCCGCCCCATTCCTCGATCATCCAGGCTGCATCGTCCCAGCTCACGGTGCGGTCCAATTCGTCGTTGAAGAAGCTCACCAGGGTCGTGACATCGCCCTTGATGCGATCCTTGACGCTCGCCAGTTCGATGGGCGGGCTGGTGAAGTAGTTCCACACCCAGCGCGGATGCATGGCGAAATTGAACAGACTGGACAGCGTCAGCCGGGGCGGAATTGTCATCCCGGTGACCAGGTCCCGCTCGCGATTGCCCGCCACCGGCACGTCGACGGTCAGCGCCAGGGCATGGTATCCCGAAGCCTTGCAGCGCTCGATGAATTCCCGATTGAGCCCACGATCCTTGAACACGTAGACCTGGAACAGTTTCGGCCCGGCGGTCGCCGCGGCGGCATCCTCGATGCTGACGGTGGAGATGGAGGACAGCGAGTACATCGTGCCCGCCCGCTGGGCGGCCTGGGCGACGGCGCGTTCGCCTTCGTGGTGGAACAGGCGCGACATGGCCGTGGGCGCGCAAAACAGCGGCATGCTGATCGTCTGCCCGAACACCTCGGTGGACAGGTCGATCTCGCTGACATCCACCAGAAACCGGGGCACGAGTTCGTAGCGGTCGAAGGCGGAGGTATTCTGGCGCATTGTCCACTCGTCGCCGGCCGCGCCGTCGATATAGTGGAACATCGCCGCCGGCATCCGCCTCGACGCGCGCTCTCGCAGTTTTGCGATGTTGTAGCAGCGCTCCAGCGCGCGGTTCATCGGGTGCGCCGGGCTTCGATGAGTTCCGCCAGGGCCTGCTCGGCCAAGGCGGAAAGGCCGGTGTCTTCCGCGCGCATGTGCTCGGCGATCTCATCCAGCATGTACGGGCTCCAGAAGCGATTCAGATGGTCCACCACACCGGCGACCGATTTATCCCGATCGGGTCCCCAATCGAAGTTGGCCGCGATATCGTTGGCCATGCGCACCAGCTTGGTAGGAATCATCGGCGACCCAGATCGAAAATTTCAACAGGAACCCGGATAGCTCAGGCGGTCGCGGGCGTTCTCGCCTTGCGCAGGAATTCCAGTTGCGCCTCGGTGAACTCCTCGAACTCCTGCTGCCAGTCCGAAAGTTGGGTGACCTTGTAGGCCTGAACAGCCGTGACCTTGTACTCGGGACAGTTCGTCGCCCAGTCGGAGTTGTCCGTGGTCACCACGTTGGCGCCGGACTCCGGATGGTGGAAGGTCGTATAGACCACTCCGGGCTGAACCCGCTCGGTGATATCCGCGCGCAATACCGTCTCGCCGGCACGGCTCTTCAGGCCCACCCAATCGCCGTGCTCGATGCCGCGCTGCTCCGCGTCGTGGGGATGAATTTCAAGGATATCCTCGTCGTGCCACTGCATGTTCTCGGTGCGGCGTGTCTGGGCGCCGACGTTGTACTGGCTGAGGATCCGCCCGGTGGTGAGCAGCAGCGGATACCGGGAGGTGGAACGCTCTTCGGTCGCCACGTAGGGCGTCACCCGGAACAGCCCCTTGCCGCGCACGAACGCATCCACGTGCATGGTCGGCGTACCGTGCTCGGCATTCTCGTTGCAGGGCCATTGAATGGAGCCGAGCCGATCGAGTTTCTCGTAGCTCACGCCATGGAAGGTCGGGGTGAGGCGCGCGATCTCGTCCATGATCTCGCTGGCATGGCTGTAGTTCATCGGATAGCCCATGGCGTTGGCGAGCAATTGCGTAGCCTCCCAGTCCTGGTAGCCCGCCAGGGCAGCGGCACGAATGACCGTGGTGCCCTCGGGGCCGTCACGGACTCCCCGTCCACAGTCAGTTGAACGGTTTTCGTCGATTCGCTCGCCGGCGGCGTACCCAGGTCAACAGGCCGCCGGTAGGCTGCGTAGGCTTCACTCATCACTGAACTCCATCAATTACCCCGGCAATCAGCGCGCCCGCAGATCCTCGGGAAAGTGATCAAGTACGCTCAACACCGGGAAGGGAGCCATCCCTCCCAACGCGCAGAGCGAACCTGCAACCATCGTATCGCATAAGTCCCGTAACAATAACAGGTTGGCGGATTCATCGACACCGCTCAGGATGCGGTCGATGACCTCCACGCCCCGCACCGCGCCGATCCGGCAGGGCGTGCATTTTCCGCAGGACTCGATGGCGCAGAATTCCATGGCGAAGCGAGCCTGCTCGCCCATGTCGACCGTGTCGTCGAAGACCACCAGGCCACCGTGGCCGATCATGGCGCCGAACTCGGCGAATGCCTCGTAGTCCAGCGGCGTATCGAACCGCGACGGGTGAATATAGGCGCCCAGCGGCCCACCCGCCTGAACGGCCCGTATCGGCCGGCCGGTGGCGGTACCCCCGCCGAAATCCTCCAGAAGCTCCCGCAACGTTCGGCCGAAGCCGATTTCGACGAGCCCGCCCCGGCGCACGTTGCCCGCGAGCTGCACGGTCAACGTCCCGCGGGAGCGCCCGGTGCCGAAATCCCGGTAGTGACCGGCGCCGTTGGCCAGAATCGAGGGAATGGATGCCAGTGTGATGACATTGTTGACGACGGTCGGTGCGCCGAAAAGTCCCTTGATCGCCGGCAGCGGCGGCCGGTACCGAATCACGCCGCGTTTGCCTTCCAGGCTCTCCAGCATGGAGGTCTCTTCGCCGCAGATGTACGCTCCGGCGGCTTCGCGCACTTCCAGCTCGAAGGCATGGCCGCTGTCCATCACGTTCGGGCCCACGAGGCCCGCGGCCTCGGCGATGCCGATGGCCTCGTTCATGATTTCGATCGCCAGGGGGTATTCGGCGCGCAGGTAGATGTAACCCCTGGTCGCGCCGACCGCCAACCCGGCAATGGTCATGCCCTCGATCAGTACGAAGGGATCGCTCTCCATGATCATTCGGTCAGCGTATGTTCCGGAGTCCCCTTCATCCGCGTTGCAGGCGATGTACTTCTGCGCGCCCTCGGCATTCAGCAC
>JAKZVH010000338.1:0-5187 GCA_047516145.1 Gammaproteobacteria bacterium
GGACCAGCCGGCTCAATGGGCCCCGGGAAATGACGAATCCCCCCACGTGCTGGGAAAGATGCCGGGGAAACCCCATCAGGTTCTCCGCCAAGCCCGCGAGACGCCGAATGACGGGCGCTTCCGGGTCGAATCCCGCCGCAGCGATTTGTTGCGCGGCGATCTGCTTCCCATCCCACCACTGCACCGACTTGGCCAGAACGCTCACCTCGGCTTCACTCATCCCCAACACCTTGCCCACATCCCGAACCGCGCTTCGTGTTCGATAGCTGATGACCGTGGCGGCCAGCGCGGCGCGCTCACGCGAATATTTTCGGTAGATGTATTGAATGACTTCCTCGCGGCGCTGGTGCTCGAAATCCACGTCGATATCCGGCGGCTCATTCCTTTCCCTGGAAATGAACCGCTCCATGAGCATTTCCATGCGCGCGGGGTCGACTTCCGTGATCCCCAGGCAGTAGCACACAGCCGAATTGGCCGCGGAACCGCGTCCCTGGCAGAGGATGCCTTGGCCACGGGCAAAACGGACAATATCGTGGACGGTGAGGAAATAGGCCTCGTAGCAAAGTTCGCCGATGAGCCTGAGTTCGTGTTCGACAAGCCGTCTGACCCTGGCCGGCGCTCCATCCGGCCAACGCCAGCGCATACCCTGCTCGGTGAGATCGCGCAAATGGCTCGCGGGCGTTGCTCCGTCGGGAACCAACTCGCGGGGGTATTCATAGCGCAGTTCGTCCAGGGAGAAATCGATGCGCTCGGCGACCGCGAGCGTCTCCCTCAACAGGCTACCGGGATAAATCCGGGTCAACTCATCGATCGGCCGCAGGAACCGCTCGCCGTTGGAATAGAGCCCATAACCCATCTTGTCGAGCGGCTTCTTGAGGCGAATGGCGGTGAGGGTGTCCTGCAACATCCGGCGCTCGCGGCAATGCATATGGACGTTGCCGCTGGCGAGCATCGGCAGATCGAGTTCTCCCGCAGCGTTCTTCCATCGGGCCAGCAACGCCCGGTCCCGCCCGTTCACCAGGAGTTCCGCCGCCAACCACAGACGGCCGGGGAAACGCTCCTTGAACCAGCCGCCTTCCCGCCGGTCGGAAGCCACTCCCGGCAACCACAGGACCAGGCAGTCCGAAGGCGCCAGATAGTGCTCGAAATCCTTCCGGGTCAGACGATAGGCACCTTTTTCGGCCGCTCGCCGGCCATGGCTGATGAGCGCCGAAAGCGCCCCGTAGGCGGCGCGATTCGGCGCCAGCACGACGGCCTTCGTGCCTTCTTCCAGGCGGAATTCGCTGCCGATGATGAGTTTCAGGGCCCGCGCGCATCGTGCATCGATTTTCGCCGCGGGGGCGTCGAGCCGCCTGGCCGCCGAATGGGCCCGCACCACGCCGGCCAGGGAACACTCGTCGGTCAGCGCAAGCGCCGCATAACCCAGTTGAGCAGCCCGCTCCACCTGCTCCCGGGGATGGGATGCGCCGCGGAGAAAGGTGAAATTGCTCAGGCAATGCAACTCCGCGTAGGCGCGGGATGACGGGTTAACCGAAGATTCCATGCAGATACCAACCGTTGCGATCGCAGTAGCGATCCCGGTAAACCCATAGCCGCTCGCCCTTGCTGCCGGAAGCGACGTAGTAGTCCCTGCTGGTATCGCGCCCCTCCCACCAACCGGCTTCAACCCGCTCCGGTCCGGACTCCAGCCGCAAATGCTTCCGGCCACCGTCGACGGAAGCGACTTCGACCGGCGTGGGCAAGAGCCACAAAGGCCGCCGCGGATACCCGGGAGAATCCGCCACGGCGGCGGCCGGCCCGGCTCGTACGCCCTGCGACCGGCTCCAGGCTGCTTCGGGTCGATGATCCTCGGCCAGCGCCAAGCCGTAGACATCCTCCGCATCGAAGCGTATGCGCAAGCGCGCAATCAATTCGCCCAGCCCGGCAACCACGCCGGCGTTCGTGGCGAGCGGACCGATGGCCGCCGCAGGGAATTCCGGAAACAATGCCGAATTCAGTACCACCATCGGCTCGCTTCTCCCTGTCGTCAGGCTCAACGCGGTAACCGGGGCGGGCAGAGACAGTATTTCCAACCGACTCAGGAAAAGATCGGTTATTTTTTTCGCTTCATACGTGGGCATGACCAGATTGATACGCGTGACCGTCGCCGGTCGGCGCAAATGATGAAATTCGTATTGGCAGCCTGTGATCTGCGCCTGGTGCTCATGGAGCGCATCGGCCAGCCGGCCGATGAGTTTTCGACCGGCGTTGGCAATGACTTCGGACTCCGCGACCTCGCCCTGGAATTCCACGATGGAACTGAAACGCTGCTCCGGGCGGAATTCGGCCCTCAAGTCCGGCTGGCCCAATGCTTTGTCGAGGTCGTCGAGATACTGCTTGCCCAATCGGCGGGCCAATCCCTCACGGGGCAACCGCAGGCAATCGCCAACCGTCCTTATGCCCATCTTTTCCAACAGCAGTTGAGTGGCATCCGGCCAACCCGTAACCGCCAGGGGCAGAGCACCCAGACGACCCGCCAACTGCTGCCCGGACAGCACATCGCCCTGTCCGCCGCGAGCCAGCCAGAGCGCGGCCAGTGCCGTGGGCGCCGTGCAGAGATGGGCCGTCAGCCGGCGCTGCTCCAACTCTTTCCCGAGCGCGTGCTTGATCGCATCGATTCCCCCCCACAATTTGAGACTTCCGCCAACTTCCAACAACAGGGCCCGGGGCGGTTCCAGACTCACCAGCGGCGTTATTCGCCGCAGCCGGGAAGCCAGGGAAACAAGCTCCTCATGTGCTTCCGGCGGCAGCGCCGGCATATGTATCGCAACCCACAACCGGTTTGGTTGCGGCCTTGGAGAAGTTGCGGGGCGCCGGGGAGAGGGGTTCTCCCCGACATAAGGGGCTTTGAGCGGTTGAGCCACGCCGGCTAACCGCCCAGGTCAGCCCAATGTGGGTCAACCCGCCTTTCGCGCCTGGCATCGCTTTCACACCAGGCGTCGAAACGGATGCAGACCGCGCCGGGACGGCCACCACGGCACTTGAGTATTTCGATTCGAGTCTGTCCGCCCACTGCCGTGAGCCGTATTCTCAAGGTGGCAGGCGAACGCTGCCGCGAGGCATCGAGAGGCCGGAACAATACCGCCCAGCACCGCCCTGCTTCGGCGGCGAGTTGCAACCGCCGCAACGCGATGTTGTCCGCGGCGCGCGCCCAGGTCAGAACAGCGGCGCAGGCGCCGAAGCGCAGCGCCTGTTCCATGGCCCACAGGACGTCGCGATGCCTCCGGGTGCTTGTGCGGTCGCGTACGATGAGCACCCGGCTCAAATCGATACCCTGGCTGCGCAAGGCCGGTGCATAGGGAATAAAGGGCGGTGCGATCCAGACGATGCCGCCCGCCACCGCGGGCGGGCCGGCGGCCGCGGTAGAAGGTTGGCGAGAAATGCGGGCCAGAGCGGGCATCAGCAGGCTCAGCTCACCGATGCCGTAATGCTCTGTCAGGATCTCGGTCAGCCCCGTGGCCGGCCAGCCGCCTCCCGGCAAGTGGCGGTCCAGCACCTCGAACCCGGTCGAATGGGTGTTCCAGGAGGTGCGATTCTCCCCCGCCCGCCAAATGAGGGGATGATTGACGAGTGGTCCGGGCATCAAACGTGATTGCGCATGACTCCGACCACGATGCCTTCGATGGTCATGTCTTGCGTTCTGAGATCGATCCCGATGGGATCGAAATCCGGGTTCTCGGGCAGGAGCCACACCTGATGTCCCTCCTGTCGATAGCGCTTTACGGTCACTTCGTCTTCCAGACGAATCACCGCGATCTGCCCGTTTCTGATATCCACCGAGCGTTGCACCGCCACGAAATCGCCATCCAGGATGCCTGCATCCCGCATGCTCATCCCCTGGACCCGAAGCAGGAAATGGGGTTCCGACCGGAAGAATGCCGGATCGATCCGATAGCGGGCTTCAATATGCTCTTCGGCCAATATGGGCTCGCCGGCGGCAACCCGGCCCACCATGGGCAACCCCATGTGCTCCGGTAAGGGGTCTCGCAGACGGATACCACGGGAAATGCCAGGCAGAAGTTCTATCGCACCCTTGCGCTGCAAAGCCCTGAGATGCTCCTCGGCGGCGTTCACCGAACGGAAGCCCAGTTCCCGGGCAATTTCCGCGCGTGTGGGCGGCATATTGGATTCAGAGACAGATCTTTGAATTAAAGATAGAATTTCTTTTTGTCGCGGGGTGAGTCCGAGCATGATAATCACTGTATATGGATACAATAACTGGCATTGTATACAGCGACCCGAGAAAAGCAAATTCAAGCAAGTACGGCGTACAATCCAATTGCAATCAAGCGTGCTTTAGGAAATAATGCGCCGGTCTTAATCACTTTCATTCAGGGGATATTCTATGGGCAGAAAACTGCAGCTTGGCGCGCTTTTGGCCGTCTTGACATGTGCCGCCGGATGCACGCCGTCGTATCACTCGACGCTTGAACAGCTTGAGGAGATACGTGCGATTGCAGAGAGCGCAAGAAGTGCGGCTGAAGCAACTACCGGTCAGACAGATGCGGCCGAGCAGATGGCAGCAGAAGCTCAAGCTACTGCAAACGAAGCACTTGCGGCAGCCAACGCGGCGCAAGCCTGCTGCGATGCCACCAACGAGAGAGTGGACCGCATGTTCGAGGCAGAGCAAGCCAAATAATCAATTGGCTGGGTCGACCGCCTGACGGGGCGTATCTAATCTGGAGTTCGGTCCGCGACACGGACCAACGAAACAAACTCCGGAACGCCCCGCGACCTTTCTGCGGCCTGTTCCGCAAGCTCCCAGTCGAAATCCCCACCCTGACCCTCTTCGGTGGCGGCAACGAACGCCCGAGTCAACTCGGTCATCGTCCAGCCGTCACCCTCCAACCCCTCATCCAGCGGCGGATGGGCTTCGAGGTAGAAGCCTCTTCCGTTCCACGCCAACTTGTAGGGCTGATTGACGATATGCACGGGCGTTCCCGTGGGCACCGTGTTGAACAACGCTTCGATATCTTCCGGGAACATGCGAATGCACCCGTGCGTTACCCGCATTCCAAGGCCGGACGGTTTATTCGTACCGTGGATCAGGTAACCGGGGATGCTGAGCCGCATCGCATAGTCGCCCAGGGGATTGTCGGGCCCTGCAGGTACCATACGGGGTAAGAAATCGCCGGCCGCAGCGTGCTC
>JAKZVH010000339.1:0-3908 GCA_047516145.1 Gammaproteobacteria bacterium
GCCGGGATGCGCCTTGGTGAACGGGTGGAAGTCATCCGTCTCGTCGGCGTGACCGAACATGGCGTTGGCCAGCGCCGCGTTGACGGCGGTGGTCATGATGTTCGTCGTGGCAACGGAGGCTTCGGGGGTTCCGCCCTGGCCCCGTACGTAGTCGATCGCCACACGGCCGGGCCCAAGTTGTGCGCCCGAAACGATGGCGGCGAGCGTATCCAGAATCCGGTGTTTGGCGGCGAGAACGGTGGTCGCCGGCAAGGGCAGATCCCGTGCGCCTGCCATGTAGCGGGCCAGTCGCCCCGTCAGGTCCGCGCGCCGCTCCGGTTCGGACGTCTGTGCCCGTGTTTCGGCGATGCTGCCCGGCAGCGCCGCAACCGCCAGGGAGCCGCCCGCCCCCTGTAGCACGCGACGCCGGGACAGACGGAGTCGATCGGGCTTCGGTTCGCCCGAATCGTCAATCCGGTGTTCTTCGCCTGTGCCGTCCCGACTGAGCGACTCGTCGTTCACGCTGGTCTCCTTGTTGTGAACCGCCACCGCGTCGCTATTCCGCGATCAGCTCGGCGTCCACCAGGTCGCAGATGCAGTGGATGATGAGGCCATGAACTTCCTGAATGCGGCTGGTGCGCTGTCCGGGCACGCGGAGTTCGATATCGCCTCGGTCCAGCATGCCGGCCAGGGAGCCACCGTCCCGTCCCGTCATGGCGACCACGCGCATGCCCTGCTCATGAGCCGTGTGCACGGCGCGAGCGACATTCTCCGAGTTTCCCGATGTGGTGATGGCCACGAGCGCGTCGCCCGCCCGGCCCAGCGCGCGGACTTGTTTCGAAAAGATGTCGGCATACTCGTAGTCGTTGGCAATCGCCGTGAGTGCGGAAGTGTCCGTGCTCAGGGCGATTGCCGCCCGCCCGGGACGCTCGATCTCGAACCGCCCGAGCATCTCGCCGGTGAAGTGCTGGGCGTCGGCGGCCGAACCGCCATTGCCGCAGCAGAGAATTTTTTTACCGCCAGCCAGGCAAGCGGATAGCAGCCGGCCGGCGTCCACGATTGCCGGCGCCAGGGCTTCGGATGCCCGCGCGAGGGCGATGCTCTCGTGAAACTGACTTAGAACGCGTTCGTGCATGCTTCCGCAACGCTGGCTGACCGGCGGGCTCACTTTGCCTGCAAATCGGAAACCCTTCAACCGGCGCCGGCGTCGAATGCGTTTCTGATCCACTCGATCGTGGGTACGTCAGTGTCGATCTCGTTCACGGAAAAGACGTCAAAGCGCAGCGGATAGCCATGCCACTGGGGATGGGTCATCAGCAAATGCCGGGTTGCCCGGATCAGTTTGCGTTGTTTCCTGAAGTCTACCGACTCGGTTGCACTCCCGAACCGGCTGCCGGCGCGTGCTCGAACTTCGACGATGACCAGCGAACCACCGTCCAGACAAACCAGGTCGAGTTCACCCACCCGGCACCGGTAACGCTGCTTCAGGATCCGCAGTCCGTGACGCTGCAGATACCGGGCGGCCCTGGTTTCCCACGTGAGGCCGGTCTGCTGCGCGGCCGACAGACTACCTGAGTTCGGCGATTTCAGCGGAAGATTCGGGCACCGGGCCCGCCTCCACGGCGACCGCCACCGGTTGGCCGTCACGGAACTGGGCCAGTGGCAGTGAGCGGTGCACTCGACCGTCCTCACTGAGACTCAATTCGCCGGACAAGGCGGGGAAGGAACCCAGTGCAGCGGCTTGGCCGTGAAGGCGGTAGATCAGCCGGTAGGCGTCATGGCCGAGGCCATAGAATCGCGTCCATTGAGCGGAGGTGCGTTGCGGCCAGTAGCGTTGCAGGGTTGCCTTCAATGGTTGCGAGGCCGGTTCCGCCAGAAGCACCCAGGGCGTGTCGGCGAATAGCAGGCCGTCCAGGTCCCGGTTGCGGTTGCCGCTTTCGTAGATGGCCGAAGTGGCGTACGTGGGGATATCCCCGGCGAAATAGAACCGCAACTGCGGTACGAGCAGTCGTCCAGCGCTCGCGACGGCGGCAACGAATATCACATCCACATCCTGGCGGCGGCGGGATTCGAAGCCCAGCGGGAAGCCAAGACTGGCTCGCAGCCGGTCGTGTCGATCGTCGCTCCTGTCAATATTCAGTACGGTGGTGATCGCCCCGGAAAAGTCCTGTCCGCCCGGATTGTAGGTTCGGTACTGCAGCAATTGACCGCCGAGAGACTCCAGTTCCATGCGAAAGCTGTTGAGCAACCGGTTGCCCCATTCGTTACCGGGAATCAACGCAACGGCATTGCGCGCGCCGTTTGCCACGGCGTGGCGGGCAACTTCGCGTGCCTCGTCCTCCGGCGCCAGGGCGAACTGGTAGAGATTGGCGGCCGCAGACCCGTCTTCGAGCGAGTTCAACGCCAGCGTGGGGGTCGATCCGGCGCTACCCAGGATCGCTTCCAACTCGGGCTTCAGCAGCGGACCGACGATGAAATCGGCGCCGTCATCGCGGGCGCGTCGATAGGCCGCGTCGGCGCCCAGGGCACCGGTATCGTAGACTTCGAGCGCCGGCACGGCTCGGGTACCCGCCTGCAAGTCGCCGAGGTGCGCGGCGACAAAGCCGTCCTGGATGGCAATGGCTGCCGAACGCTGCGCACCGGTCAGCGGCAGCAGCAGGGCGACCCGCTCCAGCGTGGGCAACGTGCCGCGCTCGGTCGCCGCGATCGTCTCCTGCAACTGGAGAATTTGCTGTTCCTGGGCCGGCGTCGCATCGTCACCGGCGCGGCCCAACCAATCGCGGGCGGAATCGTATGCACCCAGTTCCATTAAAATCCGAGCTCCGGCGATCAAGTACCCGCTGCGAGCGCTCCCCGTCGAGACGCCGACGAGTTGCGAATAAGCCTGGAGGGATTGCGCGAACTGCTCCTCGGCGAGCAGGCGTTCCGCCTCCAGTTCCAACGTGCTCACATCCACGGACGGGGTTGGGCCCAAAGTCCCGCAGGCCGCGATCATCGCGACCCAGAGCAATAGCACCGGTGTCCGTATGCGGTTCATACTCGTTCTGGCTTGCACAATTCGCTTGCTCGGGGGCAGCATGACCCCATGAGTCACCATTGCACCGGGACGCTTTACGTCGTCGCTACACCCATCGGAAACCTGGACGACCTCAGTCCGCGGGCGCGTCGAGTGCTCGACACGGTGGATCTGATTGCTGCCGAGGATACCCGCCACACGCGGGGATTGCTATCGCATAATGGCATCAAAACGCCACAAATTGCCTACCACGATCACAACGAGTCCCGTCAGGCGCCTGTACTGATCCGGCGGCTGCAGGGTGGCGAATCCATTGCGCTGGTTAGCGACGCCGGAACGCCGCTCTTGAGTGACCCGGGGCTCACGCTCGTCCAGGCGGCGCATGCCGCAGGCGTCCGGGTGGTTGCGGTTCCAGGCCCCAATGCCCTGGTCTCGGCCCTTTCCGTGGCCGGATTGCCCGCCGACCGCTTTCTGTTCGAGGGATTTCTGCCGCGGCGCCCCGGGCCTCGGAGAGCCCGCCTGGGCGTCCTTGCGCTAAACCCGGAAACCATTGTCCTGTTCGAGTCCGTGCACCGCATCGAGGGGACGCTGACGGAGCTGGTCGCGCAATTCGGTTCCCGCCGCCCGGCGGCCATTGTGCGCGAGCTCACCAAGCTTCACGAGAGCGTGCACCGGGGGACGCTGGGAGCGCTCGCCGAGCAGCTCGGCGGCGCGATTCCGCTCAAGGGCGAATTCGTGCTGGTCGTCGCCGGCGCCGACGATTCCCTGTCGCCAGGGGACGACGAAATCCTGCGGATATTCGACTTGCTGGCGGCGGAGCTTTCCACCCGGACCGCCACGGAGCTGACGGCGAAGATCGTCGGCGTGTCGAAAAACCGCGTCTATACGCTCGCGCGTTCCCGGCCGCAGTAGA
>JAKZVH010000340.1:0-4783 GCA_047516145.1 Gammaproteobacteria bacterium
TTATGGCACTACTATCGCCTCCCCGCCTCCACGACCCATACCGATCAAGCCCTTACAGCACCAAAAACGGCTCCGACCAGCCAAATCAGCCCCCCATCGGCTACGTTCTTGGTAAAGATGGGCTAATGGATTTCATTTTCGTCCGCCAACAGCAATCATTCGCATTACACATGTCCCAAATTGAGAGGGGCAGCTTTCGCTGCCCCTTTCGTTCGCCTCGTTCGGTCTCCCGTACTATATCTCATTGAAGAGATAGTTGAACTGCACACCGTATCGGCGTCCCTGGGCGGGCCCGCGAATCTGCCCCGATGGCAGGTACCGGGTCAGGTTCTGCACGTTAACGCTCACCCGTCCCTGCTGTTGAGCGCCGAAGCGGTAGTTATAGATAGCGTCCCATGTAGTCGTACTGCCGAAATCGTCTCCCAAGACAACCCTATCCGGGCCGCTGGGTACCGGTGTGATCGACAATGAATTGATCGCGGAGATGAATCGGCCCGCGAGCAGCGCGCTGTGGTTGCCCCGTTCCCAGCCGACATTCATGACGGCACGATACTCGGCCTGACCGTTCCAGAAGAAAGCAGCACCAATCTGATCCACCGGCATGCCATCGTTGCTCACCGGACTCGTTACCTCATCTTTCAACAGATAGGTAACGTTGGGCCGCAGCGACCAAAGCCCGAGTCGCGACTCAAGCATCCAGTTCAGATTGAAGTCCAACGCCTGGAGTTCTCTCCCGTCCAGGTTGAAGAAGGACGTGAAGGAGTGGCTCATCCCGATGTAGCCATCGGGATCGGCCGGGGTCACCGTAAAGCAGGTTTCCCGCCCGTCGATCATCAGCGAGACCGGAGTGTACAGCACTCTCGAACCGCCGTCCGGGTCCGGCTGCGTGACCGGGTTGCCGGCCGCGTCGGTCAGATGGCACTGCGGCCGCTCGATGAGCGACCTGCGGCTCGGAGTCGTGATGACGTTGGTAAAGTCATAGTTCAGGAAGGTCGCGCCGACGGAGAGGTTGTCGGTAACATCCAGGTCGAATCCAAACGACAGGTTATCCGATTCCTGGGGTTGCAAGTTCTCGTCCCCTACGGTGGTGTACGTGACTCGGGGGAAAACCCTGCCGCCACCGCCACCCCTCCGGCAGTTGGTCGCCGGCGTGACCTGCAGGCAAACCGCGTTGCCGGCCACCTGGGTGGACTGGGTCTGCACCACCGTTGGCGCCTTGAACGACTGTCCGAGGGAAGCGCGCAGGCTCAAACGGTTCGTCGGCTGCCACAGCATCGCGATCTTCGGGCTCGTGTTGGAGAAGCTGCCCTTGTAGTTCTCGCTCCGCGCCGCAATCTGTACGTTGAAGGTGTCGGTGATCGGCAGTGCCAATTCGACGAACGTGCTATCGATGGAGGTTTCCCCCCCGAAGTCGTCCGCGGGGGAGCGCGTAAGCCAGCCGGCAGACTGGTTGGAAATGTTGTCGAGGTCGACTTGCAGATCGTCTACCCGGTGGCCGATACCCGCAGCGATTCCGATCGCCCCGCCGGGCAGGTTGCCGAACTCCCCGGTAACGAGAAAGTCGGTGGTCGAGAACTGGGCCTTGCCGTCGATCTCACGCACCCCGACGAGCCAATCCAGCAACTCCGGCGAGTTGGACAGGTCCACGGGCGGCGTTGACGGATCGCCGTCATGATCCACCATCGGATTCGGCAACGTCGAACTCATGAAGGGATTGTAGTATTGACAAACGCCGATGCCTGGCTGCCCGGTCAACGGGTCGCAGTCCGGACCTCCCAACCCCATATAGGCATTGCGCCGGTCCTGGGCGTTGCCGTCCGGCATCTGGCTGAGCTGGGTGGCCTCGGACCAGGAGCCGCGGACCTGCCAGCCCCAGCGGTCGTTGAAGGCGCCCTCGAGGCTCACGGCGAATCGCAAGTGATCCGACTGGTACAGCGCGTCCTTCGAGTGGAGAAACGGGATGCTCCGTTCCACCCTGGGCAGAACCGTATTCGTCCAGATCCGTTGTCCAGGGTCCAATACCGAGTTGTACATCATGGCCGGGTTGGTAGCCGGGATGGGTGTGTCGAGGAAGTTGCCGTTCCACTGACTGGCGTTGGCGCTGGTGTAGCCGACCTCCCGAACGGATCGTTCCCGAGCCATCACGAACTCACCGCTCAACGTGATGTCATTGCTGAAATTTCGGATCGCTTTCGTATACAGGTTGGCGCGATTGCGGGTTTCCTGGCTCTCCAGCCGCGCGCTATCGCCGCTGGGATGGTTGTTGTACTCGTAGCAGGTCGGGCCAAATCGGCCCGCCTGGGCCCATCCGACCTGGCGGTCGGGAAGATCCAGCACGCCGCCCGGGTTGCCGCAAAGCGGGTCCGGCCTGCGGCCCCTGCCGTACTCCCAATTTGTCGCGCCGCTGGGATGGGGCGTGGGGGCCGCTACGCCCGGCGAGTAGGTATTCACACCCCGCGTGTTCGGGGACGCGCTGTTCACATCGGAGTCGGTATTGCGGAACTCGTCACCCAACGTGCCCTCCGGCACGGGAACTCCAGTGACCTGTTGTACATACCACGGGTCCTCGTCGTGATATTCGAAGGCCGCCATGACGCTGGTGGTATCGTTGCCGGCGCCCCAGAGGGCTGCGAATGTATAGTCCTTCAAGCCCAAATCTTTCTCGTATAACCGATTGTCCAGGTTGAACTCGAAGCCCCGGAAATTATCTCGGGTCATGAAGTTGACCACGCCCGCCACCGCGTCGGTACCGTAAGTAGCCGATGCGCCGTCATGCAGAACCTGGATTTGCCCGACGGCGATGCGCGGTACGATGTTGCTGATATCGACGTTCCGCCAACCGCTGGTATCGGGATTCGGCGTGTCCACGAGACGGCCGCCGTTGAGGAGGATCAGCGTGTTCTCCGACCCAAGACCGCGGAGGTTGATACGCGTGTTGCGGGCGCCCGTCCTGTGGTTGCCGCTGCCTCCGCCCTGGTATCGGCGTTGTTCCGCACCAAAATTCTGCGGTACTTCGTAGTAGAAGAAATCCGACAGGTTCGACGCCGGCACCTCGAAGAGGCGCTCGCCGCTGATCACGTCAACCGGGCTGGGCGAGTCGACTTCGTTGAACAGATAGCTTCCGGTGACCACGATCTCTTCCAGTTCGCCCTCACCCTGCGCCATTGCCAACGCAGGCGCCAACAGAGCGGCCACCCGGACGAGAAGCCAAATACGCGTGCTGCCAGACATGAATTTCACTCCCTCAAAGTGTCGTCCAAAACCCAATATGCTCATTATCAAAGAAGGTTCGCGTAGTAGACGGCGCCCAGCAGCATACTGCCGGCGAGCCCGATGGCCAGCAGGCGCGGCCCCGTCAATCGGGACCAGAGCAGGAGTCCGGTGATGGACAGCACCACCATGGCGCCCGAGAAGGCATCGATGATCAATACCCAGATGAGGCCGCTGGCGCTGGCCAGATGTAGCCGGTTGAGGGTTGCAAGGAACCCGCGGTCAGTATGCACCACGTCGATAAAGGCATTGCCGTCGACGTAACTGATGTCCACGACTTCGCCGGCGGAGGCATAGTACGCCTCGAAGCGCCGGGGTTGGTCGACCAATCGCCCGCCGATTTCGGCTGCCGCGGGCTGGACGGCTGCCTGGGCTGCCTGCCCGCGCCGTTCCCGGGTCGGCCCATTGAGCGCGAGCGATACCCTCACGAAACGCTCGAATTCCGCCTGGCTCGCGAATCCCTCGCCGGGCGCGTTCAACTGGTAGTTCACGATCTCGGTGGGCAGGCGGCTGTTGAGGGTCGCCCGGTGATTCAGGGTGATGCCGCTGATGCCGATGATGACGCCGGCAGCCGCACCCGCCATCCCGAGCCAGGAGTGGGTGCGGCGCAGCACGCGCAGAACTTTGTTGGTACGCAAAGCCCTGGGTAGGAACGGGTGAGGGTTCGGCGGGTGTTCCCCCGGCGCGCGCACCTTGCCGATGACGTCCGCTGTTGTCGAGGCCACTATGCACCCACCATGCCGAAATACACGGCACACAGGAGCCCCGCGCCGCCCAGGCCGATGGCGATAAGTCGCGAGCCGTCCATGCGGCTCCAGAGCAGCACGCCGCTGATAGCCAGAACGATCAGCGCGCCAGAGAAGGCATCGCCAAGCAACGTCCAACCCAATTGCGCGCCGTTCCCCCGGTGCAGCCGGTTTATGGTCTGCATGAATCCGCGCTCGGTGCGCGTGATTTCGATGTACTCGTTCCCGGCGACAAATCGCATATCCAGGGTGCGTCCCGGGGATGTGAATTGCGTGGAATAGACGGGCTGCCTGCTCCGCTCGCCCCCCGTCAGGCCACCGTGCGGCTCAACACCGCTCATCATTGCTATTCCGGCAGAACCCAATGCCGCCGCGCCCGCGGCGCCGCCCCGGCCCCTGGGCGCCCCCCAATCGGTTGTCAATCCCAACTCGGCCTTTGCGAATGCCCCAAGGCTATCGGCACTGTCAATCACGGCGTCGTTAACGGGGAGTTGCACGATGCTTTGCTCATCCTCCGCCGGTGGGAACACATCTGAATGCACCATCAGGACGGTGGTGACGCCAAACAATATCCCGGCCACCGCGCCCCAGATTCCAAGCCAGCCGTGACAGCGGCGGAGCCAGACCAGAAACGCCGGCGATTGCCACCCCCCGGGCAGGAACGGGTGCGCCTTCAGCGGCCGCCTACCGCCGTTCTGCTGGCCGGTAAAGCGCCCCATTTCGGTAACCAGGTCTTTTGTTGTCCCAGCCTTCATTCAGCCTCGAAC
>JAKZVH010000341.1:0-22445 GCA_047516145.1 Gammaproteobacteria bacterium
CGCTCCGCGCCGCATGCTGGCCGAGCATCCCGTCGAGTTCGTCCAGGACAACGGCCAAGTGCTCCGCGGCTGGATCGACCTTCTGCTGGAGACCGAGCAAGGATGGATCGTGATCGACCACAAATCCTCACCGCGCCCGCGCTCGGAATGGGCCGCCGAAGCGTTGGAATACTCGGGTCAGCTCGCCGCGTACGCGGGCGCGCTCCAGGGGGGCGGTCTCCACTGCGCCGGATGTTGGGTGCACTTCCCGGTCAGCGGAGGGCTCGTAGAAGTGGTGTTCGGCTGAGGATGTCAATCGATTCTGAGATCAGTGGGCGTCATGTTTTTATAGCAAAATACCTGACAGATCGATACTGGTGCGTAGAGTGACATTCGGAGGAGATCCATGAGCATCGCAACCGCCGTCAATCAGGCCATAGATCGGGTGACACGCGGACAGAAATTTGGCTATGAGGAGTTTCCTCAATACAGGGAAACACCGGGGGCAGTCGTGCGCGCAGTCAATCGAAGTGTCGATAACGGGCGGTTGAAGCGAGTGGAAAAGGGACGCTTCTACAGGCCGCGCACGGGCGTGCTCGGGGACATGCCCGTAAGCGACGAGGCGCGCGTGCGAGACATGTTGTACCGTGACGGTCAACGATGCGGATACATCACGGGCCCCGCGCTCTATAGCCGCCTTGGGCTCTCGACACAGGTCCCGAAGACGATCGCAGTCGCCACGAACCGCGCCGCCCAGACCAAGGATTTCGGGACGATACGAATCAAGCTGGTACCGAGGCGGGCGCCGATTACCGATTTGACGGTGCCGCTGCTGGAGATCCTGGATTCCGTGCGTGATGCAAAGAAGGTTCCCGACGCCAGTACTGGGCGCGTCCTCAAGACGCTGGAAAAGCGTTTGTTGGACCTCGCACCGGCCGAGCGGGCGGCGCTTCAGCGTTTGGCAATGGACTACTACAACGCGGGTACAAAGGCGCTGTTGGGTTTGCTGTTGACGCACAATGGGCAAGGCGTCTTGCCGAAGCTGAGGCCTTCGATCAATCCGACTACGCGTTTCAACCTGGGGATCGATCCGGTGGATTGGCCGGAAGCGCGTGCCTGTTCGGCCTCTTTCTGTCCGAATTGTTCTGACGACGTTCGGACTATAACAACCCGACTGTCAAGTCGGTTAATTCAAGTATCGACGCGATTCGCAACGAATCCTAGCGATTCCGCTGCGCGAGTTGATCAGCTTCCCGAATGGCTCGTGTCAACCGACCAACGGTTGTAGAGGGATTACCATGCGGATTACGCTCCTGCGTCCGATTGCGTAGTTGCAACTCTCCACGTCGCTCGGCTTCTATGACTCGGGTAACCAAGTCATCACAATCAGGTGTTTTCGCGTCTTGCTGCGAATATTCAGGCCTCAGAGTTGCGAAATCTTTTTGCAACGAGTGGCGGTCATTGGGCTTGTCGTAGTCCGTTTCGTGGAGGATCAACCAGAGTTCAAAGCACGGGTTGGAGCGACCAATCCCTATGCCCCATTTTTTGCAATGCGATATCGCCTTGTCAAAATTAGGGTGTTCGTCACGGTCAAATACCGCCCAGACTTGGTCACGTTCCTCGAACGAGTCCCTTTTGCGGCGGCTTCTCTTGGCAAGCCCCTCGGACCGCGCATATTGGACCGCTACCGTCGCGATCGTGTAGGGGACGCCTACTCCAGGAACGGGCTCCACTCCGATTAGAGTACTTGAACAGGCCCGTTTGATAGCATCAAAATAGGCTGGCTCCGTCTTGCTACCCTCGCAAAAGAGTATAAAGCGCCGCTTCGGTTCGCACCGAGCGCGGCGACGCCGTAGCTCAGGGACTTTTCGGCGTTTGATTTTAGCGCCGCGTGCCAAGGGTCGAGATTGGGTCGTTGAAGGGTACTGCGCCGTATCGGCCTTGCAGGTATCCTTTTTCGATATTGTCGCCCTTTCGGGTTCGAATGTCGGATAGGGGATAGAGTTGCGTTGCGCCGTCTGCATTCTTTTGGCTGAACCAGAGTTGATCTCTCCGCAGCACTGCTGAAGCCATTAGGTTAGTGTCGTGCGTGGTTGCGACCAGTTGGGCGCCTTTGGCATTGGTCTTGGGAGAACAGAATAATTTCAGCACCGCCTCGCTGGCGTGTGTGTGTAGGCTAGCGTCGAGTTCGTCAATGATGAGCGGCGTCCCCTCGTCGAGCGCACGAAATGCAAAACCAAGCGCAAGTAACAGCCGTCGCGTACCTGCACTTTCGCGGTCCAAGTCAAAATATACCGGCTTGCCGTCTCTACTGCGGTGGGCAAGTTCAATGTTAATCGCCTTCGTTTCTACATTCAGTACGCCCTCAGGCGGATCTATGTGCTTTCTTACCGTTGCCATGAAATCCCGCTGAAACAATTTAGCTGCTTCCGAAACTTCGGATTCTTTTCGCCGATAGTCAATGACCCCGGTACCGATGTTTCCGAGAAATTCAATTACTCGGTTAGTCGGCTCGTCCTCGGATAGGCGCCGAGAGACCAGTGCACCCGGGACGGAGATTTCGTGTGAGGTGCGGATCGACCGGAAGTATGCGAATACACTCGAAAGCTGTTCGTGATCGTTTTGGGCGGCCGCTGACAAATACAAACTGTTGGACCTGGTCAAGCCCGCAATGACCTTGTTCGGCCCTTTTAGTCCGCGCCCAAAGTGAAATTCATTACCCTCCCGCTCGAACAGCGTTCGCCGGTGAGACTTGGGATAATCGTATAACCATTCGGATACGAACGCCGAGTTGGACGCTTCGAAACCGTAGTGATATCGCACGCCGTCAATAACGAAGTCGATATCGAATTTCGACGGAGCTTGTAAGCTAGCGGCGTCAAGTCGAAAGGGATGGCGCGGCACGCCACCGTCTGGATCCCACATTGTTTGAGATCTCAATACCATGCCTCGCATTGTCTCGACGGCGCTGACAAGATTGCTCTTGCCCGACGCATTAGCGCCATAGATAACAATCGCTGGCAAGATCGATCCGCTCGGCGAATCAGCGCAGTCGATCAGTCCCTCGTCCCGATCCTTCAACGAGGAGGCAGAAAAGGACAACTCCTGCGATTCGCAGATCGAAAGATGATTGGACACGCCGAAGCGTAGCAACATGCAAATCTCTCCTGTTCTGGACGACTAGCATACCAAGAAAACTTTATATAACAAAAAATATCGCATTTTCACTCGATTTTCTGCAAGATCATGGCCTCAGGTATCCCGGTAGAGGCGGCGTTCCCGGGAGTGGTGTACGAACGGTGAGTCTTGGTTCGATCAGAGTGTCGGAGGTTCCGTATCTGGACATCTCTCATGCAATCCAAATTCTAGCGTGTATCCAGGCTCCGATGACTAAAGACTGTCCACGGGCGCGGGACCTCGGCCAGCCCATGGACCGGTGGCCAGGCGGTAGACAACGCAGTCCGAGGCTGGCCGTCATACTTACCGCGCCAGTGCCGAAAGTCGCTCCGGCGTGTTCTGCGCCAGCAATCTCACGCCCTCCAGTTGCATGTGCCAGCAATTCATCAGCCACTCGTCGTTTTGCTCAAGCAGCAGCGTGCCGACCTGCCTGACGATAGCCGCCTCGTTAAGAAATACGCCTGTGATCTTGGTGCGACGGTTGATGTCCCCATTGAGCCGCTCCAGCGGGTTGGCGCTGTGAGTCTTCGTCCGATGGGTCTTGGGAAACATCATGAACGCCAGCACATCGGCCTCGGCCTCGTACATCATCGCCGGGAGATCCAAGAATTGCTCACGCAACTAATCGGCCGAATATTTCACCGGTGGGGTACATTGTGGGGAAAAACGTTTCACGTTTTAATAAATATTCTAATAAACAATAGCTTATGTGCGTCACATGGTTCCGGCCATCGGCACCGCACGGGAATCCGATCAAGTTGTTCGACGTGAGTTGAATCTGACCCGCGTCGTGCTCGTCAACGCACCCGCCTGAGCCCGGTCTGCGTAAACTCACCGGGATTGAGCTCTGTTTGGTATTCGAAGTCCGTCCAGGTCAACTCGGTGCTCTTGCCGGTGAGATGGTTGACCATTTCCATCCGGGTCGCTTGCCAGTACCTATCGAGAAACTGCTCGTAGTTGCCGGCCGTAAGCGTCTTCAGGTGAGCGTCCTTGCGGTCGTAGTACTCCACTTTCCAGATGCGCAATGCATCGACATCGCGCCAAACCACCTGGCGGCGGTAGCCTGACCTCGTATCCACCGGAAACCGTTCCGTCACCGTGCACGTCAATTCGCCGCATGGCTCATCTCGGAGGTGTCGGTAAATGAATTTCTCCACGGCCTGGTCGCTCATGTCTTCAAAGGCAAACTCGCTGCCCATGAAGGAACCCGAACGGTTGGATGAACTAATCCGTTTGACCCGGGTCAGTGCCGGCAAATACAGCCACTGATCGTCATCGGCATCCTCGTGTGTATGAACGAGCATGGCGGTCCCGGCGACATCGCGGGGCTCATCGAACACGAACAGGCTCATGTTGCCGTCGTCCTCCACTTCAAGCACCTTGATTCGGAGCTGGCGCTGGCTCTCCTGGCCTTGCCTATTACGCAGCACCATGCTCTGGCGGGCCGTGAAATTTCCAAAGCCGGTCGCACGGTCGCGGGCTTCCTCCGCAATCCTCAGTCCGGTTGCCTCCGGACTGGCGTCCTGCGAAAGCGCCATTGGGGCTGCGAACGCAGCAAGTGCCGCACAAAGAGATAGAAGTATCACTCGTAAGCCATTGAGTCGTAATATGATTAGAACCAATTTCCCGCGGCCAATGAATGCCGGAGACTGTAGCACCTGGAAGATTCGCTGACACCGACGCTCTGATGACATAGTGCGGTGGCTCGGTCGGGTCGCAGTCCAATACGGGATTCGCACGAAATCGCGATGCGACGCGATCGAGCGGACCCCGCAAGACTTTTGCGGCCGCGACGGACACAACCGCACGCCGACTGGTACAATCCGCGCCGACGGCGGAATTGTTGGTAACCCATGCTTGCAGCCTACGCTCCGATCCTTATTTTCCTGATCATCGCCGGCGCCCTGGGCGTCGTCCTGCTCCTGCTGGGCATGGCGTTGGGCCGGGGGCAGAAGAACCCGGCGAAGACATCCCCGTACGAATGCGGTTTCGAAGCCTTTGAAGACACGCGGATGCGTTTCGACGTGCGCTATTACCTGGTGGCAATCCTGTTCATCATTTTCGACCTGGAAATTGCCTTTCTGTTTCCGTGGGCGGTGTCTCTGGATGCGGTAGGCTTGTTCGGTCTGGTTTCCATGGGCATATTCCTGGCGCTTCTGGTGGTGGGTTTCATCTACGAATGGCGCAAGGGGGCACTGGAATGGGATTGAACCGAGACGTATCGATCGATCTTCCCCAGGCGATGGAGAAGGGATTCGTGGTTACCGGCGTTGACAACCTGATCAATTGGGCACGAACCGGCTCCCTTTGGCCCATGACCTTCGGGTTGGCGTGCTGTGCCGTGGAGATGATGCACGCGGGCGCTTCCCGGTACGATCTGGACCGATTCGGCGTGATCTTTCGGCCGAGTCCGCGGCAGTCCGATGTCATGATCGTGGCCGGTACGCTGGTCAACAAGATGGCGGGCGCTCTCAGGAAAGTCTACGATCAGATGCCCGAGCCGCGCTGGGTGATTTCCATGGGTTCGTGCGCCAACGGCGGCGGTTACTACCACTATTCGTATTCCGTGGTCCGGGGTTGCGATCGGATCATTCCCGTGGACGTCTACGTGCCGGGTTGTCCGCCCACGGCGGAAGCCCTGGTCTACGGCGTCATGCAACTGCAACAGAAGATACGGCGTACCAACACCATTGCGCGGTAATCGTTCAATCGTGGACTCGCCGCGAGCGGATCGGCGACCGCGGTAGAAGATCGGTGAGAAATGCGGCTTAACGACAAGTATGCGGGCATTGCAGCGGCGGTGGAAGCGCGCCTTGGCGAACGCGCCCAGCGCCTGGAGAACAGGGCCGGGGAACTGAGTTACGCCGTGGCACCCGCCGACCTGGTGGATTGCTGCCGGACGCTGCGCGATACCAAGGGCCTGGAATTCGAGATGCTCATGGATGTCTGCGGCGTGGACTACCTGAGTTACGGCCGCGCCGAGTGGGAGACATCCGCCGCCACGGGCACGGGATTCAGTCGCGGTGTGCTCGAACTGGGCGACTCGGCGGCCGGCGAACCTCTGACCGAAACCGAATACGAACCGCCGGCGCGTTTCGCGGTCGTCTACCACCTGCTATCGGTGACCAACAACAGCCGGCTGAGGCTCAAGGTGGCCTGCGACAACGACGAACGCCCGATCGTGGATTCGGTGATTGACGTCTGGGCGTCCGCGGACTGGTATGAACGCGAGGCCTTCGACCTCTACGGCATTCTCTTCGTCGGGCATCCTGACCTGCGGCGACTTCTCACCGACTACGGATTCATCGGGCACCCGTTCCGCAAGGACTTTCCGCTGATCGGCAAGACGGAAGTTCGCTACGACCCGAAGAAGGGGCGCGTGGTCTACGAACCGGTCAGCATCGAGCCACGCACACTGGTGCCGAAAGCGATTCGCGACGACAACCGTTACCAGCCGGACCTGCACAAGGACTAGACGTGCCCGAAATCCAGAATTTCACCATGAATTTCGGCCCGCAGCATCCGGCGGCTCATGGTGTGCTGCGGTTGGTGCTGGAAATGGACGGCGAGGTCATCCAGCGCGCGGACCCGCACGTCGGCCTGCTTCACCGGGCCACGGAGAAGCTGGCCGAATCAAAGCCCTTCAACCAGTCCATTGGCTACATGGATCGCCTGGACTACGTCTCCATGATGTGCAACGAGCACGGCTACGTGCTGGCCATCGAAAAACTGCTGGGCATTGCGCCGCCGATCCGCGCCCGGTATATCCGCACGCTTTTCGACGAGATTACCCGGATTCTCAACCACTTGATGTGGCTTGGAGCGCATGGCCTGGACGTCGGCGCGATGACGATGTTCCTGTACTGTTTCCGCGAACGCGAGGATCTCATGGACTGCTACGAAGCGGTTTCGGGCACGCGGATGCACGCGACCTATTACCGTCCGGGCGGGGTCTTCAGGGACCTGCCGGAGACGATGCCCGTGTACGAGCCCTCCCGGCACCGCAGCGCCAAGGACCTCAAGCGGATGAACGCGGATCGCAGCGGGACGATGCTGGACTTCATCGACTCCTTCGCCGACCGCTTCCCCGGCCGCGTCGACGAGTACGAGACACTGCTTACCGATAACCGGATCTGGAAGCAGCGTACGGTAAATATCGGCGTTGTATCCCCGGAAAGGGCCAGGCAGTTGGGTTTCTCGGGACCGATGCTGCGAGGGTCGGGTATCGTCTGGGATCTGCGCAAGATGCAGCCCTACGAGGTCTACGACAGGATGGATTTCGATATCCCCGTCGGTGTCAACGGCGACTGTTACGACCGCTACCTGGTGCGGGTGGAGGAGATGCGCCAGTCGACCCGGATCATCAAGCAGTGCGTGGAATGGCTCCGCGCCAACCCGGGTCCGGTGGTTCTGGAAGGCCACAAGATCATTCCGCCGTCGCGGATCGAGATGAAGGACGACATGGAGTCGCTCATTCACCACTTCAAGCTGTTCACGGAAGGCTATTGCGTGCCCGAGGGCGAAGCCTACGCCGCCATCGAGCACCCGAAGGGCGAGTTCGGCGTCTACCTGATCTCCGATGGCGCCAACAAACCCTACCGGCTGAAGGTGCGCGCGGCCGGTTTTCCTCATCTGGCCGCCATGAACGAGATGGTCACCGGGCATATGCTGGCGGACGTGGTAGCCGTCATCGGGACCCAGGATATCGTCTTCGGGGAGATCGACCGGTGAGCGATCGGGTGCTGTCCGAACACGTGCGCGAGGAGATCGACGGCTGGGTGGCGCGCTTCCCGGAGGGCCGCCAGCGGTCCGCCGTGATCGGCGCGTTGATGGCCGTTCAGCACGAGAACCGCGGCTACCTGACCCGGGAACAAATGGATGCGGTGGCCGGGTACCTGGACTTGCCGCCGATCCAGGTCTACGAGGTGGCCACGTTCTACTCGATGTTCGAGACCCGGCCCGTGGGGCGGTATTGCGTCTCGGTGTGCACGAACGTTTCCTGCATGCTCAGGGGATCGGGCGAGATCGTCGCGCACCTGGAAAACAGGTTGGGGATCGGGCTTGGGGAAAGCACCGCGGACGGGAAGTACTACCTCAAGCGTGAAGAGGAGTGTCTGGCGGCGTGCTGCGGGGCGCCGATGATGATGGTCGATCACACCTATCACGAGAACCTGACACCGGCAAAGGTCGATCGAATCCTGGAGGAGTTGGCGTAGCGTGGCCGCAAGCGACACATACCGGATATGCCTGCCCTCGATGGATGCAGCCGCGGAGCCCTGGACGCTCGAAAACCATGTCCGGCAATCCGGTTACCAGGCATGGCAGCAAGTGCTTCAGGGTCAGTTGACGCGGGAAGCGATCATCGAAGAGGTCAAGGCTTCGGGTTTGCGCGGCCGAGGCGGCGCCGGATTTCCCACCGGGCTGAAATGGAGCTTCATGCCCAGGGACAAGGACACGCAAAAGTACTTCGTGTGCAACTCCGACGAGAGTGAACCCGGTACCTGTCACGATCGGGAGATCCTGCGCTACAACCCGCATGCTGTCATCGAAGGCATGGCCATCGCGGGCTACGCGATGGACGCCACGGTCGGTTACAATTACATTCGCGGCGAATTTCTCGGCGAACCCGTGGTGCGATTCGAAGCGGCCTTGCGGGATGCCTATGCAGCCGGTTGGCTGGGCCGCAACATCCGGAACTCGGGAATCGACTTCGATCTCTACACGTTCGTCGGCGCGGGCGCGTACATCTGCGGCGAGGAGACGGCGTTACTTGAATCGCTGGAAGGCAAGCCGGGCAAACCCCGGTTCAAGCCTCCGTTTCCCGCGAATTACGGCCTCTATGGAGCCCCCACCACGATCAACAATACCCAGACGGTTGCTTCGGTGCCGGCGATCATTCGCAACGGCGCACGGTGGTTTGCGGATCTCGGCGTGGAGCGCTCCGGCGGGACCGCGATCTTCTCCGTATCCGGGCACGTGGAGAAGCCGGGCAACTACGAGCTGCCGCTGGGTATCCCGTTCCGGGAATTGCTCGCGATCGCCGGCGGGGTGCGCAGGGGGCGCCGCCTGAAGGCCGTGATCCCCGGCGGCTCCTCGGTGCCGGTGCTGCCCGCGGAGATCATGGTGGACCTGACCATGGACTTCGATTCGGTACAGAAGGCCGGCTCGGGGCTCGGAACGGGCGCGGCGATCATCATGGACGAGACCACGTGCATGGTGAGCGTGCTGCGGCGGATTTCAAGGTTCTATTTCGCCGAGTCCTGCGGTCAGTGCACGCCCTGCCGGGAAGGTACCGGCTGGCTCTACCGCGTCCTGACACGAATCACGGAGGGCAAGGGCCGCCAGGCGGACCTGGACATGCTCCTGGACGTGGCCAACAAGATCGAGGGACATACGATTTGCGCCTTGGGCGATGCCGCGGCCTGGCCCGTGCAGAGTTTCCTGCGGCATTTCCGGCACGAATTCGAGTACATGATCGAGCACGGCGGACGCAGTATCGTCGACCGGTTGGACACCGCTGCGTGAGGATGCGAGATACGGCATGACCGACAAGACCGTCACCATCGAAATCAACGGCGTTCCCGTGGAGGCGCGGCCGGGGCAGATGCTCATCGAGGTCACCGATCGCGAGAACGCCTACGTTCCCAGGTTCTGTTATCACAGCAAGCTCAGCGTGGCCGCGAATTGCCGCATGTGCCTGGTCGAAGTGGAACGGGCGCCGAAGCCCTTGCCGGCGTGCGCGACGCCGGTGATGGGCGGCATGAAGGTTTTTACCCGTTCGCCCGCTGCCGTCGCCGCGCAGAAGGCCATCATGGAGTTTCTGCTGATCAATCACCCCCTGGATTGCCCCATATGCGACCAGGGCGGCGAGTGCGAGTTACAGGACCTCGCCATGGGGTTCGGTCGGGGCGTGTCGCGCTATACCGAAAAGAAACGCGTCGTCAAGGACAAGAACCTGGGACCGCTGGTATCCACCGACATGACGCGCTGCATCCACTGCACCCGCTGTGTGCGATTTGGCGAGGAAATCGCGGGAATTCAGGAACTCGGTGCTATCGGACGCAGCGAAGACATGGAAATCGGTACCTATGTCGAGCGCAGCGTCGATCACGAGCTTTCCGGCAACATCATCGATCTGTGCCCCGTCGGGGCTCTCAACAACAAGCCGTACCGCTACAGCGCCCGGGCGTGGGAGATGGTGGCAAGACCCATGGTCTCACCCCACGACTGTGCCGGCTCGAACCTCTTCGGGCACGTCTTGCGGGGTCGGCTCAAGCGCGTCGTGCCCCGGGACAACGAGGCCATCAACGAGACCTGGATTTCCGACCGGGACCGGTTCAGCTACGAGGGAATCTATACGCGGGACAGGCTGACAATACCGAGAATCAAGACCGCGCAGGGGTGGGCCGATGCTTCCTGGGCGCGGGCACTGTCATCGGTCACGGAAGCATTGCGCAGTGTGTCGGAGGAGGGCGGCGCCGACCTGGGTTTCCTGGTATCGCCGAACGCCACCGTCGAGGAAATGTATCTTCTGAATCGGATCGCCCGGCACCTGGGCAGCGGCAACATCGACTACCGGTTGCGCACCCGGGACTTTCGCGATCAGCAGGCCGACCCGTTATGGCCGGCGTTGGGGGTTGCCATCGCGGATCTCGATGGGCTCGATGGCGTGCTCGTCGTGGGTTCCAATCTGCGCCGGGAGGTGCCCATCCTCGCGCACCGGATTCGCAGTGCCGCTCTCGCCGGCGCCGCCGTCGGTTTCGTGAACCCGGCGGCATACGAATACCATTTCCCGTGCGCCGTTACTGTCGAGGCGCCGTTGGCAACACTGGCCCGATCCATGGCGGGCGTGCTGGCGGCGGCGCTGGCGCTCCGTGGCGAAGAACCCGACGACGCGCTGCGCCCACTCGTGGACGGCTTGCAGCCCGGCGAGTCGGAACGTGCCGCGGCGCAAGTGCTCCTGGACAAATCCCGGGCCCTGCTCATGCTCGGACAAATCGCCATGCGCCATCCGCGCTTTGCGGACATCCGTGCCATCGCGGCGGCGCTGTGCCGAGTCACCGGCGCTACTCTGGGGTATCTTCCGGAAGGCGCCAACGCCGCCGGTGCCGCCCTGGCCGGCGTGCTGCCCCATCGGGGCGTCGGCGGACACACGGTGGAACGCCCCGGACTCAATGCGCAGGAGATGCTGGCCGCACCCCGGCGGGGTTACGTGCTCTTCGGGCTTGAGCCGGAGCACGATCTGGCCGACGCGCTCCTGGCGCAGCACGCGCTCGGAGTCGCCGACAAGGTGATCTGTTTCACCTCTCACCAGAGTGAGTCGCTTGAGGCGGCGGCCGACGTGCTGCTGCCCATCGGTACCTTTGCCGAGACCGCGGGAACTTACGTCAACGTGGAAGGCACCTGGCAAAGCTTTGCGGCGGCCGCCGACGCTGCCGGCGAGGTTCGCGAAGGCTGGCGGGTACTGCGCGTACTGGGCAACCAACTGGAGTTGCCGGAGTGCGAGTACCGGGCGGCGGCCGATGTGCGTCAGGCGCTACGTGCGGAGATGGGCGATCTGGCGGCGAATACGCGTTACCAGGGTGACTTCGTTCCCGCCTGCGAGCCCGCCGACGTCGAAGAAGCTGCCCTCGATGTGCCCATCTACGCCGTAGACGGCATCGTGCGCCGCGGGGAAGCGCTGCAGCGGACCGCGGCGGCGCGGGAAACGACCCCGGATAGGGGCGGCTCCCAATGAGTGTTCGGGCCCATGACTGAACTCTTCGCACTACTCGAACGCCTGCTTGCCGCAATCGGTCTGCCCGAGTGGATCGTTTTCGTGTCGGTGACGGTCGTCAAGATTGCGGTGATGCTGGTCCCCCTGATCCTCGCCGTGGCGTACTTTACCTACGCCGAGCGCAAGATCATCGGGTACATGCAGAACCGGTTGGGACCCAACCGTGTTGGTTGGCACGGCGTGCTGCAACCCTTCGCCGACGTGATCAAGATGCTCCTGAAGGAAGTGATCGTTCCGGCGAACGCGAATCGGCTCCTGTTCCTGATGGCGCCGGTATTGTCCCTGCTGACGGCATTAGCTGCCTGGGCAGTGATCCCGTTCGATCCCTCCTTCGTCATTGCGGACATCGATGCGGGGCTGCTCTACGTGCTCGCGGTGACGTCGCTGGGCGTCTACGGCGTGATCCTCGCCGGGTGGGCGTCGAACTCCAAGTATGCGTTTCTCGGGGCGATGCGCTCGGCCGCGCAGATCGTCGCTTACGAGATCGCCATGGGATTCGCGCTGGTGGGTGTGCTCATGGCCGGCGGCAGCCTCAACCTCGGGGAAATTGTCGAGGCGCAGGCCGGGACGAGCATCAGCCGTTGGTTCGCATGGCCGCTGTTGCCGCTGTTCGTCGTGTATTTCATCTCCGGTGTGGCCGAAACCAACCGCGCGCCGTTCGACGTGGCGGAAGGCGAGTCGGAAATCGTGGCCGGGTTTCACGTGGAGTACGGGGGCATCGCGTTCGGCCTGTTCTTCCTGGCCGAATACGCCAACATGATCTTGATCACGGCGCTGACATCGGTGCTGTTCCTGGGCGGTTGGTTGTCGCCGTTCGCCGGGGTTCCCGGTCTTGAGGGGACGTTTATCGCGGAGCCGCATTTTGCCTGGCTCGCGCTGAAAATGGCGTTCTTCGGATTCTGCTTTCTGTGGTTTCGAGCCACGTTCCCGCGGTATCGGTACGACCAGATCATGCGGCTGGGCTGGAAGGTGTTCATTCCGATCACGATCGTGTGGATCGCGGTGGAGGGGGTCATGGTGGCCGCCAAAGTGGGCCCCTGGGCCGTGTAGACCGGCAGCTGTGAACCCGACACACAAAGGTAGGTGCACGTGTTTCAATACCTGATCAAGACGTTCCTGATGACGGAACTGGGCAAGGGATTGCGGCTGACGCTGAAGAATCTCTTCGTCAGAAAAATCACCGTGCAATATCCGGAAGAAAAGACGCCGCAATCGCCTCGATTCCGCGGGTTGCACGCCCTGCGGCGCTACCCCAGCGGCGAGGAGCGGTGCATCGCCTGCAAGCTGTGCGAGGCGGTGTGTCCCGCGCTCGCGATCACCATCGAATCCGACGTGGCCGAGGACGGTACGCGCCGCACGACGCGTTACGACATTGATCTGTTCAAGTGCATCTACTGTGGCTTCTGCGAAGAAGCGTGCCCGGTGGATGCCATCGTCGAGACCCGGATCCACGAATATCACATGGAAGCGCGCGGCGAAAACATCATGACCAAGGACAAGCTCATGGCCGTGGGCGACAAGTACGAGGCGATGATCGCGGCGGACAGGGCGGCCGACGCCCCTTACCGGTAGTGCGCCACGGACCCGACACCGCGATGGACATCCACCCATGGATACCTGCCGATTGAACAAAGCCGACCGTTGATTACCTCACTCCTCTTTTACGCCTTTTCGCTGATCCTGGTGCTCGCCGCACTGGGAGTGATCACCAGCCGAAACCCGGTGCATTCAGCGCTGTTCCTCGTACTTGCCTTCGTGCAGAGCGCCATGCTGTGGCTGCTGCTCGAGGCCGAGTTTCTCGCCGTGGTCCTGGTGCTGGTCTACGTCGGCGCGGTGATGGTGCTGTTCCTGTTCGTGGTCATGATGCTGGATATCAACGTCGAGGAACTCAGAACGGGATTCACCCGTTATCTGCCTCTCGGCGCGGCGGTGGCATTCGTCGTGGTGCTCGAGATCGGCCATGTGATCTGGTTCAGGAGCCAGGACGTGCTGGCCGTGGCGGTGCCGGAGCCGTACCCGGAGGGCTACAGCAACACCAAGGCGCTGGGCAGCGTGCTCTACACCGAGCACGTCTACGCCTTCGAGTTGGCCGCCGTCATCCTGCTGCTCGCCATCGTGGCCGCCATCACGCTGACCATGCGCCGGCGCCCCGGGCTCAAGGTGCAGAACATCGCCCAGCAGGTGGCCGTTCGACGCGAGGACCGCGTGCGGCTGGTCAAGGTCGACGCCGTGAAAGAGCCGGAAACCGGGGAGTGATGCGCCGATGACCATCACCGTATCCCACTACCTGATCCTGGCGGCGGTGCTGTTCAGCATGTCCGTGGCGGGGATCTTCATCAACCGCAAGAACGTGATCCTGCTCTTGATGTGCATCGAGTTGATGCTCCTTGCCGTCAACTTCAACTTCATCGCTTTCTCGCGAATGCTCGGCGACGAGACGGGCCAGGTGTTCGTGTTCTTCATCCTCACCGTGGCCGCCGCCGAAGCGGCCATCGGGCTGGCCATTCTGGTAGTGCTGTTCCGCACGCGGCAGAGCATCAACGTGGAAGAACTTGATTCACTCAAGGGCTGATCGTGGCAGGCGTCTATCTCAGCATCGTGCTTGCCCCCCTGGTCGCTGCAGCCGTCGTGGGCCTCTTCGGCAACCGCGTGGGGCGGTCCGGCGCCCATTGGATCACGATCATCGGCGTCAGCATCTCCTTCCTGCTATCGCTGGCGGTCCTCTGGGACGTGGTTGTCGCCGGGGCGGAGGTCTACAGCGGCTCGGTCTACCGCTGGGCCCAGGTGGGCGGGCTCAGTCTCGAGATCGGTTTCCTCATCGACCACCTGACGGCGCTGATGATCACCGTGGTGAGCTTTGTCTCGCTGGCGGTGCACATCTACACCATCGGCTACATGGCCGACGACGACGGCTACCAGCGTTTCTTCAGCTACATCTCGCTGTTCACCTTCGCGATGCTCATGCTGGTGATGTCCAACAACTTCCTGCAGTTGTTCTTCGGCTGGGAGGCCGTGGGCGTGGTCTCGTACCTGCTCATCGGCTTCTGGTTCAAGAAGGAGACGGCCATCTTCGCCAACATGAAGGCCTTCCTGGTCAACCGCATCGGCGACTTCGGTTTCCTGCTGGGGATCGCCACGCTGCTGGCGTATGCGGGATCGCTGGATTATCAGACCGTCTTCGGCACCGCTGAGGGTCTGGCGGAGGAGCGCATTGCGCTTTTCTCCGGGATGGAGTGGTCGGTGCTCACCGTGGCCTGCATCGGGCTCTTCGTCGGGGCCATGGGCAAGTCGGCGCAGATGCCGCTGCACGTCTGGCTGCCGGACTCCATGGAAGGGCCCACGCCCATCTCCGCGCTCATCCACGCCGCGACCATGGTGACCGCGGGCATCTTCATGGTGGCGCGGATGTCGCCGCTCTTCGAGTACTCGCAGACGGCGCTGAGCATGATGCTGGTGATCGGGGCCACCACGGCGTTCTTCACGGGGCTTCTGGGCGTCGTCCAGCAGGACATCAAGCGCATCGTGGCCTACTCGACGCTGTCGCAGCTTGGCTACATGACCGTGGCACTCGGCGCCTCCGCCTATGCCGCCGGCATCTTCCACCTGATGACGCACGCGTTCTTCAAGGCGCTGCTGTTCCTCGCCGCGGGCTCGGTGATCATCGCGCTGCACCACGAGCAGGACATCCGCAAGATGGGCGGGCTGCGCAAGTACATGCCGATCACCTACTGGACGGCGCTGATCGGCACGCTGGCGCTGATCGGCTTCCCCGGATTCTCGGGGTTCTTCTCCAAGGACGCGCTCATCGAGGCGGTTCACCTGTCGACGATCCCGGGCGCGGGTTACGCGTACTGGTGCGTGCTGCTGGGCGTCTTCGTCACAGCGCTCTACAGCTTCAGGCTGCTGTTCGTGGTCTTCCACGGCGAGGAACGGTTCGACGAACATTCCCGTCACCACCTGAAGGAATCGCCGGCCGTGGTGACCGTGCCGCTCATCCTTCTGGCCGTGCCCTCCGTCATCATCGGGTGGATCACCATTGGACCTGTGCTCTTCGGCGAATTCTTCGACGACTCGATCTTCGTGCTCGCGGAGCCGGGGGTAGTGGGCCTCGTCGCCGAGGAGTACCACGGGCCCGCAGGGTTCATCGTCCATGCGGCAACCCAATCCGCGGCGCTGTATCTGGCTGCGGCCGGGGCGCTCGTGGCCTGGTTCCTGTACATCAGGCAGCCGGAGATACCGGGCCTGCTGCGCGCGCGCCTCGCACCGCTGCACCGAATCCTGGACAACAAGTACTATTTCGACTGGTTCAACGAGAACGTCGTGGCCGCCGGCACGCGCGCGCTCGCGGGATTGCTCTGGCGCGTCGCCGACGAGGGCGTCATCGACGGCATCGGTATCAACGGCAGCGCCCGCAGCGTGCGCTACCTCGCAGGCATCGTCCGGACGCTGCAAACGGGTTACCTCTATCACTACGCCTTCGCCATGATCATCGGCCTGACGCTGATCGTGGGCTGGCTGGTGCTGGGCGGATAGGCGGTGGACGGTCTGCAAGTGACCGGTCGGGCGGCAAGCGATCGGGCCGTGGACGGTCACGCGACAGGTGGTTAGGCAGTGAGCGGTTTTCCGATACTGAGCGTGCTCGTCTGGCTGCCCATCGCGGCAGGCATTGCCGTCCTGGCCCTGGGCTCCGACGAAGCGGGCGCGCACCGCGGCAAGCTGGTGGCGCTGGCGGCGTCGGCGGCCGTATTCATCCTCAGTCTGGCGCTCTATGCCGGCTTCGACGTGACGACCGCCGAGATGCAGTTCGTCGAGCGGGTTGCGTGGATTGCGCGCTTCAACGCCTATTATCACCTGGGACTGGACGGCATTTCACTGCCGCTGGTATGGCTCACGACGCTGTTGACACCGCTGGTGGTCATCGCCGGGTGGCAGGTGATCGAACTGCGCCCGGCCCAGTACTTTGCATCGTTCCTGTTTCTCGAAGGCCTGATGATCGGCGTCTTCGCGGCTCTTGACGGACTGCTCTTCTATGTCTTCTGGGAAGCCATGCTGGTGCCGATGTTCCTCATCATCGGCGTGTGGGGGGGCGAGCGGCGAATCTATGCCACGGTGAAGTTTTTCCTGTTCACGTTCCTGGGCTCGGTCTTCATGCTGGTGGCGCTGATCTACCTGTATCTCGGCGCCGGCAGCTACGCGATCCAGGCATTCCATGACCTTCCCCTGACGATGCGGGAACAGCAGTGGATTTTCCTGGCGTTCCTGCTGGCCTTCGCGGTCAAGGTCCCCATGTGGCCGGTGCATACCTGGCTGCCTGACGCCCACGTGGAGGCGCCCACGGGCGGTTCGGTCATGCTGGCGGCCGTGCTGCTGAAAATGGGCGGTTACGGGTTCGTCCGCTTCAGCCTGCCCATCGCGCCCGACGCGAGCGCAGCCCTGGCCGGGGCGATCATCGTGCTGTCGTTGATTGCCATCATCTACATCGCCTTTGTCGCTCTGGCCCAGGAGGACATGAAGAAGCTCATCGCCTACTCGTCCATCGCCCACATGGGCTTCGTGACGCTCGGGTTCTTCGTCATCTTCCGGATTGCCGCCGGCGGCGCAGGTGGCGCGGGCGGGGAGGGCGTAATCGGCGCCGAGGGCGCGATGCTGGCGCTGCAGGGCGGCATGGTGCAGATGATCTCGCACGGCCTGATCTCCGGGGCGCTCTTCCTCTGTGTCGGAGTGATGTACGACCGGCTGCACAGCCGGCGGATCGCGGACTACGGCGGCGTGGTCAATACCATGCCCAAATTCGCCGCGCTGATGGTCTTTTTCGCCCTGGCCAACGCCGGCTTGCCCGGGACTTCCGGCTTCGTGGGCGAGTTTCTGGTGATCCTCGGCAGTTTCCAGGCGAGCTTCTGGCTGGCGTTCCTGGCGGCGACCACGCTGGTATTCGGCGCGGCCTATACGTTGTGGATGGTGAAGCGCGTCGTCTTCGGCGACGTGGGGAATGACGGCGTCGCCTCGCTCCGGGACATCGGCTCCAGAGAGTATTTCATGTTGGCGGTACTGGCGCTGGCCGTGCTGCTGCTGGGCGTGTGGCCCGCGCCGCTGATGGAGGTGATGGAGCAGACCTTGGCCAATTTGCTCTCGCACGTGCAGCAGACAAAACTATGAACGCGGCAACCTTCAATGTGTGGCGCAGTGACAAACGATGCATGAAACGGCGACTTGCGATGCCGGAGGCGGTGAATCCCGATGCCTGATCTGATCCGGGCAGCACCGGAGATATTCCTGGTTTGCGCGATCTGCGTGATCCTGGTGGTAGATGTTTTTCTGCCCAGGGAGCAGCGCCAGGCCACATTCTATCTGACGATGCTCGCGTTGATCGGCGCGGCCCTCTGCTCGGCCTGGTTCGGCGCGGGCGAACGCACCACGCTCCTCAACGGCGCCTTTGTCGCGGACCCGGCGGGCAATGCGCTCAAGTTGTTCGCCTACGCCATCGTCGGCGTCGTCTTCCTCTATTCGCGCGATTACCTGGTACGCGAGGGCCTCTTCAAGGGCGAGTACTTCATCCTCGGGCTGTTCGCGCTGCTGGGGATCATGGTCATGATCTCCGCCAACAGCCTGCTGATCCTCTATCTCGGGTTGGAACTATTGTCACTGTCGCTTTACGCTCTGGTGGCGTTCGACCGTGAATCGAGCGTTGCGGCTGAATCCGCCATGAAGTACTTCGTGCTCGGCGCCATCGCCTCGGGGACGCTGCTCTACGGGATCTCGATGCTTTACGGTGTCACCGGCACGGTGGATATCGGCGAATTGGCGGGGTTCTTTTCGGCCGGGGAAGAGACGCCGGTGGCGGCCTTGCTGGGATTGGCTTTCGTGATTGTCGGCGTGGCGTTCAAGTTCGGTGCGGTGCCGTTCCACATGTGGCTGCCCGATGTCTACCAGGGCGCACGCACCCCGGTAACGCTCTTTATCGGCACCGCGCCCAAGCTGGCCTCGTTCGCGCTCGCGTGGCGCGTCCTGGTCGAGGGACTCGGCGGCCTGCACGGGAACTGGCAGGATATGGTCATCGTGCTTTCCGTGCTGTCGTTGGCGGTGGGCAACGTGGCCGCCATCGCCCAGACCAACCTCAAGCGGATGCTCGCCTATTCGACCATCTCCCACGTTGGCTTCATCCTGATGGGCTTTATCGCCGGAACGCCCCAGGGCGTCAGCGCAGCCATGTTCTATACCATCGCGTACGCGTTCATGGCTGCCGCCGCATTCGGCATGATCATCCTTGTCAGCCGCGAGGGCTTCGAGGCCGAGAACATCGCTGACTTCAAGGGCCTCAACGCGCGCGAGCCGTGGTTCGCGTTCATGATGCTCATGGTGATGTTCAGCATGGCCGGTATCCCGTTGTTCGTCGGCTTTTACGCGAAGCTGGTGGTGCTGGAGAGCGTGCTCGCTGCCGGGCTGGTCTGGTTGGCGGTCGTGGGTGTGTTTTTCGCTGTTATCGGCGCGTTTTACTACCTACGGGTGATTTGGTTCATGTACTTCGCGGAGGCCGAGGGGGAAGGTGAGCCCCTGGCTGCGCTGGACGCATCGACTGGGTTGCGGATTGTGGTCAGTGCGAATGCGCTGCTGCTGCTTGGGTTGGGGCTGTTTCCCGGGATGTTGCTGGATTTGTGCGGGAGAGTGCTGGGCTGAGAATCGCCCCGGTCGGTTGACAAGTCGTTCTGGCCGGCCGGAACCGCCGCCGGCGTCTTTTAGATGCCCGCACCATCGGTCAGGAGGATTCCCAGGATCGTCACCATCAACGCATTGGCGCCAATGATGATTCCCACTGAAATCAGGTGGGAACGCGCGATCTCCGCCCGCATCTCGGTCTGAACGGCGTCAATCCGGGACTGCAGCATGGTGAGTCCGGCATCGAAGTGCTCCACGGTCACCAGCTGATTGGCGGATTGCCCCATGACTTCCACTATGGCGTCGGCCTGTTCGGCCTCGATGCCCGCGGCCTTGAGCCTGCGGGCTGCGCCAAGTGTATCAAATGCCGTACCGGACATGTCTGGTTTCCAATAGCCCGCTGGGCGCGAGCGGCTGGTTGCGGCGGAGCACACCCCAAGCGTAGCGCGCGGCGCGCGCAATACCAGGCTCGTTTCCGCGCAAGAGATGTTGAAACGTACAATGGCACTGGGCCGATTTGGCCAGTTCCATCGCCGTGGCTACGGACATTGGGCGGCGGATGCAGCGAGATGAATGGCTCACCGAGTGCAATTATGCGTGAAGCCTTCAAAAAGACGGAGCGATTGCAGTTTGGCGCGATGATATGCTTGGTTCATGTCCATATTCGACACATTGACCGCGGCCAAGGAACTCCAGGCAGTTGGATTCGAACAAGCCCAGGCGGAATCGGTCGCAAAAATGATCCAGTTCGGTCATGGAAACTTGGCTACAAAGGATGATATCGGTTGGATCAAGTGGGCGCTCAGCATCTTGGTCGCGATCAATCTTGCCACCCTTGCAATCACGTTTGGCGTCCTCCGGCTGCTAATGATCTGAACTCCGGTGGCGGCCAGTTTGGATTCCAGGGGGCGTGGCCTGCCCAAGGTGCAGGTACTGAACCCAGCGGAGCCTCTATTTGTTGAGTTCCCCGTGTTCGCGCAGCACTTCCAGGAACGCCGCGCCGTAGCGTTCCAGCTTCTTCTCGCCAACGCCTTGCAAGGCCAGGAGTTCCGACGGCGAGGAAGGGCGCAGACGAACCATCTCCCTGAGCGTTGCATCATGAAAGATGACATAGGGCGGCACGCCGGCGTCCCGGGAGAGCGTAGTGCGCAGTTCCCGCAGCGCCTGCCACAGTGACTCATCCTCCGGCGCGACTTGATATGAGGGTTCGCGAGCGGCCTTGGTCACTCGCTTCGCGGAGGCGTCCTCGCGCAGTCGTATCGGCTCCTCTCCCTTCAGCAGCGGGCGGGATTTGGGTGTGAGGCGCAACGCGCCGTATCGTTGTGCATCCGAGCGCAGGCGCCCCTGCACCATCAATTGCCGCAGAATGGACCGCCACTGCGCTTCGGAGCGGTCCTCGCCGATGCCGAACGTGCTGAGGCATTCGTGGCGATTTCGGAGGACCTTTTCCGTGTCCTTGCCGCGCAGCACATCGATCACGTGGCCGGCTCCGAAGCGCTGGCCGGTGCGATAGACGCAGGAAAGCAGTTTCTGCGCTTCCACCGTGCCGTCCCAGGTCTTGGGGGGCGTCAGGCAGGTGTCGCAGTTTCCGCAGTCATCCGGAAGGTTATCCGCGAAATATTCCAGCAAGGCTCGGCGCCGGCAAGCGGTGACCTCGCACCAGCCCAACAGCGCGTCAAGTTTCATCCGCTCGACGCGCTTGTGCTCCTCTCCGGCGTCGGACTGATCGAGCATTCGGCGCAGGCGCACCACGTCCTGCAGACCGTAGACCATCCAGGCTTCGGCGGGCTCGCCGTCGCGGCCGGCCCGCCCCGTTTCCTGGTAATAGGCTTCCACGCTCTTGGGCAGATCCACGTGGGCCACGAAGCGGACATCGGGCTTGTCGATGCCCATGCCGAAGGCGATGGTCGCCACAATGACGACGCCGTCCTGGTACTGAAAACGGGCTTGATGGGCGGTACGCGTCTCGGTCGGCAGGCCCGCGTGATAGGGCAGGGCGGTGAAGCCCCGATCTGCCAGCAACTCCGCCAATGACTCGACCTTCTTGCGCGTCATGGCGTAGACGATCCCGGTCTGGCCCCGGTGCTCTCCCAGAAACGCGAGGAGCTGGGCATTGGCGTCGCTCTTCGCCCGCACGGTGTAGAGAATGTTGGGCCGGTCGAAGCCGCTGATGAATTGATCCGCATCGTTCAATTCAAGCCGCGACAGGATTTCCCGGCGCGTCAGTGCGTCGGCGGTGGCGGTCAGCGCCATTCTCGGCACAGCGGGAAAGCGTTCGGCCAGGACGTGCAGGCCCAGGTAGTCCTGCCGAAAGTCGTGCCCCCACTGAGAAACGCAATGAGCTTCGTCAATGGCGATGATGGAGAGTCTGACGCCGGCCAGAAGGGCCAGGGTGTCCTCCTGCAGAAGACGTTCCGGGGCCAGGTAGAGCAGGTCCAGCGCTTGCGCGGATACGTCATTGAGAATTTCGCGCTGCTCGGACCGGGAAAGCGTGGAGTTAAGGAACTCCGCACGTACGCCGAGTTCCTTCAGTGCTGACACCTGGTCGTGCATCAGGGCGATGAGCGGCGAGACGACAAGGCCGACGCCGGGCCGAATCATGGCCGGCAACTGGTAGCAAAGCGACTTGCCGCCGCCGGTGGGCATGAGCACCAGCGCGTCCCTGCCGGCGAGCGCCGCGGCCACGACTTCCTCCTGGCGTCCGCGGAAGCTGCCGTATCCGTAGACGTTGCGGAGCAGTTCCTGGGCGCGCTCGATCAAGATGTACGCAGTTACCCGCTCAGGACCGCGGTCAGGACAGAGCCGGTCACGGTCGGCGGCAACGCGTTGGCGTCGACGATGAAGCCGGCAAGAGCCAAAC
>JAKZVH010000342.1:0-10822 GCA_047516145.1 Gammaproteobacteria bacterium
GCCCGTCATTGGCCGCCGCGGCGAGTGGGTTCAGGTGCGGCTTTCACCGGAGCTCAGACAGACAGGGATGGTCATGCGCTGGTACGAGGGAAGGCACTCGTTCATGAACGATGGCCAGATCATCGCCATCGGTGACGAGGACAGCGGCTGGATGCACGACTCCACCGTCGAGATCACCCAGGTGGGGGCTCAGTAGCTTCCGCCGTTCTGCGACGCCACCCGACGGGCGACGGCCGCTGGCGGTCCGAGTCAGTCCCTCCCTCTCGATCGGATAAACGGTGGCGGCCCAACGGGCCGGCAGCGGGTGGCTCGGGGAGGCGAGGCCCGATGAGAGCCCTTCGGTTCGACTCGAGCCTTCGAGCCCACGCAGACGCTCCCCAAAAGACGCCGCGAAGTAGCGTCCGAACCCGCAGGTTTTCATGTTGAATTCGGGTAGACTCCTGCCTATGATGGGCTCCATGAAAGATGCCACCGACGAAGCGCATCGGCTTGTATACAGAGCAATTCAAAGTCGGCTGTATCTGCCGTGGGCTTCTCCGGTTGAGTTCTCCAGAGCCTCGGCGACGATTCCCGTTTCGTTTCCTCTGCCGTGTCGATCACGCGCCCGGTGAATCGATATGAGCCCGCCTGACGCCGCCCAAGGCAATGATTCCCTGACGATTTCGTTGTCTAACGACCTTCGGGAAATTGCGGTTGCCGCTGACAGGATCGACGAATTCTGCGCTGAGCGCGGGATCCCGCCCGCCACGGTTTACGCGGTGAATCTGTCCGTTGACGAACTGCTGACCAATACCATCAGTTACGGGTACGACGACAGCGAGGAACATCGGATCGACCTTGCGGTTCGCCTGGATGGCGACGTGCTGGAAATCGAGATTTCCGACGACGGGATCCCGTTTGAACCGACCAGCGCGAAAGACCCGGACACGGATACCGCCATCGAGGATCGGCCCATTGGGGGACTGGGGATTTTTCTCACGCGCCAAATGATGGACAGCTTCGAGTACACGCGTCACGCGGGAAGAAATATTGTAACGTTGATCAAGAACACCGGCACAACCAACAAAGGGTAAAGCACAGTGAATGTGAATTCACGCGGCGGTAGCGCTTGCAGCGCGCGACGCCGCTTTGCGATCGGGGCAGGCGGTGCCGCGGCGATCCTTCTGGCGGCGATGCTGCCGTCGGCAGCGAGCGCGGCAGTAGACAGCGAAACGCAATTCGTCCTGAACAGTTTCTCGTTTCTCGTGTGGGGCGCCCTGGTCATGTGGATGTGTGCGGGCTTCACCATGCTGGAAGCCGGGTCAGTGCGCACCAAGAACGCGTCGGTCATCTGTCTCAAGAATATCGGCCTCTATTCCATCGCCGGCCTGACCTTCTACCTCGTTGGCTACAACCTGATGTATGTCGGTGTTGAGGAGGGCGGCTGGTTCGGTTCATTGCAGTTCCTCTACGGCTCATCCGCGGATGAACTCGCGTTGTTGCAGGGTCAGGAAGAAGCGCTTGCAGCCGTTGTCGACAACGGCTACGCGACCATGTCGGATTGGTTCTTCCAGATGGTTTTCGTCGCGACGGCGGCGTCGATCGTCTCGGGCACATTGGCGGAGCGCGTCAAGTTGTGGTCGTTCTTTTCTTCATCGCCGTTCTTACGGCAATCATCTACCCGATCGTCGGGTCGTGGACCTGGGGCGGCGGATGGCTGTCCGCGATGGGTTTCCAGGACTTTGCGGGCTCCACCATCGTCCACTCCACCGGCGGATGGGCCGCGCTTGCCGGCGCCCTGATTGTTGGGCCACGGAAGGGCAAGTTTCGCAATGACGGCAGTGTCAAGCCCACACCGCCATCCAATGTTCCCGGGGTGACGCTGGGAGTGTTCATTCTCTGGTTCGGTTGGTTCGGATTTAACGGCGGCTCGCAGCTTGCCCTGGGGGGCGCCGTGGATGTCGTGGCAATCAGTAACATCCTCGCCAACACCAATCTCGCCGCGGCCGCGGGCGTCATGCGGCGATCAGCCTGTCGCGGCCGATTCTGGGGCGCATCGATCTGCTCGCGGGGCTGAACGGCGCCATCGCCGGGTTGGTGGCGATAACCGCGGGCCCGGATATTGTCGACCATTATTGGGCAATCATTATCGGCGCGATCGGCGGTGCAATTCTGGTCGTCGGCCTGAAAGTATTGGAGCGCTTGAAGATCGACGACGTCGTCGGCGCGATTCCGGCACACCTGTTTGCTGGAGTTTGGGGTACGCTCGCGGTCTGCATCGCGGCCGGGGGCAACCTCGTGGTGCAACTTGCCGGCATCGTAGCCGTGGGCGTTTTCGTGTTTGGCGCATCCGCGGTGACGTGGTTGGTCATCGATAGAACGATGGGCGCGCGAATTTCGCCGGTGATCGAGGACCTGGGCCAGGACGTGGCGGAACTTGGCATTGAAGCCTATCCGGAATTCGTATTGATGCCGGAAGAACAGGATGACTGACAAAGGCGGCTGAATGCTAGAATCGGAACGGCTTCGGGAGACGTAGCAGATGGACGTGACGACCGAACGTCAGGACGGCGTACTGTCGGCTCAGGTCGGCGGACGTATCGATGGTTCCAACGCATCGACGTTCGAGGAAGCGATCAGGAAGGCGATCGAGGAAAGCGATCGCGCCGTGATCATGGACTTTGAACAGCTCTCCTATATCAGCAGCGCCGGACTTCGCGCGATCCTCGTCACCGCCAAGAGCCTACGGAAACAGGATACCCAGTTCGCGCTTTGTTCGCTGTCCGATCAGATTCGGAGGGTATTCAAAACAAGCGGCTTCGACAGGATGATTGCCATCCACGGTTCGAGGCGCGAAGCGCTCGACTCGCTGGATGAGTGATTTGCGAGACGAAAGAAAGGGCAGCGGGGGTCGATGCAAATAAATGCAGCGGGGGTCGATGCAAATAAATACCGAAAACAGCAACGGCACATTGATCGCCAAGGCTGAGGGACGCATTGACGGCGCCAACGCGCGCGATTTCGAGAGTGCGGTGCAAGCCGCCGTCAGCGATTGCGAAGGCCCCGTTATCATCGATCGTGAGAACCTGACATATATCAGCAGCGCGGGACTTCGTGCGCTGCTGTTGATTGCCAAGACGCTGGGTAAGCGAAACGTCAGGTTTGCGCTTTGCTCGCTGTCAGCCCCGATTGCGGAGATCGTCCAGATCAGCGGGTTTGACCAGATCATTTCCACGCATTCCTCTCGTGACGAAGCGCTCGCCGCGGTTGGCAGTTGATCGCGTCCGCGTTTGTGGTTGGGGCCGGTTCGATGTCCGAGCGATCCCACCCGAATACCGCGTAGTTGCCGCGCGCGTGTCCGTTTTTGGGCGATTCGATTTCCGATGAGTGACCCGGTCCTCAAGTCGGCGCGACAAGGCGCCGTCGCGGTTATCGCGATCTATCGCCCGGAGGCGATGAATGCATTCAATTTGCGCTTGCGGCAGGACCTCCTGGCGGCGTTTCGGCAGGCGGCCGAAGATGAATCGGTGCGGGCGGTCGTCCTTGCCGGCGAGGGGCGCTCATTCAGCGCGGGTGCCGACCTCAAGGAGGTATCGGCGGACAGGGATGTCGAGGCGACGCTGCAGGGCGAGTACCGACCGATCCTGGAATGCATCGCAACGATGCGCCAACCGGTGATCGGCGCGGTCGGGGGTTCCGCGGCCGGCATCGGCATGTCACTCGCGCTGGCCTGCGATTTGCTGGTCATGGCGGATGATGCGTTTCTGTTATCGCCCTTCACGACGATATCGCTGGTTCCCGACGGCGGCCTTTGCTGGCTGCTCGTGCACCAGCTGGGCTACCGCCGTGCCTTTCAGCTAAGCGTGGAGTCGGAGCGCATCGGTGCGCAACGCTGTGTCGAGTTGGGACTCGCCAACAAGGTGGTTCCCGCGGCATCCCTGATGGAAGAAACCCTTGGGTGGGCGCAGCGCGTTGCGCAGCGGGCACCGCTCTCGATGGCCGCGACCAAACGGACCATGCGCTTTGCCGCGGCCGGCGATTGGGGTGCCACGTTCGATATCGAGGCGCGCGAACAAGCCGGGCTTCGGGCCAGCGCCGATCACGCCGAAGGCGTGGCGGCGTTTTTCGACAAGCGCAAGGCAAGATTCAAAGGCCGCTAGGGGAGCCCGTTATCCTGAGATGAGGTAATCGGCCGGCAGGACGTAAACGATCACGCCCGCCAGCACCACGCGGTAGAGGGCGAACGCCCAGAAGCCGATACGCTCGATCGCCCGGAGGAATGTTGCGATGACGGCAAACGCGGTTACGGCGGATACGGCGGTGGCAATACCCAGCGTGGCCCAGGGGACCGGCGCGGGGCTCGCGGAAAATTGCCACAGTTGCCAGCCTGAAGCCATGCCCAACGCGGGAATGGCGAGCAGAAAGGAAAATCGGGTGGCTGCCGTGCGGCTGAGGCCGAGCGCCAGACCGGCGGTCATGGTGACTCCCGAACGGGACGTTCCGGGGATTAGCGCGAGAACCTGGCACATGCCAATGATGATGACCTGATTCCAGCGAAGCCCGGTTTCACTGAACCGCTCGCGTTTGTACCGGTCAGCCAGCCAGAGCAGCACACCGAACCCTCCCGTTGCGGCGGCGATGACGCCGACCGAGCGTAGCTGGTTTGCCACCGCATCGGACAACAGCAGGCCGGCGACGGCGACAGGTATTGAAGCTGCGACGATCGACCAGCCCAGCCGGGCGTCCGCGCCGCCGGTGCGCGCCATGGCGGATACCATGCGCCCCAGGTCGTGCCGAAAATACGCGATCACCGCAAGCAGCGTGCCCAGGTGGACGGCGATATCGAATGCCAGGCCCTGGTAGTGCCAACCCAGCAGGGCGGGGACGAGAACCAGGTGCCCGGAACTCGATATCGGAAGAAATTCGACGACGCCCTGCAAGAGCGCCAGGGCGATGGCTTGTAAGGTTTCCACTCAGGTCCCTGTCCGGATCGGGTGCACGGCCTCGGCACATCCGGCCAGCGCCGGTCGCTGTGGCCGCGTTCGATCCGCCGCCAATATACCGGACATTGGCCCGCATGGTTTACCGATTTCTGTCACGAGCGGGTCGCAGGCCGCAGCTGAAGATGGGCGGCGGCGGCAGGAGTTTGGCGGCGGCAGCAGGAGACTGGCGGGCGGTGCGGGTTAGAGGCGGGACCGAAAGTCGCGGCCGGGCGGCGGGTCCAGGGCCAGGTCCCGGCTCAACGCCATCAGTTTGAAGCGCTCGCCCATTTCACCCGGCAGCACGAGCGTCTTGAGAGCCTGGGCGGCGGCCAGCGCGGCGCTCCCCCGGAGCGCTTCCAACCGTTGTCCAGCGCCTGCCTCAACGAGGAACTGGCCCTGCGTTGTAAAGCCGGCCACGTCCAGTCCGGCGGCGCGAGCCGCTCGGGCGCAGGCGCTGAAATCAACCCAGGCGCTGATGTCCTGTAGCCCGGGGAGTACGAACGGGTTCGGATGGGCGCGGTGCCTGTAGTGGCAGATCAGTGTGCCCCGGCTGCGTTGAGGGTGGTAGTACTCGGTTTCGGTCAAGCCATAATCCACGAGGTATACGGCGCCGCGTTCAAGCGCGGCGGCGGCGCGCAGCAGCCATGGCCCAAGTCGCGGCGATACTTCCGAGCGGTATCCTTCCGGGAAATCCTGACCGAGCCGGCGCTGCAGGGATTCGATCCGACGGGACAGATCCTCTCGAGGCGAGCCTTCCCGCCAGGCAAATTCCCGGCCCGTCCAGCCCACGTCAAGCGGCCTCGCCTCGCCGGCCCGTTGCACGAAAGGCGTCACGGGAAAGGCATCCAATACCTCGTTGGCGACGATCACGCCTTGAAAGGGTTCCTCCGGCCAGGTGTCGAGCCAGCGGGCTTGCACGCCTGCCGCTTCGCAGCGTCGCTGCTGCCGCGCCCGCAATTCCGGACTCGGCTCCAGAATCCAGTAGCGCGGCTCGACATCGAGAATGCGCAACGCACGGGTCAGATCCACTGCCAGCGTGCCCGTACCGGCGCCGACTTCCAGGATCGACGGGCGGCATAGCGACGTCAATACGGCGGCAAATTGCGCGGCCAGCGCCTCGGCGAATACCGGCGACAGTTCCGGGGCCGTGATGAAGTCGCCCTGGGCGCCGAACTTCTCCGTGCCGTTGCGATAGTAGCCCAGACCCGGCTCGTAGAGCGCACGCTCCATGTAGCGCTCGAAACTCAACCCACCGCGCGCTTCCAGTTCATCCCGTATGCGGCGGGTCAGACGCTCGGCGATCTCCGCTTCGCGAGGGTCGGGTTCAGGATGGATATCAGGCAAGACGTGGTTCTCGTCGCGGACGGGCGGCTGCACCGACTGCTAGTGTAACCTTACGGCTTTCCATTACCCGGAGCAGAATTGGTGGCGCCCAATAGCGGAGAATCCCTGCAAGGCCGCTGGGCTCTTGTGACCGGCGCGGCAAAGCGGATCGGGGCGGCTATCGCGGAGGCGCTCCACGAAGCCGGCTCGGGCGTGGTCATTCACTACTTCAACAGCGCCGGGCCTGCCGAAGCGCTCGCGGCGCGGCTTGGCGGCAAACGTCCCGGTTCAGCGTTGGCCATCCAGGGCGATTTGCGCGACACGTCCGAGATTACGCGCATGTTCGGAGACGTCATCGACCGCACCGGCCGTCTCGATGCGCTGATCAACAACGCGTCCAGTTTCTATCCGACGCCGCCGGGCACGATCACCGAGGCGCAGTGGGACGATCTGGTCGATACCAACCTTAAGGCGCCGCTGTTTCTATCGCAGGCCGCGGCGCCGCATCTGCGTCAAACCGGCGGGGTGATTGTCAACATCGTCGATGTTCATTGGCAGCGTCCGCTGAAGAATCATGCCGTCTACGGTGCCGCCAAGGCGGGCCTGGCCATGCTGACGCGCTCGTTGGCCAAGGATCTTGGGCCGGATATCCGGGTCAATGGCGTTTCGCCGGGCGCGATTCTCTGGCCGGAATCCGGCCTGAGCGAGAAGGTGCGTGAGAACATCATCCGGCAGATTCCGCTGAAGCGCCCCGGAGAGCCGCGAGACGTGGCCGCGGCCGTGCTGTTCCTGGTACGGGATGCACCCTATGTCAGCGGCCATATCCTGGCCGTGGACGGGGGGCGGAGCGTCGGCTGGTAGACGCCTCGGGCGCGCCGACAGCACGCGCCCTCCGGGACTTTTGCCACGGCTGCTAGAGTCCGGTACGACGCATCGGTGGGCTTTGCGCGGCAACGTCTCGCCAATGGCTTGCCATGGTCCGGCCCGTCAGTGGGTGGACCAGTCGCGGCGCCAACTCGGTCAGGGGGCGAAGTACGAACGCGTAGCGCAGGACATCGATGCGCGGCAGGCCCAGTGCCGGATCCACGGTCGAGCCGTATAGCAGCAGGTCCACGTCCAGTGTTCGTGAGCCCGTTTCCGGTGCGGCCGCCGGCCCGGGCCTTTGCCGGCCGGCCGCGTGCTCCATGGCGCAGAAGGTCCGTTCAATTTCCCGAGGCGGTTGATCGCATCGGAAGCGAATCACCAGGTTGAGAAAGTCGTCGCCGGCAAATCCCACCGCCGGATTCCGGTAGACGGGAGACACGTCGATGCCGACGAAGCGGCGGCGCAGGGCCTGGATGGCATCGCTCAGGTGACGGTGGGGATCGACGTTGCTGCCGAGCCCGGCAAGGATCTCAATCGGCATAGTCTTCGGCGGTGCGCTCGATGCTGACCCCGACTTCCCGAGCGCCCCTGATTGCGCCCGGCTTGGCCACGGAGACTCGAATCCAGCGAACCTGGAATTCCGTGACGATGAGTCGCGCCACGGATTCCGCCAACGACTCCACCAACTGAAACCGCGACTCGGCAACGAATCCCTGTACCCGCTTGGCCACATCCCTGTAGTTGAGCGTCGATTCCACCGAGTCGGCGGCGGCGGCCGTGCGTGCATCCGCGGCCATCTCCAGGTCGATGCCGACGGTTTGCGTGATCCGCTGCTCCCACTCCCAAATGCCGATCACGGCATCGACTTCCAGCCGGCGAAGAAAGATCTTGTCCATACGATGTCCTCAGCTACGCTCGTTCCGCGGGCGCGGTGGCGGCCGCAATTCGTCCAGTGGCCAGCGCGGTCGCGCGACGATAACCGGGGAGTCGAGGGCCTGACTCCGCCGATGCCAGCCAGTCAGGGCGATCATTGCCCCGTTGTCGGTGCATAGCGATTGCCTCGGGTAGTGGACCCGGATGCCCTGTTCGCGCCCACGGGACTTGAGTTGGCCGCGTAGTTCGATATTGGCGCCGACGCCACCGGCCACGATCAAACGCCTGAGTCCCGTAGCGGTGCACGCGCGCAGACACTTTTCCACCAGGGTTTCCACTACGGCGGCCTGAAATGAGGCGGCCACATCCTCGCGGAGCGATTGCGCCAGCGCGCCGCCGCCCGGGGACGCCCGATCCAGCGTCAGCCGGACCGCCGTTTTCAGCCCGCTGAAGCTGAAATCGAGTCCCTTGCGGAGCATCGGTCGTGGCAACGGGAACGCCGCCGCATCGCCGCCTTCGGCCAGCGCGGCCAGCGCCGGGCCACCCGGGTAGGGCAGGGCGAGGAGGCGCGCGACCTTGTCGAATGCTTCGCCCGCCGCGTCATCGAGGGTCTCGCCGAGAATTCGGTATCTGCCGAGCCCACGGGTTTCCACCAGCAGTGTGTGCCCGCCGGAGACGAGCAATGCGACAAAGGGGAACGCCGGCGGATCGTCTTCGAGCAAGGCCGCCAGCAAATGGGCTTCCATGTGGTGAACCGGGATCACCGGCGCTCCCAGCCCCATCGCCAGCCCCGTCGCCAGCGATCCTCCGACCATGAGTGCGCCCACCAGACCCGGGCCCGCGGTATAGGCGATGCCGTCCAGATCGTCCAGGTGCAGGCCGGCATCCGCCACCACGTCGCGGATCATTGGCGCGAGCTTGGCTATGTGGTCCCGGGAGGCCAATTCGGGAACCACGCCGCCGTAGCGGGCGTGGAGTTCCGTTTGGCTGTAGAGTCGCTCCGCCAGCAGGCCGCGATCCGGGTCGTAGATGGCGACACCGGTCTCGTCGCAACTGGTTTCGATGCCCAGAACCTTCACTCGAATCCTTCCCTGCCGGTCAGATTGTCACATTCAGCGCAGCGATCGCCCGATGCAATCCCGGGGCTGGCGTGTGGCGCAATTCTACCCTTGAAGCATCGTCGGTGAAGCGACATCGGCCACCACGGTCAGCGTACTATTGAATCGGGGAGCGCGATTTCGCTACGATTCACCGATGAACCACTCCGTCCGAAGCCACCTTCGTCTCGAGATCGACGCGTACGACGAGTCGATACGCAAATTCATCCCGGGCTATGAAGAGGGGCTGACCCGCGCCGCGGGCGAGGTGGCCGACGCCGGCCCGGCGCTGGTTCTCGACCTCGGTGCGGGTACCGGCGCGCTGACCGAAGCGATCCTCAAGCATGAATGCGTCGATCGCGTGGACGCCATCGACGTCGATCCCGAAATGTTGGCTCAGGCACGCGTCCGGCTGAAGCGGTTTGAACCGCGGGTGCGATTCAGCGAACGGTCATTCGATGGCCCGCTGCCCGGGTGCGATGCAGTGGCGGCATCGCTGGCCCTGCACCATGTGCCAACGATGCAAGGCAAACTCGCGATCTACGAACGCATATTCCGGGCGCTTCGCCCCGGGGGCGTATTCGTGAACGCCGATGTGACCGTCAGCTCCCACCCGGGCGCCCGCGAACGCACGTATCGCCTCTGGGCGGCCCACCTGGTTGCGTGTGGTATCGATGAGCAGCGCGCCTACCGGCACTTCGACGAATGGGCCCTGGAAGACACGTATTTTCCCCTGGACGAGGAGCTTGCCGCGCTACGGCAGGCGGGCTTTCATGCCGAATGTGTCTGGCGGGACGGGCCGAATACCCTGATGGTGGGCCGCAAGGACTGACCTGCAGATATTGCGAACCTTGCGGCCGCGGCAATCAGGGCACCAACAAGCCCATGAACTCGCTCACGCGCGTCGCCTCGAGTCGGTCCGGCCGTTCGGCAAGTTCCGACAGCCGCTCCCACGCCCCGGCACGGAGTCCGGGTTGAACGCTGGCGCGGAACTTCTGCATCAATAGCGGCAGCCCCTCGGCGCGGCGCTTGCGATGTCCGATGGGGTAGGGCACCTCGATCCGTTCGCCAGCGCTGCCATCGCGGAACTTGATCTGCACGGCATTGCCGATGTAGCGCTTGTCCGGATGATAGTAGTCGTGAGTAAATTCGGTATTCTCACGCACCGTCATCTTGTCCCGCAGCGCGTCGATACGCGGGTCCCGGGCGATCTCGTCCTCGTAGTCCCGGGCGGTGAGCCGGCCGAAGAGCAGCGGCACGGCGACCATGTATTGGATGCAGTGGTCGCGATCGGCGGGATTGTGCAGGGGGCCGGTCTTGTCGATGATGCGCGTCGCGGGTTCCTGGGTTTCGATGACGATCTCCACGATGTCCTCGATCCGGTCCCGCACCGCCGAGTGCAGCGTCATGGCCGCCTCCACCGCGGTTTGGGCGTGGAATTCGGCGGGATAGGAAATCTTGAACAGGATGTTCTCCATCACGTAGCTTGCCAACGGACGGGACAGGCGAATGGCGTTGCCGCCGAAGAGGACATCGGAGAAGCCCCACCGCGGCGCGCTGAGCGCCGACGGATAGCCCATTTCGCCCGTGAGTGCCAGCAGTGCCAGGCGCACGGCACGGCTGGTGGCGTCGCCGGCTGCCCAACTCTTGCGCGGGCCGGTGTTGGGGGCGTGGCGATAGGTCCGCAGCGCGCCGCCGTCGATC
>JAKZVH010000343.1:0-7774 GCA_047516145.1 Gammaproteobacteria bacterium
CAGGGTTTACGTACTGGTTATTGCCGGTGGGCGACGAGACATGCGGGCGTTGCTGGAGCGACGCTTGCTACATGCGTAACGTGGGAATCATTGCTCTCCGATCACCTCGACGATGTCATGCAGTGCGCGAACTCGATTGCATTGCCGGGACCGGTAGCACTGTTCGCCGCCCAACCTTCGCGCGAAACCGGACTGCAACCTTTTCTCCTATCGTTGCATCTAACCCTTGAAGATCATGGGAACTCAGGTACCACATGTGGATCCGGCAATTGTCGCCGGCGCCCGGAAGGGCGACCGGGCGGCACAGGGGCGGCTGTACGAGGCCCTTGCCCCCATGGTGTATACGCTGGCGCGGCGCATGCTGGTTTCCCCGGCGCTCGCCGAGGACATGCTCCAGGAGACCTTCGTCGAGGTGCTGCGCAAGTTGGACACGTTCCGCGGCGAGGCCGGAATCGGGTTCTGGGTACGACGCATCGCGGTCAACAAGTGCCTGATGTACCTGCGCTCCGCCTGGAACACCCGGCGAGTAGAAACCGCGGCGATCGAGTCCGTCTGTCCGCCGACCCCGGGCAACCGGGCAGAACGCCAGATCGCATTGGAACGTGCCTTGGCGACACTTCCGGATACGTCCAGAACCGTGGTCTGGCTGCACGACGTGGAGGGCTATACGCACAAGGAGATCGGCACGATGATGGGCCGAACGACCAGTTTTTCGAAGTCGCAACTCGCCCGCGCCCACCAGCGGCTGCGCGTGTTGCTCGACGGGGAATATCCCGAGAATGGAGGACAATCATGTACCCCGGCACTGAAGAGCTGCTGAGCATACGGGACGGCGAACCGGTTGACGCCACGGTGCGCGCCGCGGTGGATGCGGACCCGGACCTGCGGGCCGAAGTAGCGCGATTGCAGGCCACCCGCGAACGCTTGCAGAAATTGCCTGAATTCGAACCACCGCCCGGCGTGCGAGAAAAGGTTTTCTCGCAACTGGATTCCCGCGCCGGCGTGCCCAAGCAAGGGCAACGCGATCGGGTGGAGCCGGACGCGGCAGGTCACGCTCGTATCGAGACTCGCGGTGCGGTGACCCGTAACGCCGTGCACCGCCGCTCGCGCTTGTCGCCGCGGGCTGGCGCACACTGGCCCCTGCGAGGCGCCGTGGCCGCCGCGGTCGCGGTGGTCGCCGTGCTGGCGGTGCGCTATGCGTTCGATACGCCGGGGCCTGTTCCGAGCACGATCGTCGCCGAAGGACCGGTATCCACCAACGGCGGTCCAGGTGGTAACCTGACGACCGCCGCCTATACCTCGCTCACCGGCGAATCGGCGCGCCTGGAACGGCTGTTGAACGAAATTCCCTATCAGCCCCGGTTGACGAACGCCGGGACGGCAACGACGATCTCCGGACTTCAGGACCAGATCGCGATGGTCGATCAGCAACTCATGTATTCCCGCGTCAACGGTCTGCAACCCGTGCAGGCTGAAGCGCTATGGCAGGAGCGGGTCGATCTGATGAACGCGCTGCTCCACGTGCGTTATGCCCAGGCGCAACGCTTTGGGTTCTAGCCGCATCTTTAGGGCAGGACATCCAACTACAGGAATCAAGCTACAGGAATCAAGATCATGGCAAAGACCTCGATATTGACACTCATCGCCCTGACCGGTCTGGCCGCGACGGCGGGTCCGCTTGGCGCGCAGACGTCAGAGGAAAGGGAGCAGCTGCAAGAGGCCCGCTCGGAACTCGCAGAAGCGCGGGAGGCGCTGGAAGAAGCCGCCCGTGAAGTCGCGCGGCTGTCCGCTCAAGCCGCCGGACCCGCGATCAGGGGTTTGAACATCTTCTCGGAGCGGGCGGTGCTCGGCATCAACATCAGCGACAGCGACAGCGACAGCGACAGCGACAGCGACAGCGACAGCGAGAATGGTGTACGCGTCGACGGCGTTACCCCGGGCGGTCCGGCTGCCGGTAGCGGGGTGGAGACCGGAGACGTGATCGTCGCCATGGACGGTGCCGAGCTGACCGGCGATTCGCCAGCCGAGCTACTCGTCGCTCAGATGGAGAATGTCTCTCCCGGCGATACGGTGACGCTGACCGTGGTGCGTGACGGCGACGAACAGGACATCGAGGTGGTCACCGGCGCGTCGACCATCGTGTTCAGCCGGCAGGGTTCCCGGCAGGATGATGGGGACCGGCGGTTCAGCTTCACCGATCTGTTCCGCAACGGCGGTGACGTTGCCCAGCGACTCGTCAATTTCCGACGCCAATGGGGCGACATGGAGATGGTGGAGCTGACGCCCGAACTCGGCGCTTACTTCGGCACGGAGACCGGCATTCTGGTGGTCCGTGCTCCCTCCGATGAGGCGTTGGAGGCGTTGCAGGATGGCGACGTTATCCTGGACATCGGTGGACGAGTGCCCAACAGCACGCAACATGCCGTGCGTATTCTTTCCAGCTTCGAGTCCGGTGAGGCGCTGGAACTCGAGATCATGCGCGATCAGCGGCAGCAGACCCTGGAGGTCCAATTCCCCTAGCCCGTATCGCGGATCGACATTCATTGTGAGGGCGCGTGCGCGGACGACGCTTGCAAGGGTTGTCCGGGCACGCGCCCATCCGTGAGATATCCCGGTTGCAGCGCGCCGGAGTGAGGTGTAGGTTGATCTTGATACCGTTCGGACCGTGACGAGGCTACACCGATGAATCGCCCGACCCTCCTCTGGCTACACTGCGCGCTCTTCGCCACGACCGCGCTCGGCTTGCCCCGGCTGGCGGGCGCGCAGCAGGCACCCGTCTTCAATACGGTCAAACAGAAACTCGCCGAGGGTCATCAAGTGGTCGGCGCGACGGTGGCGACGGCCGACGCCGACATCTACTGCGCGGTGGCCAACTCCGGGTTCGACTTCATCTGGATCGAGATGCAGCACAGCCCGCTCACGTATACGGACGCGGCACGGATGATCTGGGCGTGCCGGGGTGCACCTGCGATTCCCTTCATCCGTGTGCCGTCTGCAACCGAGGGAGACATTCAGAAGGCGACGGATATCGGTGCGCTGGGAATCATCGTCCCCATGGTCGACAGCATGGAGGAGATCCGGGACGCCGTCACCTACGCGCACTATCCGCCGTTCGGAAAACGCAGCCAGGGGGGCGGACAGTACGGAGCGCTCTGGGGAAGCGATTACCGGTCCGCGGCCAATGAGAACATCATGGTGGTGGCAATGATCGAGCAGCCGGCCGGTGTTGCGATCGTCGAAGAGGTGGCGAACCTCGAAGGCGTCGACGTGGTATTCATTGCGAGTTCCGACCTCGGCAGCTTTACCGGGCTGCCGCAGGGCCACCCCGAGTACGAGGCACTGGTGACGACGGTCAAGGACGCCACGCTCGGGGCGGGCCGCACGGTCGGCGGGCCGCTGGCCTGGATGTCCACACGGGAAGGATACGGGTTCTTTCAAGCACCCAGCACCACCAGCCTGATTCGATCCGGCGCGCAGGCCGTGTTGCAGGCGGCGGATCCATGCTTCGGCGTGCCCTCCGGGGAAGCCCCCGTCCAGGGCGAGGACCCCTGTCCCTGACAGTCGCCGGACAATGGGCGATCGCGACAGGTTGGAAACGTGAAGATACGGGCAATGCGTACTGTTTCAGCAATGACGGCCGCGCTCGTTGTATTGACGGCGCCAGCTGCGTTCGCCCAGAACGCCACCTGGACCGAGTACGTGAGCCGGCAGGATTACTTCAGCGTCAGCTTTCCCGGCGCACCAGCCGTGGAAGAGTTCATCTATCCGACGGAATATCGAATCACGTTGCCCGCCCGCCGCTATCTCCTTGAACGCGACTCTCACAGTTACTCCGCGACGGTGGTCGATTACTCCGATGCCGTGGAGATTCACCAGGCGCGCGTAGAGAGTTGCCTGGCAGCCGGGGGCGATGGGGACATCTGCCAGGACGACGGGCCCGAAGAGATGCGCGGCGCCATCGTCCATGCGTCGTGGAACATCATGAACCGGGATGGCGCCGACGTATCCCACTACGCGCACTACAACTCCGACCGCGTCGAAGGTCACGCGATTCGCCTGACGAATGCCGATGGGTCGCGGACGTCAGCGGTCGTTCACATGCACGAGGATCGTCTCTATATTTTGGAGAGTACTGTGCCCCAGGGAGCGCCCGCGCCGGGCATCTTCCAGATCTCGCTGCGATTTCTCGACCGCGAATTCAATCCGGTTCGCTATGAGTGGGACGGCATTCAAATCTATTCCAACGGCTACCCGCCCCCGCCCCGCATCAGGTAGAGATGGCGATGACCAGTAGACTCAAACTCCGCGGCTTGGCCCTGGTATGTGCGAGTTCCCTTGTCTTCCCGGCATTGGCGCACCATTCCCACAACGCATACGAGGTCACGGAGTGGTCGAATCTTGAGGGCACGGTCAGCGACGTGCTTTTGATGAACCCGCACGCATGGATCTACCTCGACGTGACTGACGAACAGGGGGAAACGACGACGTGGGCGCTGGAGGCGGCCGGTCCCTTTTCCATCTTCGAGAACGGTGTCAAGCGCGAGGATGTCCAGCCGGGCGACCTCGTCCACGTCAGGATTCATCTGCTCCGGGACGGTACCAACGGGGGGCTGTTAGGGTTTGTCACACCGCTGCACGGCGACCCGGCTCGCGGTCACGGGGTTGAACTGGAGTGGGACTGACGGGCGGCACGCCTATCTGGCCAACACTCCTTCGCGGGCGCCGATCCGCCCGAGCTATCCGATCAATACGGCACGTGGCACTCCACGGGGATGAACTCGTAGTTCTCCCTGTAGAGTTTTTTCCAGACCATTTCCCAGGGTTCCGTCAGGTAACCCGGATCGTTGATGATCATCTCCATCTCGACCATCGATCCCTGGGTCGGATCGTCCAGGCGTCGATAGGTCTCCACGGTCGTGGTTTGGTCGCTTAACCGGTTGCCCGGGGTGCCGGCCGGGTTCCCCGGGATGTGGGTCGACTCGATGATCAGCCGGTCCCCCTCATAACGCGCAACGGACTGGCCGAGCGGGCGGTCGTCGTCGCTGATATCGCGGTCGTCGAAATAGATCGTCCGCACGCCGCCATACTCTTCATACGAGATAACGACATGATCGTCGTACTGCTCCATTCGCACCGGATGCGGGGTAAAACCCGCTTGACGAACGAGGCTCGGGTCTTCGCAAGCCACCTGCGGGTCATCCACCGGATCCCACTGCGCCTGCAGCGCGGCGCCTGCCTCATTGAACGGCGGCGCACGATGGTTCCTGAAACCCGGACCGCCGCGGCCCTGTACCCAGGCGCCGGTGAGATTCGGCCGGCCATCGGCCAACAGCAATGGAGTGGACTGTATCTCGGTTGCCGCAACCTGCCCCTCGGCTCGGCGAAGCGCCGGATTGCGAAGTACGGCGCGTGTCTCGGGATCGAGTACCTCGACGTTACCCATCGAGATCATCGGCTTGCCGTCGCGCCCGGCCTTTCCGGAAATTCGGACGTGCTCCCCCGCCTGGATTGTGTCGGCGTTCCAGCCCGCGTTCCGCAAGCTGGTCGCCGCGCTGCCCTCCACCATCCACTCGGCCTCTTGCCCATTCTCGTCGGCAACGGTCATGTAAAACAGTACATGCGGATTCTTGAAGATGTACCGATCGACCACGCCCTCGCGCACGATCTCCTCATCCAGGAACGATGCTGCGAACGAATGGTGGGCGGAGGACTGGCCCGCGACGAGAAAAACAGCCAGCCCCAGCGCGCATCGCTCACCGATTTTCGTGGCGACGGGGCCGAGACGCCCAGGATAGAAAAGTGCAGTCAACATACTCTTGCCTTCGTTTGTTGTGGCCGTCATCCGTTCGATTGTTCGGAACGGCTCGATTGGGTTCTGCTTAATCCAGCGCCGCACAGGCCCTCTGGATTCGTCCGCATGCGTCGGTCAGAACCTCCGTCGAGACCGCATACGATATCCTGAAATAGGGCGACATGCCGAATGCCGCGCCCGGAACGACCGCAACGCCCTCGCTTTCGAGCAGATAGGTGCAGAAATCCGAATCATCCGCGATCACGGTTCCGTTCGGCGCCGTCCGGCCGATCATCCCGGCGCACGACGGATAGACATAGAATGCGCCCTCCGGCGTCGGGCAGGAAACACCCCGGGTCCGGTTGAGCATGGCAACCACCAAGTCGCGTCGTTGCCTGAACATCCGGTTGTGCGGCTCCACGAAATCCTGGCTGCCGTTGAGCGCTTCCACGGACGCGGCCTGGCTGATCGAGGAAGTGTGCGTCGACGACTGTGACTGAATGACCGTCATCGCGCGGATCAGGTCCGCCGGGCCGGCACCGTAACCCAGACGCCAGCCGGTCATCGCATAGACCTTGGAGACGCCATTGATGGTCAACGTGCGGTCGAAAAGCCCGGGTTCTACCTGGGCCACCGTGGTGAACTCGAATCCGTCATAGACAATATGCTCGTAGATGTCGTCCACCATGACCCAGACGTGTTCATGACGCAGGATGACATCGGTCAGCGCCTTGAGCTCTTCGCGCGTAAAGGCAGCGCCCGTCGGATTGTTGGGTGAGTTGAGCATGACCCACTTTGTCCGCGGCGTGATCGCCGCTTCCAGATCCTCGCCCGTTATCTTGAAGCCGTTCTCCTCGCGCCCTTCGACAATCACGGGCGCCCCCTCGGCGAGGAGCACCATGTCGGGATAGGAGACCCAATAGGGTGCCGGAATGATGACCTCGTCCCCGGCATCCAGCGTCGCCATGAGCGCGTTATAGAGAACCTGCTTGCCGCCGCAGCTCACAATTACCTGCTGCGGCTGGTAGTACAGTCCGTTCTCGCGCGCGAACTTGCCGCAGATGGCTTCCCGCAATTCCATCGTCCCCGGTACGGGCGTATACCGGGTCTCGCCCGCATCGATCGCCCGCTTTCCCGCGGCGCTGATGTTTTCGGGCGTATCGAAGTCAGGTTCACCCGCCCCGAGCCCGATGATGTCGCGCCCCGCGGCTCTGAGTTCGGCGACCTTCCCGGTCAGTACATTTGTCGGCGACGGTTTGATGCGCGACAGGCGCCGGGCGATGACGGTCATGGCTGAATCACCCTGTTCAGGCGAGAGAAAACCGAAACCTACGCCCTCAGACCAGCGTGCGCAACAGGGTCAGCGCCGAAGCAACGCGTCTGCCGTCCGAATTCATGATCTTTTCAGCACAAGCGCGTGCCGGATACAGCCCGCGACGAGATCGTCGTGCTGGTTGTAGGCCCGGTGGATGAACGTGGCGACACCGGCATTAAATGGGGAATTGCGACCCCTGTGGTATAAGATAACAGGGCTGGCAGACACCGTTGCACCAGGCCGTCGAGCGCTCGGGAGGTAAGGCAATGCTGCGCAATATCGTGGTCCTCGCGGCCGCAGGTCTGATGATGGGCGCGCCCGCCCGCGCTCACCATTCCCATGCCAACTACGCGATGACGGAGTACCTGCATATCAGTGGAACCGTGACGACCCTCCATTGGCTCAATCCCCACATCTGGATCTACATCGAAGTCGGCGGCGATGATGGCGAGCCCGAACTGTGGGTCCTGGAATCGGCCACGCCCGGTCAACTCGCGAGAAACGGAGTGACTCGAGACGCGGTCCATGTCGGTGACACGGTCTCGGTGCGCTGCCACCAACTCAGGGATGGTTCAAACGGCTGCCTGCTCGGGTATCTGACGGGGCGGGACGGGATCGAGAGGTTGTGGGACTGATGCTCCCTAGATGGTTTGCGGTCGCTGTGGGCG
>JAKZVH010000344.1:0-4521 GCA_047516145.1 Gammaproteobacteria bacterium
CCCGGACCACCGGCATCAGCCCCGTAGATTCAATGATCGAGGCAACGGCTTGCGAAGACAAGAATTCGATGAGTCGCCGCGCGGCTTCCGGATTCTCCGTGCGCTCCATGATGCCGGTGGAGAATGTCGATGGCTGCTGTAATTCGGCGGGTATCGCGCCGGCGAAATCCGCGCCCTCGATCGGCAGGATAGCGCTGATCTGCTGGAATCCGATCTCGACTTCACCGCGGGCCACGACGCTTGCGACCCGCTCGGTCACGATACGTTTCGTCCTGGGCTCAATCTCTTCCCATATCCCGAGCTCAGGCAAGATCACGGTTGACAGGTAGGTGCCGCTGACACTGGCCGAATATCCGATGGAATCCGCCGCCAGTAACGTCGCGATGAGAGCCTCCCTTGTACTGATATCCGGTTTCGGCGCGCCGCTGCGCACGGCCATTCCAATAACGGAGCGAACCAGGTCAACCCGGCTGGCCGGTCGAATGTAGCCCGCCTCGGTCAGGTCATCGAGCGGCGGCCTGTTCAGGATGAGGATGTCCGCCGTCTCGCCGCGCGCCAAACGAACCGGAATGGATTCCGGCCCGCCGCCCATGGAGGAGCCGAACTCGGTGATCACTTCGATGCCCGTGGCCTGCTCGAACAGCGGCCCGAGGATATTGAAGGCCGCCGTGAAACCACCGGAAGTGATCACCTTGACTCGTTGGGATCTCTCGGGCATTGCCGCGGTCTCGCGCGGGTTCGCCTCGGGCATCAATCCCGTAGATCGGATGACGGGCGCAACGGCCTCCGAAGACAAGAACTCGATGAGCCGCTGTGCAGCTTCCGGATTCGCCATGCGCTCAGTCATCACGGCCACAACGGTCGAAACCTGCTGCAGGTCATCCGGAATCGTGCCGGCGAAATCCGCGCCCTCGATCGGCAGGATTTCGCTCATTGCCTGAAAACCGATCTCGACTTCACCGCGGGCTACAACGCTCGCCACTCGTTCGGTCACGATGCGTTTCGCCTTGGGCGCAATCTCTTCCCAGATTCCGAGCTGAGGGAATACAACCGTCGACAGGTACGTGCCGCTGACGCTGGCCGAATAGCCGATGGACTGCGCGGCGCGTAACGTCTCGATGAACGCTTCCCTCGTGCTGATATCCGGTTTCGGCGCCCCGCTACGAACGGCCATGCCGACGACGGAGCGCGCGAGGTCAGCCCGGGTCGCGGATCGAATGTGGCCCGTCGCGGCGAGGTCATCGAATGCGCGCCCATTGAAGATCAGCAGGTCCGGCGTCTCGCCGCGCTCCATACGAACCGGGATGGACTCCGGCCCGCCGCCCATGGACGAGCCGTACTCGGTGATCACTTCGATGCCCGTGGCCTGCTCGAACAGCGGCCCGAGGACATTGAAGGCCGCGGCAAAACTACCGGACGTGATCACCCTGACCCACTGGGGCCCCTCCGGCGTCGCCGTTGTAGCGAGCGATTCCGGCGAGGGTTCCTGGCACGCGCTGACCAGAAACGCCGCGAACGCGGACAAGATGGCAACGAGTGATTTCTTCATGGACAGTTCCCCTCTGGAATGAAGGCATATTTCCTCGGAGACCGGGAATTGACGCCCTTGCGTATTCTATCGGGATACGGTCGCTGGATGGTCCGACTGTCAGATCCTGCGACCAATCCAGTTCCGCTTGAACCTATGTCATAATACCGCGCTCTGCCAGTGTATCCACAGCGAACAGACCATGGATTTTTTCATCAGTACAGCATGGGCCCAGGCGGGCGGGTCATCCAATCCCGTCTTCCAGTTTCTGCCGCTGATCATCATTTTCGTGCTTTTCTATTTCCTCCTGATCCGCCCCCAGAGCAAGCGGGCGAAGGAGCACAAGCAAATGGTCTCTGAACTGTCCAGCGGACAGGAAGTGGTGACCGGCGGCGGCCTGCTCGGCAAGGTCACCAGGGTCAGCGACTCCTGGGTGACCGTGGACGTCGCCGACGGCGTTTCCCTGAAAGTGCAGCGCAACACGATCTCCGGCGTGATGCCTCCGGGCACCGTGAAGAACGCCTGACCCGACGCCTCATGAACCGCTATCCCCTCTGGATCAACGTCCTGGTGCTTGTGGTGATCCTTGGCGGCGCACTGTTCGCGCTGCCGAACGTCTTCGGCGACGACCCCGCGCTGCAGATTACCCGCGAAGACGGCAATCCCCTGACGGAGATCGCCGTTGCACAGGTCACCGCCGCTCTGGACGAGGAGGAGATCGGCTTTTCCTCGGCCATCCTGGACGAAGGCGCCATCGTGGTTCGCTTCGGCGATGTTGGCTCCCAGCTTCAGGGCAGCGAACTCCTCGGGGACGCCTTGCCGTTTCACGTCGTCGCCCTGACGCTCGCGCCCAGAACGCCGGCGTGGCTACGCCTGATGGGGCTGGAGCCGATGAGCCTGGGGCTTGACCTGCGCGGCGGAGTACACTTTCTCTACCAGGTCGATCTCGATACCGCTCTCAACCAGTTGCTGCAGACATACCAGACCGACCTGCGCAGCCGCCTCCGCGAGGCCGACATTCGCAATGGCGGCATCAACCTGGATGCCGGCGTTATCAGCTTCGGCATCCAGGACCCCGCGCAGATGGACGCTGCCGAGGAAATCATCCGCATTCTGGATCCCCTGCTCACGCTCAACCGCGGCACCGTGGACGGCCAGCCCGGTTTCCGGGTACAGCTCAGCCCCCAACAGGTGACGGAGCGCCAGAACTTCGCCATTCAGCAAAATACGGTCACGCTCAGAAACCGCGTCAATGAATTGGGCGTCGCGGAACCGGTAGTGCAGCGTCAGGGGCTGAACCGCATCGTCGTCCAGCTTCCGGGCGTGCAGGATCCGGCCCAGGCGGAACGGATACTCGGCGCCGTCGCCACCGTGGAGTTCCGACTCGTGGACTGGGAGAACGACGCCTTTCAGGCAGATCGCACGGGGCGGCCGCCCCTGGGGTCGCTTCTCCGCTATCAGCGTGACGGAACGCCGACGCTCCTGCGCCGCGATCTCATCGTCTCCGGCGACCAGCTCACCGATGCGACCTTCGTCTACGCCCAGGGCCAGCCCGCGGTCAACGTGCGCCTCAACAGCCAGGGTGGCGCGCGGATGCTTGAAACCACCCAGGCAAATCTGAACCGCCCCATGGCGGTGCTGTACGTGGAGGAGAAACCGGAGCTCATCGAACGCGACGGCGAACAGATAGTCCGCACTACCCGCGATGAAACCGTCATCAACGAGGCCACCATCCGGGGAATCTTCTCGACCAACTTCCAGATCACCGGGGTCACTCCCTTCGAGGGCCAGGACCTTGCCCTGCTGTTGCGCGCGGGCGCCTTGGCCACGCCGATTTTCAAGGTGGAGGAGCGCACCATCGGGCCGAGTCTGGGACAGGACAATATCGACAAGGGCCGCGCCGCCGTGCTCACCGGTTTTCTGCTCGTGGTGTTGTTCATGGCGGGCTACTACCGCGTGTTCGGGCTCACCGCGGACCTCGCGCTGTTTGCCAACCTGATCCTGATCGTCGCACTGCTGTCGATGCTCCAGGCATCGCTCACCCTGCCGGGAATCGCCGGCATCGTGCTGACGGTGGGTATGGCGGTGGATGCGAATGTGCTGATCTTCGAACGAATTCGTGAGGAACTGCGCAACGGCAATTCGCCCCAGGCAAGCATCCGCGCGGGTTACGAGAAGGCGTTCTCGACCATCGCCGACGCCAACATCACGACGCTGATTGCGGCGAGTGTGTTGTGGGTGTTCGGCACCGGCCCGATCCGGGGGTTCGCAACCACCCTGGGGCTGGGCATCCTGACGTCGATGTTTACCGCGATTGTCGGTACCCGTGCCGTGATCAACCTGATCTACGGGAACCGGCGTGTCGATTCCCTTGCGATCGGCACCGTTCGGACGACGCCGTGAACCTCGACGGGCTGAACTTCGACTTCATGGGCGCGCGCCGTATCGCCTTGGCGGCCTCCGCGGTGGTGCTCGTGCTGTCCATGGGATCGGTGCTTACCCGCGGCTTGAACTTCGGCCTCGACTTCACCGGCGGCGATCTGCTGGAACTCTCCTATCAGGGCGAGGCCGATCTGGCCGGAATACGCGCCGCGCTGACCGGGGCGGGGTTCGAAAACCCGCTGGTGCAGAATTTCGGCACGGTCACCGATGTCCTGGTCCGTTTGCCACTCCAGGAAGAGGCCGAAGAGGGCGAAACACGCGAACGCGTCCTTGCGGCCTTGCGGGCGCACGATCCTGCCGTGGAACTGCGCCGCTTCGAATTCGTGGGGCCGCAGGTCGGAGAGGAACTGACCGAGCGGGGCGGGCTGGCCATGTTGATCGCCCTGGTACTGATCTTCATCTACGTCATGCTGCGGTTCCGGTGGAAATTCGCCGCCGGCACAATTTCCGCGCTGGTGCACGATGTCATTGTCGTGGTCGGGTTCTTTTCGCTCTTCGGCTTCGGATTCGACCTGACGATTCTCGCCGCGGTCCTCGCCACCATCGGCTAC
>JAKZVH010000345.1:0-6423 GCA_047516145.1 Gammaproteobacteria bacterium
CACCTCGGCGGCCTACAGCGAGGTAGCCAACGGCGTCAGGGATATCCTCACGCGACGCTACCCCCAGGCGATATCAGGCCTTGGCGGACCCGATTGCGACCCCGAAACCGGTGTTCCCGGACAAGGCAACTGCTACTACTACAACCCGTTCATGAGTTCGGGCCTGCCTGATGCGGCTTCGCTGCAGACCGGACTCTCCCAGACCGGGCTCGCCAACGACCCAAGGATGCTCGAGTGGCTAACCCCGCTACGCGTGGACGACTTCCTGGGTACGTTTTTCCACATCGATGCCCGCATAGTCGGCCAGTTCGGCGAACTGCAGGGCGGTCCGATCGGCGTGGCGGCCGGGGTTTCGTACCGCGAGGAATACGTCGAACGGGACGCCGACACACAGGCCAACGCCGGCGAGTTCGCCACCCTGGGCGTATTCAACGACTTCTCGGGCAAGCAGCAGGTGGATTCCGCGTACTTCGAGTTGGGACTACCGGTGCGCGACAACCTCAACGTGCAGCTTGCGGGGCGTAGCGATAGCTACCAGGGTGGCTTCAATCAGTTCTCCCCGAAAATCGCCGCGCTGTGGAACCCCACGGATCGGCTGACCGTACGCGGCTCCTGGGGCACTTCGTTCAAGGGGCCCTCGATCAGCCAGGCCAGCGCCGCCACGATCTTCAGCGGCATGGGGCCACCGAGACTCAACGTCGGCGGCACCACCTACGGCCGTGGGGGCGGCGCACCGACCTTTACCTACGAGACCACGCCCAATCCGGACCTGCTGCCGCAGACCTCGGACAACCTGTCGTTCGGCGCTGACTACCAGATCAACGACCGGATCAGCGTCGGCGGCGGCTTCGTTCAGATCGAGTTTGTGGACCTGATTACTGCCCAGACGGCGAACAACGTCCTCTCCAACTGCGTTGTCAAGGACGCCAACGGCATTCCGATCACGCAGACCGGAGCGCCGAGGAGCAGCCTGATGTATCCACTCAACCCGGACGGCACCTGCGTGAAGCAAGTGGTCGAAATGGATCCGGACATACTCTTCGACGTCAACGGCGACGGCATCCTCGACACGATCACCGATAACATCGCGACCCTGGCCAACAAGCCCACGAATATCGGTTTTCTGAACACGCAATTCCTGGACCTACGGGCCAGCATGCGATTCGATTCGCCCATTGGGCCATTGACCTTCACGCCGCTGGTCACTCTCACGCTGCAGTATGACTTCCCGGTCGGCGGCGCGGCCGGCCGCGACGGGCTCTGTCCTCCGCCCGATGGGGTCTGCAGTGCGATCGGACGCAACCTGGGCATGGGCTTCAACGGCGTGACCAACATGCCCCATTGGCAGGGCAGTTTCCCGATATCGGCCGACATCGGCAACCACCGGGTGCGGCTCACACCGCGTTATCGGGATTCCATGAACACGGCCTACGATGACCTTTCCGACGATCAGCGCGTATCGTTCAATCACAACGAGGGCCAGTGGCTCCTGAACGTGAACTGGAGCTATCAGTTCAGCCAGGGCTCCAACGTTGCGTTCACGGTCAGCAACCTGTTCGCGACCGATCCCCCGCAGCAGGCTGGCGCCCGTTTCGACCGGCGGCGCCGGGAACTCGGCCTGCAATTCAGGCATTCATTCGAAAATCAGTAGTTTGCACTTCAGCTTGGCATGAAGCGGCCCGCCCTTGGCGGGCCGCATTTTTTCTGGAATCGCGATGCCCGGGCAAACGGCGCCTCAGGCGCTCAGTTCCTGAGGTTACAGGGCTAAAGCGCCTCGTAGACGATGCGCCCGTCCACCATGGTCAGCACCGAATTCAGGTCACGGATATCGTCCGCCGGGATGGTCATGTAGTCCCGGTCCAGGACCACCAGATCGGCCAGCTTGCCGACTTCGAGCGTGCCCAGCAGATCTTCCATGTGCATCAGGTACGCATTGGAACGGGTGTGCGCGATCAGTGCTTCCTCGCGGGTCAGGGTACCGTGCCTGAAGTAGGGCTGACCCGCAGTGTCCTTGCCGGAAACCACCCAGTAGAGCGTGAAAAACGGCGAGTCGTGAGCGACCACCTGGGCATCGGATCCGAGCCCGAAGGGAATGCCGCTGTCCTGGTACCAGCGGATCGGCGGCGCGTCCTGCCGCTCGAGCAACTCGCCGGTATCCACCAGGTGTTTGCGGATGTAATCCAGGCCCTCCTCCGGGAACTCCGGCCCGTTGTAGGTCATCGACGTGGTGACTCCGAGTTTGAGGTAGTCCGCAATCTCCGCCTTGAGACCGGCGACTGCCGTTTCGCCGGTGACTTCGGGGAATAACGGTCGCAATTGCCATTTGAGGAAGATACTCCCGGTGAACTTCCCGGTGAGGTTGCCGGCGGCGTCGCGCCAGATTCGGCCGCCCGTCTCGGCGCCCGGTTCCGGCATGTCGTTGGTGATGCCGCCGAGCTCCATGGCCCTGGTATTGAGTACCGCACTCCCCCAACTGATTTGGGTATAGACCGGATTGTCCGGCGCGATGGCATCCAATTCTTCACGCGTGAACTCTCGCTGATCGTCGGTGAATTGCACCGGATTCCATCCCCCGATGGCGAACACGATGTGCTCCGCCCCGTCTCCTGGCCCCAGTTCGCGAGCCTTGTCGGCGATTCGCGCCAGCGCCCCGGCACGGGTCCTCACGCGGCCCAGACGAACCCCGTTGGGCCAGGTGGGCGCGTTGAAAATGAGGTGGTTGTGGTTATCGATCAGGCCGGGGATCATCGTCCTGCCGTCAAGATCGATGACTCGGGTCTCGATCCCCGCGAGCGCCTCGATTTCCTCACCGGTACCCACGGCCGAGATCCTGTTGCCGGTCACGGCCAATGCTTCGACCACCGAGAAGGTATCGTCCACCGTGAGGATCTTGCCGTTAAGAAAGATCGTGCCGGGGCGCTCCTGCCCCAGGGTCGCTGATGCGAATGTCACACCGGCAAGAATGAGAACAGCGTTTGCAAGGAGGCGATGAAACGATTTCACGGCCCGATCTCCCAATTCAATGCCCGGGCACGCGGAAAGCTTAGCAGCTTGTAACGCGGGAGTTGGTACCATGACGACATGAATATCTTGCCGGCAGGTTGGCCGCCCTCGATACCCGGGAACACCCGCCGGCGGAGCATCGCCACCCGCTACACCGTCGCCGCGTTCGCATTGACTGTGGCCGCCTGCGCCCCGGAGCCTGCAACCCTGGAGTTGCGCGGCAATGCCATGGGAACCGGTTATTCGATCAGGATCGTGGCCCCCAACGGCGGTTCGACGCTCCCGCTGGACCCGCTGCGCGATCGCATCGCTGCCCATCTGGATGACCTGGAAGACCGGTTTTCGACCTATCGGCAGGATTCGGAAGTCAGTCGATTCAACGCGTATCCGGGTCAGGACTGGTTCAGCGTCTCACCCGTGTTCCTGGAAGTTCTCAGGCAGGGCATTGCCATCAGCCAACTCTCCGACGGCGCCTTTGACATGACGGTGGGCCCCTTGGTGGAGCTATGGGGCTTTGGAGCAGGAGACCGTACCGGGCTGATACCGCCGCGACACGCCATCGAGGCGCTCCTGGCAGCCACGGGGTTTGCCTACCTGGAGATGCGCGGTACTCCCCCGGCGGTGCGGCGAACACGCCCTGGTGTGCAACTGGATTTATCCGGCATCGCCAAGGGGTATGCTGTCGATGAACTCTCGAGGTTACTCAGCGAAGCCGGGTTTTCGGCCTACATGGTGGAGATCGGCGGCGAAGTGCGCTCACGCGGGCACAGGGCCGACGGCGAGGACTGGGCCGTCGGCATCGAGGATCCCGATGGCGCCGGCATCACCGCAACGGTGCCGCTGCGGGACGCCGCGATCGCCACCTCCGGCGACTACCGGAACTACTTCGAATTCGAGGGGCAGCGATATTCCCATACGCTGGATCCACGCACCGCGCGGCCCATCACCCATTCGCTGACGTCAGTGAGCGTCATCAGCACCACGGCGGCCACGGCGGACGCCCTGGCCACGGCGCTCTTGGTGATGGGCCCTGCAGCGGGACTGAACCTGGCCGTGCGCGAGAACATCGCCGCTCGCCTGGTATTGAGAACCGCGGATGGCTTGCAAGTCCTACACACACCTGCGTACGAAGCCGGTCTTGGAGACCGGGGCTAGTCCGGCCCGGGCAAAATGAGCGTAGTTTCGATTCGCGCAACGCGCTCACCCATGTCTGACATGGTGACGCGTATATCACTGATATCGCCGCGTATTTCCACTAGTTCAGCGCGTAACGCCGCCTGATCTTCTCGCATATCGCTGCGCAATCCATCTATTGCGGCGCGCAACGCTGCGTCGCCTGCCCTCATTTCGGCCCGCAACGCTGCCTGGCCCTCCGTCATGTCGGCCCGCAACGCTGCGTCGCCTGCCGTCATGTCGGCCCGCAACGCTGCCTGGCCCTCCATCATGTCGGCGCGCAATGCCGCCTGGCCCTCCGTCATGTCGACGCGCAAAGCGTTGATCTCGCTGCGCAACGAATTGTGTTCAGTCACCATGAGGACGCCGAGGGTGAGGACCACGCCGACAGCGGAGAATATGCTGACCGCGGTTTGATTCACGGGCGCGCCAGCCCGCGCCCGTGAATCTGTTTTGTCGTTCGACGTCACGCTGAGTATCATAGCCGCTTGCCCGGTCCCGCGTAACTCCCATAACTTGGCCGAATTGGAACAAATATATTCACACGAATCATGGGTATCATCACGCCGAAAAACACGACCGTAACCGAGTATCGCGGGCTCCATCTCTACCACTTCAGCCAGTCCAACTGCTCCATGCGTGTGCGGATGACGCTGGAGGAGAAGGGCCTCACCTGGACAAGCCACCACCTGCATCTTCACAAGGGCGAGAACATCACGCCGGAATATTTCGGCATCCACCCCAAGGGTCTGGTACCGACGCTGGTGCACGACGGCGTGGTGATCATCGAGTCGACGGACATCATCGACTATCTGGACGAGACGTTTACGGATCCGCCGCTCAGACCGAACGGCACGGGCGCGGCGGCAGAGATGGGCCACTGGATGCGCACGGCGGCCGAAAATCACATTCACGTCAAAACGTACATGTTCGCCAATCGGCTCGGCCGGCGCATGGCCAAGACAAAGGCCGAACTCGCAGCGTACCGGGAGCTCCAGGACAATGCGGAGTTGCTCCGGTTCCACGAGGAGAACTCCTCCGATGAAGGGCTTTCGGCGGATCGGGTCTCGCGGGCGACTCAGGTGCTGACGGATTGTTTTGCGGGTATCGATCGCGCCCTGAAAGAGCACCGTTGGCTGATCGGCGATGCCTTCACCCTCGCAGACATCACGTGGATACCCCTGTACGTGACGCTCGGCAAGGCCGGGTTTCCCTTCAGCCGCTTCGCCAACGTGGCGCGCTGGCAGGACGCAATACGGGCACGCCCCAGCTTCCGGAAAGCGGTACTCGACTTGACCGGCGCGACGTGACCCGCCGGCACGATTCGCTGTCGCCGAAGCGTGCGCGCGTTGTCAATGCCGTCCTCGCCGCGGCGCTCGCAATCACGACGTCCGAAGGCATCGCGCAATCGGATGCAATCGAAGAGGTCGTGGTCACGGCGACAACCGGCAGTCGTATTCTCCGCCAGGGGGACTCCCCTTCACCACTGTCGAACTACGACCGAACTACGACGGCGAAGCGCTGCGCGATTCCGGGCTCAGGGACATTCGCGATCTGGTCGGGGTATTGGCGATCAACGCGGGGGCCGAAAACAACTCCGACAACCTCACCCAGAACTTCACTGTGGGGACCGCCAACATCAACTTGCGCGGGCTGGGCGTCGCATCCACGCTGGTCCTGCTGAATGGTCGCCGACAGGTCCTCTCGGCGGTGCAGACGGACGACGGGTCGAGTTTCGTCGATCTCGCCGCGCTGATCCCCATGTTGGCCGTGGAACGGGTGGAAATCCTCAAGGATGGGGCCGCCGCGATCTATGGCTCCGAAGCGGTCGCCGGTGTGGCCAATTTCATCACTCGGCGGGGATTCGAAGGCGTTGAGTTGCAAGCGGAATTCCGCAGCCGCACGGGGAACGGGGCACAGGACGACGTGACGCTTGAGGGCGTGGTGGGCGGTGCGATCGGCAATGACGGAGAGTTTCTCCTGGCCGCAAGCTACCTCGACGGAACCAGCCTCGTGCTGACCGAGGTGGATTGGTTGCGGCCGTCGACCAGCGGTTTCGGCAACCCGGGCAGCTTCCATGTTCCGTCCCTCGGCCGCACCGTGGCCGATCCCGGGTGCGAGGGCTACGAGGGTCTGCTGCAGGAGTTGACGGACGGCAGCACGGTCTGCCGCTTCGACTATGCCCCGCAGGTCACCGCGGTACCCGACGAGCGGCGCGGCCAAGTCTTCGGCCGGCTGGACTGGAGT
>JAKZVH010000346.1:0-11782 GCA_047516145.1 Gammaproteobacteria bacterium
GGTCGTAGAACGTGTCGATCGCCTCCAGGATGCCCTCACGGGGACTCGAGTTGGAGAAGGCCCTCCAGTTGCGCAGCGCGGCGAGAATCGATTCGCGAATCGTCGGCGTATCCGGAATCCACTCGTTCCGGTAGCTCCTGAACATGTACTCGCCCATGTCGTTGAAGACCTGGATCCCCCTCACCTGGGGATAGACCTCCAGCGTCTCGCGAATCTGCTGCTGCACGCGGTTCCAGGCATACGTCTGCATGCTCCCTGACGTGTCGATGATGAAGATGATGTACTCGCTGTCCACCGGGATGCCGCCCACCATGTACTCGTCCGGAGCCGGCCGGTAGTCGGCGAGCAAACGCTGCATTTCCTCCGACAGCCGCTGCCGCGCCAGCACCAGCTCGTTCTGGACCTCGTCGGACAGCTCGGTGTCGTCCAGGGTGGCGAGCACCTCCGCGCGAATCTGTTCCAGTTCTTCCTCCAGCCGCGCCACCTGGACCTCGTCGGTATCGACCTGTTCCGTGGTCTCGATCCGTTCGCGTACCACCTGGTCGGTTTCACCGAGTATCTCCTCCAGCTCCTGCTCGTACTTCGCCACCAGACCTAGCAACTCCACGTGGCTCTCTTCCAACCGGATGGGCTCGAAGATCTTCGCGATGACCAGGAGCAGAACCACGGCGCCGAAGCCGCAGCAGATCACGTCAAGGAAGGAGAGGCTGCCTGTTTCAATGTCGCGGCGGGATTTCTTCATGGCCAATCCTCCGAGGGGGCCATCAAGGAGCCACCTGTGATAATCGCCAGCTCCCAGTATAGCGGCGCGGCGTACGGATCGCCCTCCATGGCGTAGAGAATCACGTTCACCGGCACGTTGAAGGGCAGTTCGCGAACCGCGCGCTGCATATGGCGCTGCCGCTCCTCGCCGGTGACGCCGGCCCGGTTGGGAGGGATCTCGCCCATCGTGGGCAAACCGTCCACGAGCAGGTAGATGTTGTCGGGCCTGGGATCCAGCGGACGCATGGCGGCAAATGCGGCGTGCAAGCTGGTGGGACCGGTGGGAATGGTGTTCCCCAGATTCGCTACCGCTTCATCCAGCAGACTGCCGTCCACCACGGTATGCCAGAGGCCTCCGGTGCCTTCCAGCAAACTCCAGGCGGTGTCGTTGAAGGCGAATATCTGGATCTCGGTACCGGGTTGGATCTGCGTGGTCAGCCAGTCCAGGGTATCCACCACCTGCCGCCACTTGGGTGCCCCGAGCTGCTGTGCGGCACTCATGTTGCGGCGCCGGATGATGTTGACGAGGGTGCGATCCAACATGCTCGTGGAGGCGTCCACAAGAATCACGACCCGCTCTCCGCCCATTCTCAGACCCGTCAGATATTGCCGGTTGCCGTCGCCGATGAAACTGCGCACCCGGTCGCCCTGCACCTGCGGCGTCGAGCGGGCGTCCGCCAACCGCTGGGTCTCCGTCTCGAGCTGTTCCAGCTCGGCGCGCAGGCGTTCGATGATCTCCTCGCGCGTCGCCTGGTCGGAATCGATGGAATCGGACTCCGCTTCCATGGCCTGGAGTTCCTCGGCGATGGCCTCTCGACGATCCCGAATGAACGCCCACTGTTCGATCAACCGGGCCAGATCCTCCTTCAATTCGACCAGGTTCTTCCGCCCGGTGAGCACTTTCAGCTCCATCCGGTCCACTTCGCTGGCCAGGTTCACCAACGTGTCCTCGCGGCGCAGGTCGATGTTGGCGTTGATGATCATGAAGAACAGGATCACCGCGCCGAACCCGCACGTCATCGCGTCGAGGAAGGAGAGCGAGAACACGTTCATCGCCTTACGAGCCATCGTGTGCCTCCACTGCGATGACTTGCAGCTCCTCCCCCGGCGAACCGACGCGGATGACATCCGCGGGGTGGAGCACGGTCTCGCCGCTGACCCGCTTCTCGTTGACGAAGGTCCCAAAGCGGCTGCGATCGGTCAGGTGCAGTTCGCCGTCCCGGCGCACGAACTCGCAATGGGATCGGGACACCGCCTGGTGACGGCGGTCGACGACGATGCTGCGGCACCCGTTGACGGCTTCGCGGCCGACGTGCAATGCGGTCCGGCCCACCGGATGGGCGATCCCCCGGTGGACCACATGGGTTGCAGCGGCCTCCTCCGCCGGTGCCGGGGCATCCGCGAGAGGTTGCGCCGATTCGCGGGACTCGGGATCGTCCGACGACGCTTCCCGCCGCCACGGAAGCCGCTTGAGCAGCTTGACCGGACCCGCGCCGGAATTCAGGCCGGCAACGCACTCGAGCGCCCCGAGAGCCGCCGCGCCCCTCGCCATGGGCACGATCCGGGCGTCGTCCAGGCGGCTGAACTCGGCTTCCAGTCCGGGCAGGTCCAGGAGGCGGTGGGACAATTGCACCACAAGGCTGGCGCCAGGCTCGCGCCCCTGGGCGATCAGTTGCACCACGGCCCGGTAGGCTCCCGACACCACGCCGAGCAACTGGTCGCGGCGCAGCCGCACGCACCGATCTCCGTCACCGAGGCTCAACTCGACTTCGGCATCGCCGTCGCGGCGAAGTGCCGCCAAACGCTCAGGCAATCGATCGTAGACAAGCTGCTCGGATTCGGCACGGTGAAACGGATCGAAGCGTGTCTGCAAGACGAATATCTCGGCGACGCGCTTGGCCCACAGATCCAGCAGCGAGGCCAGTCCCACCCCGTTCAGGGCTTCCTCAGGATCCGCGGTCACCCCCTCACCCTGCCGGAGCCGGGTCGCCGTCACGCGATGTAGTCCGGCGTCCAGGTACATGAGTTGGTGTCCGGGCCAGGGTTGGGCACTCGCCGCCGCGGCCGCATTGACCATCGCCCGAACGGGAATGCGGCACTCCTGGACCAGCCCGAGCAGCAGGCCCAGTTGCTCCCGCGTGTAGTGTCCGGGGACGATGACAACGGCGTCCTTGCCCGCGCCGCCGAGACGCTTCCAAAGCGCGTCCAGTTGCGCGAAGGCGAGTTCCGCTGAACTGCCCACACCTTCGATTCCGGCGCTCTGCGGATCGAGGCTCAGGTCTTCCCAGTACCGGCTGCTGGTCTGCCGCGGCCGCAGCCGGGCCTGGGCGCACGCCCTGGCGCCGGTGACGATCTCGCCGTCGACGAGCGCGGCGAAACCGGGCTCGGTGGCCAGCACGCCCGAGCCGTCGGCGACGGTCAACTCGGCGTCATTGATCTCGATGGCCAGCGTATTCACTGTTCTCCGGGTTCCGCTTGCAATTTACCGGTCAGTTCCCGCCCCGCGCCTGCATGTGACGAATGAGATTGTGGTCGATGTATGTCTGGGTATCGAAGACCTGCCGCTCCTGCAGCAGTTGCAGTTGATGCACCAGGAACATCACCACGATGGAGATCAACAGCGCGACGAAGGTGCTGTTGAACGCCGTGCCCAGGCTTTCCGTGACGCCGGCGATATCGCCGTCCACCGCCCGGTGGGCCTGACTCAGCGCTTCGCCGATACCGCGCACGGTACCGATGAACCCCACCGACGGAATCGCCCAGGCAATGTATCGGATCATGGACAGTTCCGACTCCAGGCGCTCGCCCTCGGACTCGCACAGCTTGTTGGCAACCGAGGAGACGTCCTGCATGTTGCGCGTGGATCCGAATCGCTCCAGGGACGACAGCAGCACGCGGGGCAGCAACATCCCGCCGACCCGATCCGGCAGGGATTGAATCGTGCGTGCGTATTCCCGGGTATCTTCGGGGAGGATGCGCACGCCTTCGCTCACCGTGATGAGTTCCTCCTGAAGCAGCTTGCGTTCGCCCACGGCCCGGTACGTCTTGAAGCCCATGATCGAGAAGGCCCATAGCATGAGCACGAAACACGATTCCTGCTCGAAATCGCGGATGAGGACGTACAGAGAGCGTTCCGGAGTGTAGGTCTCGTCTTCCGCGATCAGCTGGGCCTGCTCGGCCATGATCGTGGCGGCCTGAGGGCGCACCAGCGTCACGTACACCGCGTGCACCACGATCACCGCGATGATCAGCGCGAATACCTGGTAGAGAAATTCTCCTGAGAAGCTTCGATTCATACGCAGTTCATCGCTAGATGTTCACGGGAAAGATGACTTCTTCGTCGGCGGCAATCTCTCTGCTGGGGATAAAGAGTTCGTCCAGCGGCACGACTTCCGGCGGCGCCTCACCAGCCGCGGGTGCGCCCGCTTCGGACCCCTCACCGGCCGCGGGTGCGTTCGCTTCGGACGCCTCACCGGCCGCGGGTGCGCCCGCGTCGGATGCCGCCCCGGCTGCGGGTGCGGGCGCCGTTGGCGGTGCGGCCTGCGATGGCGCTTCCGGCGCGGCGTCCGGCGGCGCCTCCTGGGCTCCGGCAATGATCGGCCACATCGTCACCAGGCCGATGAAGTAAATCCATCCGACTGTATTCACGACCACCTCTCCTCAACCGCCAAGGTTAGACAATACCAAATCCCGATCATTCCAGATTCCGGGCGATCCGAAAGCCGACCTGCTCGTCGCCTTCGGCGCTGAAGTTGCGCGAGGCCATGCGCAGGTTGGTGACCGTTGCGCCTCGCCAGCTCGGGCCCCTGACCACATGAAACCGCCCGATCTCCGGTCCGAGCGGGTCCTCCGCAACGATCTCCGTTTCGGTTCGGCCCACCTCGTAGTAGTCCTGAACCCACTCGGAAACGTTTCCTCCCAGATCGAATATCCCCAGCGAGTTGGCCGGGAAGCTTCCCGAGGGCGCCGCCACGCCGAAACCATCGTTATAAGTGACCAACGTCGTCGGTAGCAACTGCCGGGCGGAAATATCGGCATAGTTGCCGACGCGGTCGGGTGGCGGCAGCGCCGCACCCCAGGCGAAAATCAGGGGCTCTTCACGACCCGCGAAGCGCGCCGCCCACGCCCATTCGGCTTCCGTGGGCAGCCGGTAGCCGTTGCGCAGCGGCCGTACCGGGCGCCAGGCGCCGTCGGCCTCTTCGTACACCGGCTGCAGCGAATCCTTGATGCTCAACCAGTTCATGAACTGCGCCACCTGCTCCCAGGTGACCCTGACCACCGGTTGCTCGTCATCGTTGAGCGAGACGCCGGAGAACGCGCCCGAGTCATGTTCCGGATCGAACTGCCGGAACTCCGCGTTACTGACCTCCCTGACACCCAGGTAGAAACCCTCGGTGAGCCTGATGGCGCGCAGCGCTTCGTTGGAACGGCGTCCCTGCTCACGCCGGGACGACCCGATGGTGAACTCGCCGGGCAGCACCAGCCGCAGGTCCTGCCCCAGGCTGGTTTGCACGATTCGCGGATACCCCGCCCCCGTGAAGGTATCCTGTGCTTCGAGGACCGTTTCCCACCGCTGCGGGAAACCGGTCCGTGGCGTCACCGTCGTGGACTGCGACGCATGTCCCTCCAGCCGGACTTCCAGCTCGTGGACCACGGCGAGCAAGGTCAACCGGGCCGGGGTCGCACCTCCTGGCTCGCCGTCCACATAGATTTCCGCGGCCGGCGGGTCGCTGACCACTTCGATCACGCCAAGCTGCGCAACGAGGGGTATCTCGAGCCGACGTCCGCTGTCCGCCGCTACCGAGAGTTCCCGCGTCGCAGGCTCGTAGCCGGGTTTGTTCAGGGCGATGTTGTGGGAACGCCCCGGTGCAAGCCGCAGGGTCAAGGGCGTCGACCCCCGAAACTCGCCGTTGACGCTGACTGCGGCGCCCGGCGGATCGGTAACCAGGTCCACGCGGCCATCGGCCTGGACCAGAGCGGCCTCCGGCACACTCAACGGCTGATCGGCGAGCACCGTGATCGTATCCCGCCAGGCGTTATAACCGGGAAGCCGAAACTCAAGCTCACGCTCACCGGCTTCCAACTCCAGGTCCACGGGAGTCGTGCCCAGGGCCGTGCCGTCCACGACGACCTGGGCACCCGCCGGCCGGCTGCTCACGCTGACCGGCGCCCAGTTCGGCGTCAGTTCGGCGGACAGGCTCTGCGGCTGCCCTTCGCCGATGACGTCGAGCTCCAGCACCTCGGCCAAATACCGTTCCGCCACGAACTCCACGCGGTGGCGGCCCGACTCGACCTCCACATCGCTCAGCGGCGCCGTGCCGATGGATTCGCCGTCCACAAGCACCTCCGCACCCCCCTCCGGCTCGGTGGAAAAGGCGATGATCCCCGGCAGCCTGGTCAACTCGAGCCGCACCGTCTGGGCCGGTGACGAGCCGACCTCGATGACCTCGTCCAGCGGGTAATACCCGGCCAGGCGTGCGACTACGCGATGCGATCCCGAGCGCAGGAGGTGACGATCGCCGATGCGGAACTTGAACAGCGTTTCCGGCAAGCCGACGTCCTCCGCCTGCGGCGCCGTGACCAACTCCACGGACTTTGCCGTGAACGCGAACCAGCCCAGCGTCGCCAGTATCGCCAGGGCGGACCCGACGATGGCCGTGGTGCGCCGGGACCGAACCGTACTCGGGCGGTACTTTTCGCTCAACTCGCGCCGAAACGCGATGGGCTCGACGGCAACCTCGTCGGCTTCGGCCATTTCCCGTGCCAATTCCTCGAGATCCGGCGGCGCCGTGTCGCCCCCGGTGAGCTGGCCCTCGATCGAGAGGTCGAGCCGGCCGTCGCCGAGGCGGCACCGCACCCGTGCGGTGTCAAGCGCGACCGTCTGCCCATCCTTCAGCCACCGGGACCCCGTTACGGGCTTGCCGTCCAGGCGCATGCCCCGGGTATCCTTGCCGGGCTGCACGAAAAAGGCGCCGTCCAGGGTACCGATCTGGAACGAGCCCGATATGCCGTGCAGCCGAATATCGCATTCCACGCCGCCGCCGATGGAGAGCGGCAGATCGCCGGCGGCGAACCGGCTCACCTCGCCGTCCACCTCCGCGCTCAGTACCCAATCGCAGGATTCCGTCATTGGATCGGCTCCACGCATGCCACGCGGACCGGCGCAAGCGCCTGTCCCGGGATCACGGTGAACGTCATTCGCACATCGCGGAATCCTCTGCGGCTGCCGACCGCAGTATAGACGCCGGGGCGCAACTCCAGTCCCTTCACCAGGAACCGGCCCAGGTTGCCAACACGGTAGAGCGTCACTTCGGTCTGCTCATCGGATTGCAGTTGCACCGGAAGCGGCGTCGAGGCCAGCCGCAGCAGTCGCTCCAACGAGTCCATTTGCTCATCCAGAACGGGGCCCACCCGGTCGAGTGCCCGGGCCTCGGCCGCCAGCAAGAGGGCATCGCGCAACACGCTGTCATCGAAGAGCAAATCGGGATTTTCGATGAGATTGTTCAACTTCAGATCCAGGTCCACGCGGTATTGCGCCCGCTCCAATCCCTCCTGGGCAAATGCCAACGTCGCGTCGGTCTGCAGCGCATCGCCGTACAGGCGCGCCGCATCCTCCCAGCGTTCCCGCAGCTCGAAGGCAATAGCGCGCGCTTCCACCAGGGCGATCTGCTCGAGCTTGCCGCTTTGTTCGGCCTGGGTCCGGGCGTCCAGCGCATCCCGGGAGTCCGGGCGCAGCGCCAGCGCGCGGGAAAAATACTCGTGGGCGTCGTCGTACTCCTCTGCCGCCAGCGCATTGAATCCGTTGGACATCAACGCTTCGTATTGCTGCGCGCTCAGGCGCGCTTCCAGTGCGGTCAGGGCGGAACGCGCCGGCGCCCAGAGGCCGTCCAGGACCACCGCGGCGCGGTACGCGCGCACCGCTTCTTCCAGGCTCCCGGCCCGTTCCAGCGCCTCCCCGTCCTGCATCAGCGCCAGGACCTCGGGCAACTGCTGCGCCCTGAGTATCCCGACCCGGGCGCTTTCGTTGTCCGGTTCGATTCGCAGGACCACGGAAAATTGCTCCGCCGCCACCGTGGAGTTGCCGGCGGCAAGCGCTGCGGCGGCCGCGTCGAGCGCCGCCTCGATAAGATCGAGCGAGCGTTGCAACAACGCCTCACCCGTATCCAGCGCTACGCGATAGGCGGCGACCGCGTCGAAGTACGCATCCGCGAGATAGGCGTCATCACCCTGTCTTGCGAGTTCCTCGTAGGTTTCGTACGAGTCGCCCCCCCATTTCACCGCCGACCGCCGTGCCAGTTGCGCCTGCTGGTTCAACAATCGCACCAACATGCCGTCAGCCTCGACGCGAAACGCTGCCAGCTCCGCGGCCGTGTAGACCGGGCCTTCGACTGCCGGCGGTTCCGGCGGCGGCGCCTCCCCGACAACGGGAGCCTGCGCCTGTTGGTCGTCGACCCAACGCGGCAAGAACACGAACACAACGCCCGCCGCGACTACCAGTGCACCCAGCGCGACCAGCCGGATCGGCAGGGTTGCCCCGCGCCGCGGCGCTTGCCGCCGAACGGCCGCTTCGACCCTGGCAAAGCCGGGCTCTACCGGGACGATGGTTTCGTCGTGTTGCGGATTGCGTGATTCGGACTCAGCCAAGAAAGAACCCTCTATTCGTCGATCACCACCGATTCTAAGGCATGCCGCAAGGGTCCGATGCCCAAAGTCCGGGCGGCGTGCGTGGTTTCCAGCAAATGAGATACCGCCGCGCCCACCTGCCCAAGGCCCCGAACGCCCGGTGTGGGCCCGCGCTCCGGCATTCCACGCCAACCTCCGCAGGCTCCGTGCGGTGGATTTCTACCAAACGGCAGGGCACCGGTCCACAGTTCGTAGACCATCACCGCAAATGCGTAGACGTCGTCGGCAAGCTCCGCCACGCCCCCGGGACTGCGCCGTTGATAGGCCGCGGTACCGCCGCCCCTGGGCACTGGACCGCCGATGCGTGCAGCCAGAGCGAAGTCGATCAGGCACGGCACGTCCTCGCGGCGCAACAGTACGTTGCGTGGTTTGATGTCGCCGTGCAAGAACCCGGCGCCGTGCAGGTAATCGAGAGCCGCCGCGATCCGTGCCGCCACCGGGACCCAATGGCGTGGCGGAGATCCCGCCAGGGACACCAGGTCGCCACCGTCGATATACTCCATCACGATCCCGAAATCCGGCTCCGCGCGCGAAGGTTCGCAAGGCATGCGAGCGAGCGCCAGAACGGCAACGACATTCGTGTGTGAAATCTCACGCAGGAATCCGAACTCACGGCGAATCAGCGTTCGGGCTGCATCGCGATTCACCCCGTCGGCCCGGGGAAGCTTGACGGCTACTCGCTCGCCGTCGTCGGTGGTGGCCAGGCGGATTTCACACATCCCGCCCTGCCCCAGCCGCACGCCAAGATTCAACCGGTCAAGAGCGGACTTCGTACCGACGTTCGCTGTGAGAGCATCGCGCCGCCCCACACATCGCCCCCGTGGCAGCCGTTCTCCGGGGCGCGCGCTCAGACGCCAGCGGGTATCGCGTCCGTGGAACTGTCCGCCGGCGCGACCGGCTCGTCTTCACTGTCGGCGAACTCGGGGTCGGTCGCTCCCGGGTCCGACTCGGCGGCCGCCGCCTCGTCCGGCAATGCCTCGGTGTAGATATCCACGCTGGCAAAGCCGGTCTCATCGAAATAGATATCTCGCAGGAGCTGACGCCAATCCTCGTACTGTGCTTCGGCCGTCCCTGTAAACCTGTGCTGGATGCCCTCGACCTCCACCACCATCGGCTTGACCTCGTCGTCGAAGCTGACGGAAAGCTCTTCGAGAGTCGAGCTGTGCAGCTGTTTCTCCTCCCGCCGCAGCATGCCGCTCTGGAGCATTTCCATGCTCATGTGCATGAGCGAGTCGCGTAGCACCCGATCCGCAAAGTCGCCGTCGCTGTTGGCGCCATAGAGCACCGTGGCGACGATGCCCGCGATTCCCAGCCCCGTGCGCCAGCGGCTCGATCGTTGCAGCTCACGGATGGCGATGGCCTCTTCGCGAGCGTACTCTCGCCAGCCGTGGTAGGGATCCAGCGAGTTCTGATAAAAGTCCACGTAATGCTCGTTGAGCGTCTCCACGAAGAGGTGCTCGCGCTCGCGAACCAACTGGGTCCGCTCGAACTGGGGATCGTCTTCCGCCGGCAGACGGCTCAGCGCGTAGGTTCCGTTACGCTCCTGAACGATGTAGTCGCCGAATGCCTCGGGGCTCAGCTCGCCGGCGAATCGCAGTTGGGACAGGGTCCGGATATTGCGCTTTTCAGCCGCTGACAGATCGTCCTTTGCGGCGGCCAGATCGTTGGCGATGCGGTTGAATACGTCCTGGTAGGGATCCATGCCCGCGTATTGCTGGCGGTTGAACGCACCCGCCGCGGTCTCCATCGCGTATTCACCGTCCAACCATTCCCTTCCCGTGGAGTCGACAGCGCGCACCTGCAGCCGGACCCGACTGCCGTCGGAGTGCAATATCTCGGCAGTGACATTGATATCGGCCGCCGTGGAATCCCGGGGCAAGGCCCACACGGCGCCCCAATGGCCGCTGGACTGCAGCGTGTCGCGCAGGTGCACGGCCATGTAACGGGCTTCCGTGCGCCGAATGTGGACGAACGTTCCGTTATCCAGCAATTCTTCCAGTATTTCCCTCTCGATCTCCCCTTCCGGGACTCCGGGATCGAATACGACGACGCCCACGTCCAGCAGTTCGTCTTCGGGCACGGTTTCGGTTTCCGCCACCAGCCCAACGGAATGCGGAACGAGCACCTGGTTGCTGCTGCAGCCTGCGAGCAACCCGATACCCAATATGAATATGCCTACTCGTCTCATCACGTATCCCGCCTATTGGCCAGCCAATATACTCTTATACTCGTTGTACTCATCCCAGAGTGCCGCTCGCAACAGCGGATCCTCCTCCTTGGTGGCTGCCTCGCAAAGCTGGCGCGCGACCGTATCGTCATCCTCGCAGCCCTCAACCGTTTCCGGCGGCTCGTCCGACAGCACGGCGCGTGCCAGCACGCGCCTCCCGCTGGCAGCATCGCTCTCGCCGGATCCGCCGGCCTGACCGCCTGTCGGCTGGCCGCCGGCACCGTCAGCGCCTTCACCCCCGGGTCCACCGGCACCGGATGCTCCGTCGCTTCCGAAACCCTCGTCCGCCGCCGTGCCTACGCCGCTCCTCGCGATCGCCTCCTGTTCGGCGCCCATGATCTCATCGAAGTCTTCCAGGGATTCGTTGAATATACTCTCGGCTTCGGATACGCGACCGGCCGCACCGCGGCCACCGGCGCCGCCGGCGCCGTCCCCCGGCCAGGAACCGCTCTCGCCGGCGGAGCCTTCCGCGCCGCCGCCCAGCCCACCGTTCCCAGCTTCCTGGCCGCCCGCACCCTGGCCGCCCGCCTGCCGGGAGTCGCCGTTTTCGCCGTTGCCACCCTGGCCATCGCCGGCACCGTCGGCCCCGCCGGATTGGTCTCCGTCCTGACCGGCACCGCCGGCACCCTCGCCGCCAGCTTCCTGGCCGCCGGCCTGACGGGAATCGCCGCCCTGGCCGTCGCCTTCGCCGTCTTCACCCTGGGACCCGCCCATTTGATCGCCGGCACCGCCATCGCCCTCGCTGCCACCGGATTGCTGACCCATGCCGCCGCCTGTCTGACCTCCGGACGGGAAGGGAAATCCGCCGTTGGGGAATGTCGATCCGCTGCTGTCGCCGCTGCCGCTGCTGTCGCTGCTTCCGCTACTGTCGCTGCCGCCGCTGCTGTCGCCGCTGCCGCTGCTTCCGCCGCTGGGCGAAGGCAGCCCACCGCTAGGGGAGGGCAGCCCACCGCTCGGGGAGGGCAGCCCACCGCTGGGCGAGGGCATTCCGCCGCTCGGCGAGGGCATCCCGCCGCTGGGCGAGGGCATTCCGCCGCTCGGCGAGGGCATCCCGCCGCTGGGCGAGGGCATCCCGCCGCTGGGCGAGGGCATCCCGCCGCTGGGTGGGGG
>JAKZVH010000347.1:0-4290 GCA_047516145.1 Gammaproteobacteria bacterium
CCTCTATACATCCGAAGACGTGTCGGGCCGTTACTCGGTCACCGTGGTCGACTACACGGACATCGAGCAAACGCTCCGGGACCGAGCCGAGAGGACCGGCGAACGTTTTCGCGGCGACTCGGTGCAAGCGGAGGTGCTCGGATCCGTCGCCTTTGCGGCCTGGAACATTCGCAAGCGTGGCGGTGAAATCACCTATGACGCCTGGGGGGCGGTTGACCGCATCGCGGGGCACCAGCTCCAGGTCACCAATGCGGATATGACGCGCAGCTTCTACGGCCTGTTCGTGCATGCCAGCCGCCTTTACATTCTCGAGGCAACCGTGCCCCCGGGCTGGCCGCCGGCGATCCAGTTTCAGCAATCCCTGGGCATCCTTGACGGGGAGGGCCGGCGGGTCCGATACACCATCGACGTGGACGGGAACCGAACGCGCATGGACACATCTTACGAGTGGGTCGGCAGCGATGAACCCACCGAAGGGCCATAAATTTCAAGTGCCTTGCCGAAGCGCGCCGCGCGGCCGACGTAGGCTATTGACGGATCAGCCCCGCCTGGGCCCTCAGTTCCGCGAGGATGGTGGCCACATCGCTGCCGTTGGCGATCAGATTCTCCCGTTCGAACGGATCCATCTCCAGGTCGTATAGCTCTTCGCTCGCCGGCAACCGCTGAACCAGCTTGTATCGGCTGCTCCTGAGAGCCCAATCATCCCTGTCGTCGACCTTGACCTCGGTATAAGCGTATTGGCGGGGACCGTCCCCGGTGCTACCCAGAAGCGCTGCGAAGCTCTTGCTGTCATTGAATTCCGCGGTATCCGTTCCCGCCAGATCGGCTATCGTCGCGAACAGATCAACGCTGGACACCAGCGCGTTCTCACGTTCGCCGGCTCGCGTCACGCCCCGCCCGGAGATGATCATCGGCACGGCGACACCGCCTTCATAGACGGACCCCTTGGCGTGCAGCCGGCCGTGGCCCTGTACCACCCGCCTTGGAGTGCCGTTGTCGCCCATGTAGATGATGATCGTATTGGCCCTGGTATCGTCGGAGAATGAGCCGAGCAACCGGCCCAATTCCCGGTCCATCGCTTCGATCGCCGCCAGATAGTAGGGCCGCGGATCGCGAGAGATGTTCTGCTCATCCGGGGACAAGTCATCCCGATCGTGCAACTCGAGTGGCGGCAGGTGAAACGGTGTATGGGGGGCGTTGAACGCCAGCCAGGTAAACCAGGGCTCTTCCTGCTCGGCGATCCAATCGATCGCCAAGTCGACGAAGGCCGTGGTCGTGTAGACGTTGCTACGCGATTCCCGCCCATTCTCAACCATCTCCCAATCGAAGTAGTCCTGCACTCCGCCCCGGAGCAACCCGGCATAGTGACTGATGCCCATCAAATTGGGATTGTCGTTACCCCCGTTATCGGGTCCCGCCAGATGCCACTTGCCGATCACCGCGTGGCTGTAAGTATCCGGGACATTGGTGTCGATGAACGATTGAAGCGACGTTTCCATCAGGGAGATTTGGTCGCTCGGCGCCAACACCCGGGTACGGATGCCGTACCGGCCGGTGAGAATGGTCGCCCGGGTCGGCGAGCACAGTGGACTCGACCACGCGTTGTCGAAAATCAGGCCGTTCGCCGCGAGCGCATCCAGCGTCGGCGTTACCGGAAGGTCGGTACCCACCTGGTAGCCCGACGACGCGTCGAGCCCCAAATCGTCGGAAATGACCAAGAGGATATTCGGATGTTCGTCCAACGTGAGGCCGGGATCGGGTTGACTCCCCGTGCCGCTGCCACCTCCACCACTGTCGCCGACGTTGCCGCCTCCCCCTCCTCCACCCCCGCAGCCTGCGAGCGCCGCCGACGTGAGTATCCAGGGCAAACCAGTTCGCATGTATCACCGAGTATCTGCGAAATCCCGGCTCCGCAAGTTCAACCGCGGAACGCCTCCCTCGCTAACCGGAGTCGCTATTGGGGCGCGGGTCAGTACCGACCTGACGCACATATCGACGCGACCTGAATAGTGAGAGTCCAGGTTCATTGTGTCCTGCCTGCCGCCGACATGACAAGCTGATGAACGTGGAGTTCCCATGCTTGTTGAGGTGATCTACTTGTCGATCTATTATATGGTCATGATCAGGATCAACATTGCCGAGGCAAAGGCGCATTTTTCAAGATATATTGAGTCGGTGGAGCGAGGCGAGACCGTGACCGTCTGCCGCCGCAACGTACCGGTTGCCGAGATACGGGCGTTGCCGCAACCGCGGCGCGACATGCGCCCCGTCGGCATCGACCGGGGTATGGAAGTACCTGCCGATTTCTTCGAGCCGCTTCCCGACGACCTGCTCGCCGCCTTTGAAGGGGAGGTCGGCGCGGAGTGAGGTTACTACTCGACACCTGTACATTTCTTTGGTTGGCGGCAGACGATCCGCAGTTGACGGAAACAGCCCGAACGAGTTGCCGCAACCCGGGGAACGAGGTGTTTCTCAGCGCCTTGTCTGCCTGGGAGATCGCCATCAAGTACCGGCTCGGCCGGTTGCCGTTACCTGAACGGCCCGATCGCTATGTCGCCAGTCGGCGGCAATGGCTCAGACTGGAACCGCTTGCATTCGATGAGGACTGCGCCGCGCACGACGTACTGCTCCCGGACCATCACCGGGACCCTTTCGACCGGGGCCTCGTCTCCCAAGCCATCCTGAACGGGATGACGATCGTCACGCCGGATGCACTGATTTCCCGCTATCCGGCACCCGTCTTATGGTGAACGAATGGATGTATTCGAGCGCGGCCTCGGCGGGCTACCGTGATTGCTCCGGTCATCGTTTCGCCCGTGAGCTCGACCAATTCACCGGCCAGCCGAGACGCCATCGAAAGTAGCGCTCCACAACAGGCCTTCCCTCACCAGCGCGCTTCCAGTCCAGGCGTTCGCCCTGTTCCGGTACTCGTTGATGGTCGCTTCGACCGACTCAAGTTGCGGCAGCTCGCCCCAATATGCGGTTGCTGAATAGTTGTCTGGAGACGTGTCTGGAATTTACGCAACACATGCTCTTCGCTTGGCCCGCCCAACGATTCACGAAACAAACACTCATATGCTGTCCCCAGTGGACTGATCCTGGGCGACCCGGAATCGTCCTGAAAATGCTTCATCGAACTAACGATTCAAATACGCTGCGCGGGTCGCGGCCCGCGCCCAGCGCGCAAACGCCCACGCGATGCCGGCTTATAAAGTCTGGCTGCTCCAACCAGGGAGCGGCGCCTGCTCGCGGGACCAACAGCAAGGCACGCTCCGGCCTCCGCTCGTTCCAACGGAGCGCATCCCTGTAGACGTGCGCGGAAGCCATCGCTTCCAAAACGTTGGACCGTCCGGTTCGGTACTTCGCGTCGAGCACATACCACTTCGGTACGTCCCCGTCAGTTCGCGTCAGTACGATATCGGGTTCCCGCGTACCTGAGATCGATTGGAAATCGGCGTTCGAACCATGGTCCCCCGCCGCGAACCTGGGCTGCAGCAAGAGCTCAATGCTTCGGTTCCGGCTTTTCGAACCTGTGAACGCCGCCGTCGCCTTCGACTTGTGGTTCCTCCGCGCGTGTCTGAAGATCCGCGGCGCGCACTTCGGCCAAGAATTCGCGTAGATTCTTGCCCCACGATACGTAGGTCGGGTTCGCCTGTTCAGTTTCCAGGACATCCGAGCACGCCCACCTCAATTCGTCGATATTTCTCAGATCTGGCAATGCACCATCTCCCAGTCCACTAGGCCTACCTGTATCTACCACTACAAGTTTCCCTTCTTGCGCACACACTTCACGGGGCTACAGAATGCCTCTGCGGAAGAAGCATCGGCGCGCACCGGCCGCTTCGTCGCTGTAACGTTGAGAACCCCAGGATCCGACAAGCGATTGCTAGATCCTGTTTCTTGTAGCCCCGGTACTCCCGGCCTATTGGAAGCGTATCTAAGCAGCTATTCCCGCTAACTCGGGGAAGCGAGCGATGAAGCGGCTTTCGGAGGGTCTTCAAAAAAGTTTCTCGTAAACGTTTCTTGCCGAATCAGTATCATGACGGGGTGTTTTCAAGCATCGGGTCATGAATCATGTCCAACCTTCGTTTGCGCAAGACGTTAAGTGCGCCGGGCTTGCTGGGCGCGGTGCGCGCCAGCTTCGAGCGTATTGAAGATACCACGGTCAGCCGAGGGCTGAACCTGACGGACTGTTTGATGTCGGGGTGGGCGATCTTCGGGCTGAAGTACGCTTCGTTGTTGCGGTTGGACCGCGACGCGCGGCACAACGAGTCGATTCGCTCGAACCTG
>JAKZVH010000348.1:0-4183 GCA_047516145.1 Gammaproteobacteria bacterium
TCTTCATGGAGCAGGAACTGCGCAGCGCCATCGACCTGGAACTCAGTCAATCCCGGGTGTTCTATCTTGAGAATGGCGTGGATCGAATCGTCACCGAGATCGGCGAACAATCCGAGCGGGATCCGACCGGGATATACATTCTTCTGGACGAAAATTGCCAGCCAGTGGCCGGCGCCCATGAGCGCCTGGATGACGACGAGTCGATAGTCGACCTGTGCACGCAAGCCGCGGATACCGACGGCTGGGTCAGGTTCGAACTGAGTATCCAGCGTGGCTTCCGCGACGAAATCCCGGAGTGGGATGACGATGTCTATGCGCGGGTCGTGCCGCTCTCCGCCGAGCATCAACTACTTTATGGCCGTATGGGTGGCATCATCGATACAGCGCGTGATGTCATGCGTTCGGCCATGACCTGGGGGCTGGCGGCGATGGCAGTGCTTGCCGTTCTCGGCAGCTACCTGATGGCCGGCAGCATTGCCGGCCGGCTCGAGCAGATTAACCGTATCAGCCGGGAGATTCGCCATGGCGATCTGTCGCGGCGCATGCCGCAAGGTCGTGGCAACGACGAGTTCGACCGCTTGGCCGGCAACCTGAACGCAATGTTGGATCAGATCCAGTCCTTGATGGACGGCGTACGTTCAGTTTCCGACGCTATCGCTCATGATCTGAGGACGCCGTTGGGGCGTTTGCGTAGCCGGTTGGAGCGGTTGCGCGACATGCCGGGCGAAGAGCTTGACGCCAGCATCGAGCAGTCCATCGCCGAGGCCGACAGCATGCTCGGCACGTTCAACGCCCTGCTGCGGATCGCGCAACTGGAAGCCGGCAGCCGCCGGACGGATTTCAGCGAAGTCGAATTGAACGCGCTGGTGGCCGACATCGCCGACCTGTACGAACCGGTGGCCCATGACAGGAATGTGGACCTGAGGCTCGGGCGAAACGCGCGGGTGACGGTCTACGGGGATCGCGACCTGCTGTTTCAGGCGATCTGCAATCTGGTGGACAACGCGGTCAAGTACACGCCGGAGGGCGGGCACGTACAACTCGAACTGCGTCGCGGCGCGCACGCCGCGCGCCTCGTGGTCACCGATTCCGGGCCCGGTATCCCGGTGGAGGAAAGGAAACGCGTGTTTGAGCGTTACTACCGATCGGCGGCGCACCGCGATTCGGCCGGTAACGGGCTGGGATTGAGTCTCGTGGCCGCAGTCGTGAAGCTCCACGATACGCACATCACACTTGAGGACAACGAGCCGGGTCTCCGCATCGTATGGGATCTGCCGCGTGATAAACTCGCCTGACCGTTTTCGCAGGGATGGAGAGATAAATGCAGCAAGCAGTTTCCAGCTACGTACCGGTTGCGGCCCTGGGTGTCGAGCCCCGGTCGACGTTCATATGGCGGACATATGGGCATGTGGCGATGGCGATTCTCGCCTTCGGCGCCATCGAGGTCTACCTGTTCGATTCCGGACTGGCGGCTGCGATCGTTCCCTGGATGCTGGGTGTGAACTGGTTGCTCATTCTCGGCGCGTTCATGGTTGTCGGCTGGTTGGCGAGCCGCACCGCGCATCGGGTCGAGTCGAAACCCATGCAGTACCTGGCGCTGGGCGGATTTGTCGTCGCCGAGGCGATCATTTTCCTGCCGCTGTTGTACGTCGCCATGCTTACCGAGCCAACCATCATCGAGAGCGCGGCGGGTGTCACACTGCTCGGCGTCGCGGGACTGACGGCGGTGGCAGTCATCACCCGAAAGGACTTTTCGTTTCTTCGCGGCATGCTCGTCTGGGGCGGCATGCTCGCGCTCGTGGCGATCGTCGCCGGCGTGCTCTTCGGGCTGCATCTGGGGACGTGGTTCTCCGTGGCGATGATCGGATTCGCCGGAGCCGCCGTGCTCTATGACACATCGAACGTGCTGCACCATTATCCCGAGGATCGGTACGTCGCGGCCGCCCTGGAATTGTTTGCGTCGATGGCGCTGATGTTCTGGTACGTGCTGCAACTGTTTCTGTCGCGAAATTAACGTTTCGCGCGTCGGGTGGCGGGCATTTTGACCGCTTGCCACCGAATCGAGAAAACCAAGGAGAATCAACCCATGAAGACCACACTTTGCGCCATGACGGTCGCGCTATTGGCCCTCGCCGGTTCCCAGGCCGCGCTCGCCCAGGACATGAGCTTTTTCATCACCAGCGAAAGCCTCGGCAACGGCGGCGACCTCGGCGGCCTTGAAGGTGCCGACGCCCATTGTCAGGCGCTCGCGGAGTCGGCCGGCGCGGGCGACAAGTCCTGGCGCGCGTACCTGTCAACCGAGACCGAAGGCGGCCGCGGGACCGATGCGCGCAGCCGTATCGGCGACGGCCCCTGGCACAACGCCAACGGCGACCTGGTCGCGGAGGACGTGGATCAGTTGCACGTCAATCCCAACATTTTCGCCAGCACCGGGCTGGATGAGAACGGAAATCGCGTCAACGCCCGCGGCGACCAGCCGAACATGCACGACATGCTCACCGGATCGTTCGCGGACGGAACGGCGTATTTTCCCGATGAAGCGGACCATACCTGCAGCAATTGGACGAGTAGCGGCGAAGGCAATGCCCAAGTGGGGCATCATGACCGCCACGGCGGCGGAAACACGTCCTGGAATTCGGCGCACCCCTCGCGGAGCTGCTCCCAGGCCGACCTGCAGGCGACCGGAGGAAACGGGCTTCTGTACTGCTTCGCAGTCGACTAGCCGGAATATCCCGTCAATCTTCTGCCGGGGCGCCGACGCGCCCCGATATTGAATCTCGGCGAGATAGCAGGGCCAGAGCGAAGCCGGCGCCGCGAACGGGCCGGATCAGCCGAATCGATCGCGATCATGCGATTCCCCGTAGTCGATATCGGGGCCGGCGGGGACGATACGCGTCGGATTGATCGATTCATGGCTGCCATAGTAGTGTGCCTTGATGTGGTCGAGGCGCACGGTTTCGGCGATGCCGGGCTGCTGGTATAGATCCCGCGTATAGGCGGCGAGGTTGGGATAGTCCGCAATCCTTTTGAGATTGCACTTGAAATGACCCACGTAGACCGGATCGAACCGGAATAGCGTCGTCGCCAGGCGCCAGTCCGCCTCGCAGATCGTCTCCCCGATTAGGTAACGCTGCCGGGAGAGGCGGTCCTCCAGCCAGTCCAGCGACTCGAACAGCGGCGCTACGGCTTCCTCGTAGGCTGCCTGGGTGGTCGCAAACCCGGCTCGGTATACGCCGTTGTTGACAGTGCGGTAGACGCGCTCGTTGATCTCATCGATCTCTCCGCGCAACGGTTCGGGGTAGTAGTCGCCCGGGATGGCGCCGACACCGTCGAAGGCGCTGTTGAACATGCGGATGATCTCCGACGACTCGTTGGAGACGATGGTGCCATCGTGCTTGTCCCACAAAACGGGCACAGTTACGCGGCCGGAGTAGTCGGGTTTGGCCGCGGCATAGACCTGGTGCATGAATTCGGCCCGATTCACGGTGTCGGGGATCTCGGCATCGGCGAATGTCCACCCGGACTCCCCCATGAACCAGTGAACGACAGATAACGTGATCATGTCGTTCAAGCCCTTGATCGCGCGGAAGATGAGCGTGCGGTGGGCCCACGGGCAGGCGTAGGAAACGTAGAGATGATAGCGTCCGGGCTCAGCCTTGAAGCCGCCGGTGCCGGTCGGCCCGGCCGAGCCGTCGGCGGTGACCCAATTCCTGAACTGGGCGTCCTTGCGCACGAAACGCCCCTTGCTGATTCTGGTGTCGTACCAGCGTTCCTGCCATTGTCCGTCGACGAGAAGTCCCATGTCCGCTCCCGATTCCGCCGCCATGCGCGGCCTGCCATGATAGCGGCGGCTCACGCGCTGGCAACCCCGGGCCGCGTTGCTCCCCCGCCGCCGCCATCGGTACGACACGCGGGCTCGCGGTACAATCAGCGGTTCGACACTGATCGCTACTGCGCCGGAGGACACATCATGCGCATCCAATCAACGAAACTGCACCGCAACGGCCGCTCAGTTCGGTTGCTGATCGCCGGAATCCTGCTCCTGCCCGGGTTCGCGGCGGCCCAGAGTTTCACCCACGTGCACTTGCGGGTTCCCGACACAGACGGGGCCGCGCAGTGGTACCAGTCGCTGCTGGGCGGCGAGTTTCGTCCTGGCGGTATGGCGTCGGCACGGTATGAGAAC
>JAKZVH010000349.1:0-2597 GCA_047516145.1 Gammaproteobacteria bacterium
CCCGATGGATCACCCCAGTCTCGTGCGCCGCTTCCAGCGCCTCCGCGATCTGCTTCGCAATCGGCAGCGCCTCATCCAGCGCAATCGGCCCCTTCGAGATCCGGTCTGCCAGGGTCGGGCCTTCGAACAACTCCAGCACGAGCGCCCGCGTCCCCTCGGTTTCCTCGATGCCGTAAATGGCCGCAATGTTGGGGTGGTTGAGGCTGGCCAGGATCTGCGCTTCTCGCTTGAACCGGGCGAGCCGATCCGGGTCAGCCGCGAAGGCGTCGGGCAGGATCTTCAGCGCGACCTGCCGGTTGAGCTGCGTGTCGGTGGCCTGCCAGACTTGGCCCATGCCACCTTCCCCGAGGAGGGAGGTGACGTCGTAGTGGCCAATCCTGGTCCCAGGTGCTAATCCCATCGGACTGTTAGCTTGTCGGCGTCTTGCGACGATGCGTCCCATCCCGCCCTCACCGAGGAGGGCGATCACGTCATAGTGCCCGAGGCGGGTACCTGCGGGGCCGTTTCACGCTTGCGGAGCCACTCGTCTGCACGCCGCTCGGTACGCTGCTTAATCGCGACCGCCGTTGACGGGCTCTCCCGGATCAAACCTTGCCCATTGGAATCGTCGATCGTAGCCCGAGTCGACCACGAGCGCGCTGATGAACCGCATGAGTTGGGAGTTCTCACGCGAACCGCTGCGCGTCCACGGCGGCGTAGCTCGCCATCGTCCGATTGAGCTCGACCGTCGATTCGAGCGCGGTCACCACCTCTTCGAGCCGCCGGCCCGGAATAACACAGGTCAGCTCTTCGGCCCGCATGCCAGTGCGTGCTCGGCTCAGGGCGCATCCGACGCTTGCCGCCACCGCGTTCCGCTCCTTGGCGATCGCCACGATGTGGCACTGCGGCTTGCCCTCGATGTGCATTTCGGGAACCGCGTCCTTCAAAGTCATCAATCCCAGGCCAGTGATCCGGAGCAACACGACGTCAGGTGCGTCGTGCGCCTCGGCGAGTGGGCCATACACCACCGCCTCAGGCCGATCGGCCACGACCGGTAGTTCCATCACCGCCGCCTCGTCGACCCACCCGGACGCCAGCACTGCGCCGACGTCATCTTTCGTTGCTGCTTCCTCGAGGCTCAAGAACCCGTGGGTGTAACTGCCGACGCTGCAGTTGGCATGGTCGGCGGCGTTCGTGGCGAACGTTTTGGTCGACCCATGCATCCAAAAAACGCAGCCGGCGGGCACCTGGCCCGTGCGGCCGTGCTCGTTCGGGTTGGGATACACCGTGTCCCGGCGCCGGGCGGCGACAGGCTGATCGCCCGTGCGGAAGGAGATCGCGACTGGTGCGGCACACGGCCGCAGCGTCGCCCTGAGGCGATCGCTGAGCGAGCGCCACGGCGAGTCGCCGGCGCTCTGGAGTGTCTGTTCCGTCATCTGTCTGGTTCCTCCGGCCGTCGAATCGCGGACCGCCGCCACGGCCGTAACGGTTCGGCAGCCCACTGATCGTAGTGGCCGAGGCGGATGCCGGGACTGACGGCCATGGGCGGGGCTTCTTGCCAGGGTTCGGCTGATTGTATCGGGGCCGCTAGAACGGGTCTAGCGGAGGGTCAACATGATCCTTACCTCGGAGCAGCGGGCCGCCACGACGTCACTGCGCTGTGAGCGCCGCCACGTAGTCCAAAATCCGCTTCGCGTTCGTGCCCGCATCGCCCCCGCCGACCCGGGACAATGACCGAATGTCGATCCGGCTACCTCCACCCGTTGGCTTGACCCGAATGACCACATCATCCTTGAAGCCGAACCAGAAGGTGGTATCGGTGGCTTCGATTCGTCCCGTGTCGGCATTCGTCGCGACCAGCTCCCACCCCATGTCCTGCACGGTCGCGAGCGCGCGCTCAAAGGCCTGCGCCGGTGGCATCTCCACGGTCACGGGCTGGAGATCCGGAAAGGCCTCGCGCTGCTGGGATGCAATGGCTTCGCCTGCGTACACCGTTCTATCCGGCGTATTCAGTGGCACGATGGCAACGAACTGCGGGGGATCGGGGGTATCAGTCGTGATGTCATGGATCGGCGGCGCTGGCGACCCGAAGCGGAAGCGTGCAGGCGCGGCGACGAGGACCGCGCCGACCAGCACTGCACCCACGGAGAGGGCGATCCCTCGCCTGGCGGCTCTCGGCCTGAGCAGCGTCATGACGAGACCCACGAGCGACACGCCGACGGCGCTGACAGCGCCGTAGCCACCCCATGTGAAGAGCGTGAGTAAGGCGGTCCGCAGTGGAACGATGCCGAGGCGGTAGCCCACCGGCGCCGCCAGCAAGGTGAGCGCGGAAGCGACCACGAGGCCGGCTCCCACCAGGACCACCCACGAGATGGACGGCACCCGGCCTCCACCCGCCATCGTGTCGTTGCTCATGGTTTTGCTCCACGATCGGTGAGACGGTCACCCCGAGCCGAACTGTACGCCGACGCAGACCCGCGCATGGCCCCTCCTGGGGATTTCCGGTGATTGCTAGCTGATTATGCCACTGGCCTGCCCGATCGCAACCGGAAATGGGGCGAGCGGTGTGCCGCGGGTAGTCCGGCGGAAGCACCCACAGGAAGCGTTCTCTGCGCAGC
>JAKZVH010000350.1:0-13745 GCA_047516145.1 Gammaproteobacteria bacterium
GCACAGCGCTTACCGAGCTCCTGGTGCGCGAACAGATGATCGTGGGCCTGGAAGAAGATCGTCACGCCGTGCTTGACCATGAGCTGGTGCACGGGCAGCTCCCATCCCGGCCGCATCTCGTCGAAGTCCCAGGTGCCGTCCTCGCCGTGCCCGCCCCATTCATACATCGGCGCCCTTTCAATGCCGCCGCGTCCGGTCCCCAGGACATGGTGGGCAAAGACGAACTTGTATTTCGCATCGCTCTCTTCGAGCGTTTGCCTGAACCAGTGGTACTGCCGATCGCCCATGGTCGCCTGCCAGCGGTCGTCCGCGGGCAGCGTCAACTCGAGCCAGGCCTCCTCGATCTCGCTCCATGGCGGTGACGTACCCGTGCCCATGGCCATGCCGCCCCGGCCGGCGGGGTTGATGGCGACCGGCGAATGCCAGTAGGGATCGAGGGCGACGAACAGCGCATCGCCCCAGGTAAAGGCGAAATAGTCGCGCAGCAAGCCGATACCCTCTACGGGTTCGGGGTTTCCGGTGTAGAAGTCGTCCGGGGCCGGCAACGGCAGCCATCGGACCCGTGCGTTCCCCGAAAAGATGGGTACGTCGTGGAGCGCGGTGCCCAACAGGTTCCGCCGCGCCTCCTCGTGGTTGCCGATGACCGGGAACAGTGCTGTCGAATGCGCCATGATGCCGAGAAACTTGCGCTGATCCAGGTAGACATCATCGACCGCGCGCTGCGTGAGGATTTCCCTGTCACCCTGGAAGTAGTCCGCCATCCGGCGCGACACGTTGAAATCGTCGCCAAGCATGAAATACAGGTCCGGCCGGTCGCCCGCGACCTGCTCCATGGTGCGCGCATAGAGGTCCGGGTGGTACATCGTGTCGACACGCTCCGGGTGGGAATCCCCCTGCACGCCGAAGGTGAACATGCTGCCCGGCGGACGCTGGGTGTGAAACGAGTGCTCATCTCCGGCCCGAATTGCCGCGTCACCCGCGCCTCGATAGTTAACCCGGTAGAAATACCGCGTATCCGGTTGCAGACCTTCGACGGTGATTTCGGCCGTGTTGTCCGCGGACGCATCGACGGCTGGCGTCATGCTTGTATACGTGTCGGCCTGGTCGCCGTACTCGACGAACACTTGCGTGCCTTGGTCCGCCAGGGCGTGCACGGTGAAGGAATTGGCGGTCGGCCGGCCGAGAATGATGTTCTCGGACTCGACAGACTGCGCATGAACCGATGCGGCGACCAGCGCGAACGCGAACAGCAGGGCAACCCCCTTACCCGCCGACGCTAACTCTCTGGACATGACAATACCTCTTGTCTCGCTCTGGTCTGCCAGCCTCATTGACTCCCTGGTTGCGTCTTACCGTGGCGTCATCGATGCCGTCGTACCATCCGGCTTGACGATGCTTTTGCCGGCCATGGACGCGTCACCGGATCTCGAAGCGTGACCCACTACCGTAACCCTGTCGCCAGCCACCAGCGACTCCGACGTCCAGCCCTGTTTTTGCAGCACACCGCCCGTGGTCAGCGCGTAGACTCTCAGCTCGCTCGTCTCACCATTCTCTTCCGTTATCTCGATCACCAGTTCCGGATGAGGATTGATCAACTGCCAGCTCGTGACGATACGGGTCACCTCGATCGTCTCATCCATCAGGTAGAACCCTTGATTGGAGTGGTGCGCCAGCGCCATCAGAGGCAGCATGACGGCACCAACCCATACCGCCCCCGCTTTCAACCGCATGTCTGCTCTCCTTTTCCGGCTTCGCAGCAAGAGATTCACGAGAAATTCCGACTAGTTCTCATACTTCGATGGAAGGCTTTCCAATTGCCGCCTCGAGACACCCACATCGCAGTCTCCCCACTCGCCGGGTCGGAATTCGGATCGCTCGAATCGGCGCGTCCATGTAAAGGGCTCGGTGAGAAAGAGTGAGTCCTCGAGGGTGATCTCCAGCTCCAGGGTATCAGGGCCGGTCCTCGTATATCGCTCAGTGACCCGTTTGCGCGTCGAGCTGGCGAGGTGGCCATGGTCGTCGATACCGTCGGGGTCCCATGTAAAGTTGGTGCTTTCCACCACCAGCGTGTCGCCCTCGTACCACCCGACGGAGTGTCCCTTGTAAAACAGCTCGGTCGATGGTGGATGGCTCCGGCCATCCATCCAGATGGTTCGCAGCCACTCGTCGTGCTCGTAGTAGATGAGCACTCTGTCGTTCTCCTGGTCCACACTCCAGGGCGCCGGATCCGCCAACTGACTCGGAAGAGATGCCGGCGCGCAGTCCCACATCGAAGATACGGCCTCGTCGAAGAATTCAACCCAGGCGTACGCCCGCTCGTTGAGCGGCATCCGGTCCACAGGCAGTTGGCACAATGTTCGTTCGTTGCCGAACGGATCCAGATTCCACGCGCCGCAGGAGAAAACCTCTCCAACGATTATCCAGTCTCCCCTCAGGTCCGGGGCATCCGCCGGCTGGGACAAGAGGTTCGCGGGCCCGACCACCAGGACGATTACCGCGAGCCCCATGACTGAGTGCCTGACCGAAAGCCGTTGCCTGTGTTCGTTGTTCATTTCTCATGATCTCCCGAGCAGGGTGAGCAAGGCTCGCCGAACCGGCTTGCTGTCATTCCAGATAGAATCGAGCGGCCTCGGGATCGCATCCGGTATCGGGAATGAATTCCTTGTCCGGCGTGTACGCCCACTGATAGCGGACTGAGATGGGCTCGGCCAGATACTCCGGGTCCTCTGTAACGGCGTCGACGGTGACCCGGGTTCCGTCGTCGCTCAGTTCGAACCGCTCTACGACGTGTTTCCGGGCACCCGATGGAATACCGTTGCCGTTTCCCGACGAATGATCCTCCAGAAGCGTCGTATCCACGACGAGCACGTCTCCTTCGAACCAGCCGATGGAATGCCCCTGGTTCGTACGCTCGCCGTCTTCAGGATGGTCTCGCCCGTCCATGTAGACGATTCGTTCTACCTCGTACAACTGAGGGCGAATGGTGACAATGTCACCCTCGCGGTGCAGAAGCTTGAGGTCAGGGTGACCCAGATTTTCAGGCGGTGGTGGCGGATAGCAGTCCAGTGCCGGATCGGTCAGAGGATCGTAGTTGGCCAGTGCCGCCTCTCCCTTTTGGGTCAACGCCAGGGAACCGGACAATGCGTCCCGCGCGCGACGATCGAAAATCATATCCCAGGTGCCCCAAAGCTCCGTCGTGCTGGCAGTCGCCGTCACCCCGCCGCTGCCGTACGAAGGATTCATCGTTAGCCGGGTACCATCGGCCTTGACGAGCGCCAGTCCTTGCCCTTCGGGTCGATCCGTGGCCGGATGCGCGTCGATCGCCACGACATCGCCGGGTTTCAACGTATCGCTCGCCCAGCCCATCCGGGCCATCAACGGAACCGTACCCGACTGGATCTCCCACTCCACCGTCTCGCCCCGCGCGTCGGTCGCCTCGATAAAAAAGTAGACGTGTGGGTTCGCATAAACATATCGATTGACCGTTCCTTCTATGGTGACCACTGTCTCGCGGTCGAGTCCCCTGAAGCTGTGGTGAGCAATGGATGCGGTCGATACCATCGAAAGCACGATCGAAAACGCGACACTGTGAGCACGGTGTTTCATTCTTCCGGTTCCGCGGCGTACTGGGCGGCGAGCGCCTCCAGACGCGCGTCGATCGTCTCACGGTCAAACCACTGGCCGCGAAGCATGACTCCCAGCGGTCGGCGTAGCGTCCCCATATCAGCCCTCGGGTCGCTCTCGACGAGCAGTAGATCCGCTGACAGTCCTGTCGCTATGCGACCGAACTCCGTTTCCGCCTCCAGGAATACCGCCGGATTGACGGTGCCGCTGCGAAGGACCTCATCCGGCGTCAGACCCGCAGCCAGCAGACTGTCGATCTCATCGTGCAGAGCGAACCCGGGCACGTTGAAGAACAAGGGTGTATCCGAACCCAGTAACAACGGCACGCCCTCATCCCGCATCGCCCTGACCAAACGCGCCCGGATCTCCGCGTGCCGGGGAGCGTTTTCGAGTGTATAGAGCTCCGGGGTTGTCTCGTAGCGGGCCCTTGCCCGGACCCATCCACTGGAGACTCTCGCCGGCACATAGGCCATGTGCGGGCGAGCCAGCAGTTCCTCCCTGGGAACGGCCATGTTCGCTATCCAGGTCAACGTGGGACAGACCCAGGCCCCCGCTTCCCGTGTTGCTCTGGCGGCCTGGACAATCTTTGCCTCGTCAACGTAGTCAACTACGTTGATCCCGTAAAAACCGGCCGGCGTTTCGGAGAGATCCACGTCATCGAACAGCATGTACTCAACGTAGGAATCCAGATGTTCCAGGCTCGCCTGACCGGCCGCCAGAGCGCGCTCGATGCCGACTGCCGGAGCGACATGACCGGCGAAGGCGATGCCGACCTCCTTCGCCGCCTTCACGGCCGCGTCATACTTGTCGGGGGTCAGCCCGGCGTGCATCTTGATGAAGTCGTAGCCTGCCTCGGCCTGCTCGAACACCATGCGGCGTGCTGCTTCCGGACTCTCTACCCTGCGGCCCAACAGCGTCGGACCGCCAGTGTAGATTCGGGGCCCGAGTACTTCCCGATCGGGAATGAGGTCATCGCGCAGTTCCAGAAAGAAAGGGTCCCCCGGCTGCATCACGCGGATCGTCGTGATCCCGTTCGCGACGAACAGGAACAGCACCTCCTCCAGGTACTGCCTTTCGGCCGCGCCCGGCAGGTGAGCGTGCATTTCCGTGAGCCCCGGCACAAGGTAACGGCCCGATCCGTCAATTTGCCGAGCCCCTTGGGGAATGTCCGTTTCCGCCGCGGCTCCAATGGTTTCAATGCGACTATCCCGAACGATCACCGTCTGGTCCCGCATGACGTCCCGCCCGTCCATCGGGAGAACGTTGACGCCCTGAAAGGCAAATACACCCGACTCCTGCGAATACGTGCTGAGGAGCGGCGCAACGAGAAGCGCGGAAAAGGTCAGGAAACGGCGCATGAGCGGCATCCTGGCGGGCTTATAGCGCTCGAATTCCGATTCGCCGGCTAAGCGGTGTGGATCTGCAGCGGCCGATTCGATTGCTCCTGCCCGGAGACGTGATTGACGATCATGTCCGGGACGATCGGCGTGCGTTTGAAGATGTGCCCGCCCAGTGCGTCGGAGATCGCGCAGACGATGGCTGCGGCGGCGGCGCCCATGGGCGGTTCGCCGATCCCGCGCGTACCGACAGGATTCTGAGGCTCGGGGAGATCGACCGCGGCCCACTGCATGGTCGACGGCACGTCGAGATAGGTGGGCGGTTTGCACTGCTCGAATCCCATGTTCCCCGGCAGGCCGTTCTGCGGGTCATAGATCTGGCGTTCGTAGAGCGCCATGCCGATGCCCCAGACCGTGCCGCCCTTCATCTGCTGCGAGAGCCCCTGGGGATGCAGCACGGTACCGCAGTCGGCGACGGCGACGTAGTCCAGCAGCTCCACCTCACCGGTTTCCCGATCCACCTCCACGGCGGCGAATCCGCACGCCAGCGCCGGGACATCGCCCTCCATGGGCAGGTTGTCCTTGGCCACGCCCACCAGGCCCGTGCCGGCGATCCCGGCCACCGCGAGCTTGGTGACGTCATGCAGTTCCTCCGGCACCTCCTCGCCCGAGAACTTTCCGCCCAGTTCGATCGCGCGCTGGGCGGCTTCGGCGTAGGTCATCGATTGCGCGGGATCGGCCCTGGCGAAGACCTTGTGGTCACCGATGTCGTAGTCGTCGGCGGAGCCGCCAAGGTCCATGGCCGCGATTTCCTTGAGTTTCGCCACCGCGTCCCAGGCCGCGACCACGTTGGTGCGCACCATGGTCCAGCAGGTATTGCTGCCCGTCTGGGTCGACGCGATGGGCAGATGCCGCGTATTGGTGCCCTGGTGGACGACACAGTGCTCCCAGTCGCACTTGAGCAGTTCGGCGGCGGCCCGCGTGGTGCTCGCGTAGGAATAGGTACCGAGGTTGCCGACGCCGCTATGCAGGTGCAACTTGCCGTCCGGCGTGAGCACCAACAGCCCGTCGTATCCCCGGCGGCCCACGTCGTGATAGGCCTGTCCGATGCCGACGCCGTAGACCTTCGAGCCGTTGGGCCGGCCGCTGAGCTGGCGCTTGGCCTCCCAGTCGAACAATTCCGCGCCCCGATCCAGCGCATTGGGCATATAGGCGCTGGTGACCGGAATCTGGTTGCCGCCGACGCGGGCGTCGTTGGTCGGCGCATTGATCTTGCGCAGTTCCAGCGGATCGAGCCCCAGTTCACGGGCGGCACGGTCGATAAACGGCTCCAGCGCCGCGGCGATCTGGTTCTGGCCCGGCCCCCGCTGCGGCCCCCGCGGCGTGGTGTTGGTCACCACCGGGATCCCGCGGTACCGCATGGCCAGGGGCTGATAGATGATGGAAACGGCCTGGGCCGCATCGTTGGCATCCTGGAAGCCGCCATTGGCGCCGCCGTCCTGGACGGCGGAAAAGTCGATGGCCGTGATCCGGCCGTCGGCCCGGAAACCCATGCGCACGCGGCCCTGCAGCGTGCCGCGGGCGGAGCCGATGTAGAACTCCTCGTGGCGGCTGACGCGCAGCAGCACCGGCCGGTTGATCTTTCTCGAGAGGCGGGCGGCGATACCGGCGGTCTGAGCCGCGGTACCCTTGGAGCCGAAGCCACCGCCGCAGTACTCGTTGACGTAGACGAGATTCTCCAGCTCCACGCCGCACTGGCGCGCCAGGCTCGGCAGCGACGCGGTGAGGCTCTGGCAGCCGGCGTGCACGACACACTTGCCGTTCTCCCACCAGGCCATGGCCGTGCGCGGCTCCATGGAGTGATGCGAGTTGCCCTGGGTCACGAAGCTCTCGTCGTAGACCAGGTCGGCCTCCGCGAGCCCGGCCTCCACGTCACCGAAGGACCAGCCCCAGGCGGGTTCGCCAAAGGGCAGTTGGCCATCCTCGACCGCGGCGAAGTCGCGGGCCGTCCACTTGACCTGGTGCGGGTCGAGGCCGCTCCGCCCGCCGCCGATATTGGTGCCGTCCGCGCGGCCGTCAGGCCCCCCGGGGTACAGGCTCTCCAGCGGGTCCACGGTAAATTCCAGGGGCTCGATATCCACGACGATGCTGTCGATGGCGTCCTGAGCCGTGGTTTCGTCGCTGGCGGCGAGGGCGAGAATCAGGTCGCCGACAAACTTCGGTTCGTTGGTCAGCATCCCATCGGCGCCTTCGTCATCGGCAGTGAGCACCCCGACAACGCCGGCCATGGCCATCGCACGGGACGTATCGATCCCCGTCACCCGGCCATGGGGCATGGGGCTCGTCAGGAGCCGCGCAAACACCATCCCTTCCGCACGGATGTCCTCGGCGTACTTGGCGCGGCCCGTGACTTTGGCCCTGATGTCGGGCGGGGTGAAATCTTTGCCGATAAGGTTGTAGGCCATCGTCGTTCCTCCGTTTCGGTCAAAATACTACAGAGTCCGGTTTCGTGTCGCGGGCTTTTCATGACGGGTAGTTCATTGACACTGCCGTGACCGGACTTGCGATAATAAGGCCCCCTCGCGAATCCGGCAGAAAGGACGGCCCGACATGGCAGCCAGAGAACGAATATCCGGACCGGATATCCCGGAGCACGTCAACCCGTTTCCCGCGGCCGTGAAAATCGGCAACATGCTGTTTTCGGCGGCCACCGGCGGCGGCGATCCCGAGACCCACGAGCTTCCCGAGGACGAGGAGAGCCAGATCGCCAACGCCTTCCGGACCATGGGCAACATCCTGCGCCGGGCCGGCGGCTCGCCCGACAACGTCGCCAAGGTCACCGTCTACGTCAGGAGCCGAACTATCCGTCCCAAGGTCAATCCCCATTGGTTGAAGATGTTCCCGGACGAGGACGACCGACCCGTGCGCCACATGGTTCCGGCGGACATGCCGCCGGGTCTGCACATCCAACTGGAGTTCATCGCAGTGCTCTGAGCCGGCTCAACCGATCCGCGCTCAACCGATTGGCGATCGCGTACGGCGCGCCTCACGCATTCGGCACGGAACCCTGACTGTCTTGCAAGGCGCCAACTCGTGGAAACCCATGGCGGAAGGACTCACATGAACCCCGAAATCAGCCAGGACGCCCTCGATCGATTGTTTTTCGACGCCCGCAGCTATAACGGCTGGCTGGAGGGCGAGGTCACCGACGATCAGCTCCGTCGGCTCTACGACATTCTCAAAATGGGTCCCACCAGCTTCAACTGCTGCCCGGCGCGGTTCGTGTTCCTGCGCACGCCGGACGCCAAGCGGCGGATCGGGCCTCACCTGCGGCCCAATAACGTCAAGAAAACCATGGCGGCATCGGTTGTTGCCATCATCGCCCACGACTCGAAGTTCTATGACCGGATGCCGGAATTGGTGCCGTACCGGCCGGAGTCCAGAGAGTTGTTCGCCGGAAACGAAGAGTTCGCCAGGGTCACGGCATTTCGCAACGGCTCCTTGCAGGGTGCCTACTTTCTGATCGCGGCCCGGGCGGTGGGACTGGACTGCGGTCCCATGTCGGGATTTTTCAATGATGGCGTGGACAAGGAGTTCTTCCCGGACGGGCGCTACAAGTCCAACTTCATCTGCGGTCTGGGCAGGGGCGATCCGGAGAGCATTTTCGGGCGACTGCCGAGGCTGGATTTCGATGAGGCATGTACAGTTTTGTAGCTTGCGATCCTCAGCCGACAAGTGATATCGTTTCGTGGCGCATGTGATATCGGATAACCCAATGCCTCGCACATTGATCAGTCTGGATGAAGAACACAAGGCCTGGTTGGACCAGCAGGCGGCGTTGCGCCGCGTCCCCATGACGGAGCTGGTTCGCCAGGCTGTTCGCGAATTTCGGATTCGCGAACAACGCAGGACAAAACCTTCGCTGGCGGACGTGCTCAAGCGTACCTCGGGCATTTGGCGTGCCGGTGACGGACTCGCCTATCAGGAGCGTGTCCGCAAGGAATGGTCCTGAGCGTTGGCGCGTTACCTGCTGGACTCCGTCATCATCATCGACCACTTCAATGGTGTCGAAGCAGCAACCGATTTTTTGGCTGCCAACGGCGGTGACTGCTCGATCTCCGTGATCACGCGGGCGGAGACGCTTGCGGGCTTCACATCGGAATCAGAGCCATTGGCCCGCGAGTTGCTGGATTCGTTCGCGACGCTGCCTGTTACCGTTGAGGTCGCCGATGCAGCCGCACGGTTACGGCGCACGCAGCGCTGGAAGCTGCCGGATGCCATTCAGGCTGCCATTGCCCTCCAGGAAGGCCTTACATTGGTCACACGAAACACACGGGACTCCAGAGACAATGGTCCCGTGTCCGTAGAGATCCCATATCGGATTGGAATGCCGCTTGCGCATTCGAGTCCGTCAACCCGACACGGGAGCAATGAATGACGAGGCACGTTTATGCAGCGAAGCTGACGTGGACGGGAAACTGCGGCGAGGGGACGACCCGCTACCAGGCTTATACACGGGACTACGACATCGTCTGCAAGGGCAAGCCGGTCATCAGGGGTTCGTCGGATCCGAACTACCTGGGCGACGCCACGCGGCATAATCCCGAGGACATGCTGCTGGCCTCGCTCTCGGCCTGCCACATGCTGTGGTACCTGCACCTTTGCGCGGTGAACAAGATCGTGGTCACGGCCTATGAAGACCAGCCGGAAGGCGCGATGGAAGTCGTTTCCGGCAGTGACGGTCGGTTCACGGAGGTTGTGCTCAGGCCGCGGGTCACGATCGCTGCGGGAAGCGACGCGGCCAGGGCCGAGTCACTGCACGAAGTTGCCAACTCCAAGTGCTTCGTCGCCAACTCCGTCAATTTTCCGGTCGAGCATGAGGTCGTGGTGACCGTGGCCTGAACAAGAAATCTCGGAGCGGGACGACTCCGAGTGCACGTGTGAACCTTTCGGCGATCTCCCGTTCTTTACTCTATGGCGGGCACGAGATGCCATGAACGTCCCGCGGTAAGCGAATTCAATAAATCAAATGCGGGAGAACGAGTATGGGAAGAACCATCAACTCTGTCAGTTTTAGTCGGGAAACCACGTACGACTGGTCTGCCATGGGCGCGGGGCGACTGGTCTTGGTCGCTGCAACGCTGCTCGGTTCGGCGAGTGTGGTGGGTTGCGCCGGGTATGCGGCGTCCGGGCAGTCCTATCCGCAACCGGTTACGCGGACCGCCTACCAGGTGGAGTACGGGAACGTAATCGACGCCCGAACCGTGGAAATCGAAGGCTCGCCTTCAATTATCGGCGTATGGGGCGGAGCCACGGTGGGGCGCGCCATCGGCGGCGGCGGTGACGAAGGTACGACCCAAGCGGTGCTGGAGGCACTGGGTACGGTGGCCGGCGCCGTGGCGGGTCGAGCCATCGAAAAGAAAGTGACCTCCGAAGAGGGCCTGGAAATCACGGTGGAACTGGATAGCAGCGACATCATCGCCGTCGTGCAGAGCCGCGATGAGGAATTCGCGCCCGGGGATCGCGTGCGCGTCCTTTACGGTCCGTATGGGAGCGCCCGGGTCCGTCCGCTCTGATCCGAATGGTTGAATCGGCCCTGCCGCGCTAACCCTCGGTGCACTCGTAGGGTCGAATCTCAAGCCCCGGTACCCAGAAATAGTCCTTCGTCAGCGTGAGGGGCTCGGTATAGGTCGCCGGATCGATCGCAGTGATCTCGTAGCGCAGGCGCGCGCCGTCATTGACGACGGTGAAACGCTCCACGAGTCGGGCCGCGTCGCTCTGCGGGATTCCGATCTGATTGAAGGAAAGGGGCCAGTCGATTTTCGTTGTGGTGACGACGAGCGTCTCGCCTTCCCAACGGCCAACCGAGTTGCCCAGGATCGTCGGCGGGTCGGTCGGCTCCGGTGCTTTGCGGCCCAGGTGGATCACGCGGAGGAGGTCGTATTCCTCGATTCGCAGGTGAATTTCGTCGCCGCGGTCGATGAATTCGATGGGGAAGGGTTGCTGCATGATGGTCGGCATGCCCTTCGGAAGGCACCCGTAGTGCGGGTTGTCCTGCACCGGGTCCCATTCATCCAGGGCGCCGCGCGCCGCGTCGGTGAAGGGGAAGTTGTCCGGAGCGATGTCGTAGCTCTCGCCGTCGCTGGTCCACACGCGGAAGAATCCCAGCGATGCGCTGGATGCGCCGGTGGACAGAAGATCGCCGCCGACGGCGTCGTCCCGCCAGCGGGGCTCGGAGCGGTGATCCATCATGACTTCCCGGCCGTCCGGCAGCAGCAGGTTGAGGCCAAACATCAAGTTGCCCCGGAGCCTGGAGGGGTAGCCTGCCAGCGTGACCGCGTCGCCTGTCTCCAGTACGCCTTCCTCGACACCCCAGCGGGCGAGCCGGCTCACGGCACCGCCTTCGATCGTCCAGTCGGCGTCTCGGCCGACGCCGTCCGCGGTCTGGACGGTCAACCGGACGTGCGGATTGCGCCACAGGATCCGCGTGACCTCGCCCTCGATCTCGACGATCTCGTTGAGGTCGAAGACCACGGAGATGGAGTGGTGGGCGGATGCGAGTGGTGCAACGAGGAATGCCACGGCGAGCGCTGCAGCCTTCAACAGGCCGAGTTCCGGTAGGTTCGTCCGATTGTGTGGGTACATTTGCGGTTTCCTCGACAGATGCGCGGGCGGTAGTCCCTACCATCCATCATATCGAAACCCGGACTATAGAGGTGATGGTGTCAGTTGAGGTTGCAACGGTACTCGACCGGCAAGACCCGATTGGCATCGCCTGAAAGGGGTTGAATCGGGGTCCCAGCCTACTTAATCTTGTTGGACACCGTGGCTGTGAGTCTGAGCCTATGAGGAACACCAACAATTCCGTTGACGATGAGGCCAATCGGGTTGCACCGAAGAGCGAGAGGGAACGCCGTCGCCAGCTCATGAACGAAATATTCGAGGACATCAGGGCGACACGCTCCGGCTTCAAGGCTTCCGACAACGTGTCCCGCGAAGCGTTGTACGAACGCTGCGCGGTTCGTTGATACGAACGTTAGTCTCAGTATTCTCGCAGGTGGTTATCGTGTGTCGGCAACATGCAACCGGCCCGAGTAGAATCGCTGCACGCAGAAGAGTGACAGAACGGACCATGCCCTCCGTCGGCGGCAAGCTTGGAGCTCCCACTATGAAACACCGCATAGCAACCTGGGCCGCCGCGGCGTTCACCGCGCTCGCAGGCAGCCCGCAATACGCCGCTGCGCAGGCAACCGGGGCCACGGACGGACTCGCGGTCGAGCACGCCTTCGTCGATGTGAGCGTGCTGCCCATGGATCGGGAGCGTGTCATCGCTGGACAGACGGTGCTGGTCGCGGACGGGCGCATTGTGCGCATGGGTTTTGCCGCCGAAGTCGATATTCCCGACGGCGCCACCGTGATCGACGGCCGCGGCAAGTACCTGATGCCCGGTGTCGCGGAGATGCACGGCCATTACCCGAATCCGGACGCACGGGAGTTCACCGAGGCGGTGCTGTATCTGTACGTCGCCAACGGCGTCACCCTGGTGCGCGGGATGCAGGGCAACGCCAGTCACCTGCCGCTGCGGGACGCCGTGGAGGCGCGGGAGATCATGGGGCCGCGCCTGCTGGTCTGTGCGCCATCCATGTCGGGAGACGACGTGACGCGGCCGGAGGACGCCCGGCGTCTCGTGCGCGAGGCCGCGGCCGCCGGGTTCGATCACCTCAAGGTGCACGAGGGCCTGACGCCGGAGGTCTACTCGGCCATCGCCGAGACCGCGACGGAAGTCGGGCTCACCTGGTCCGGGCACGTCTCGAATCTCGTGGGGTTGTACTCGGCGCTCGATCAGGGCCAGAGCACCGTCGATCATCTCGACAACTACATCGAGGCGATGATCGAGGATCGCGAGGCCGTGGCGAGTATTGGTTTTCTTGACCTGCCGCGCCTGGTACCGCAGGTCGACGAGTCGAAGATCGGGGACGTCGTTGCCGCGACCGTACAGGCCGGCGCCGGCGTCGTGCCGACGCAGGTCCTGTGGGAGACTTTTTTTGGCGGGCGCAGCGGCGCGGAGACCCTGGCGGCACGCCCGGAGACTCGCTACTGGGTTCGGCAAAGCCTCCCGGGTGTCGCCACGGGCGTGAACCAATGGGCGCAGCAGACGGACAGGCGACTCGAAGCGCTCTCGCCCCCCGACGCCGGCCAGCCCGTGATCGAACTCCGCCGCCGCCTCATCAAGGCACTCCACGATGCCGGGGTCCCGGTCCTGCTCGGGACGGATTCCCCCCAGGTATTTTCGGTTCCGGGTTTCTCCATCCATCGGGAAATGCAGGTGCTTGTGGAATCGGGGCTCACGCCTTTTGAGGTCCTTTACTCCGGCACCAAGGCAGTAGCGGATTTCTTCGGCGCGGATGACTTCGGCCAGGTAGCCGAGGGACAGCGCGCGGACCTGGTGCTGCTGAACGCGAACCCCCTGGATGACATCGGCCACTTTGCCGACAGCGCTGGCGTCATGGTCAACGGGTGGTGGCTGTCCCGCAGAGAGATCGACGCGCGCCTCGCCGAGATCGAAGCGCTGATGGCGGCGATGGGCGGCTAGTCTGCATGCCCCGCCGATGTTCGGACTTCTAAGAGGCTGGCGGCGGCGGAGAATCCTGGCGCGCCGCTCGATTCCGGACGCGGTCTGGCAAGCGACGATCGCGGAAATTCCCGCGCTGTCGCGGCTCGATGCGGCGGAACTGGAGCGTTTGCGCGCCCTCGCGTTGCTCTTTCTCCACGAGAAAAGCCTGG
>JAKZVH010000351.1:0-4239 GCA_047516145.1 Gammaproteobacteria bacterium
TTGTGGCTCGACCCGCTCCGCCGCTGCGCAGATCCGCCATCATCCTCGGGGAGTTGCAGCGCCAGTAGAGCGGGTTCATCCACAGATCGCGATCCTTGTAAAAATCAGTGGTCGTGAATACGTCCACTGGAAGAGGCTGTAAGCCATCGGGGGGCCGCCCGTCCCACTCGGGACCCTCGCCGTGGCTGGGCACGGACGGCGGCGGATTTATCGATGAAAACGGCGCGCCCCTGAGGCCCGCAACTTCCGGCGGTTGCAACTGCGCGGACGCCACTGACGCCGTCAGAGCAATCATCGCAAACGACAAAACCGTCGCCCCTGTCGCCTTACCGATTAGAGTCATTTCTTTCCCCTCCCAATGAAAACATGACGGGAACAGGACATGTTCAACTTTCGATGGTCGCGTACCGTATTGTAGATCGTTTGAAGTCTTCAGCATGAGGAGTTTAACCCTATCAGTCCGTAAATGGACACCGCGGCGCCGGCGCATCGGCTGCCTGAATCTTCGTTATTCGGGGATCTCGCTTTCGTCGGGCTGCGACGGAAACAGGTCCTCGAGGCCGCTTTCGCCGGGACGCGACGGGAAAAGTTCCTCGATGTCTATATCGGGGTCCAACCGAACATCGGTTTCCGATGTTGTGAAGCCGATCCATCGGCCCGCGAAGATGACGCCAATCCATAACACGAGCGAAAGGACCGCGACGGTTTTGCCTGCCGGCGGCGCGGCCGCATCCTTGTCCCAACGATGCACGGCCCGGCCCACGGTGAGTTCGAATATCAGCAAGTTTACTCCGGAAAGCGCAAGCAGCACGATCTTGGTCCGGAAAGCAAAATTGTTGAAATATACGTCGGCATTCGTGATGAACATCAGCAGTCCAGTAACGGCCGACAAAGCAAATGCCGCCCAGGTCCACTTGACGATATCGGCCGCAATCCGGGTAAACGGCCGCCGTGTCGATGCAATCCCGAGCAACCGGAGATCGACAATCGAGATCGTGCCGAAAACCAGGGTCAGTCCGAGCACATGGAAGGCTTCGATCACCGGAAACATGTAAAGCGAGTCCCGGATTCCTACGGCCAGACTCGATGACTCCAGGTATTCCAGAAAACCCGCAATATCCATTCAGTCGCTCCGGATTCCAATAAATCAGGCCGGCGGCCCGAACACCAACTCCCATACGTAGTCGTACGCGATCAAACGCCCCAGGATAACGATGGACACCCAGACCGCCAGCGTTACGATCGCGAGCACCTTGACGCCGCCGGTGTTGACCAGCGTCCGCTCCCAATGTTGCTCGTTATTTCTCAGGGTGATCAGGAAGATGGCTGCGATCAGCGTGCCCACGGCCACCAGCAACATCTTGAGCCAGAAGGAGAAAGTCTGCAGTTCGCGCACTGGCTCGCCGACCACCATCAAAGCGCCGGTAACCAGTTGCGCCAGCAATCCCCATAACAACCACGGACCGAACCGGTTCGCGGTCTCGCGCAACGTTTGATCGTGTCCCGCCCATCCCAGGACACGCAGGTCGATCATCAGGACGGATGCCAGCACGACGCCAACGGTGACAATATGAATGGACTGAATCGTCGGAATAACCCACGCGTTATGGGTCTGAATCAGGATGCTCGGTGACGTTTGAGAGAGCCACTGGGCGAATTGTTCAATCACGTCGTTCGTTCTTGAAATGATTTCGGAAGCACGAGCGTTTCATGCCTGAACGTCCCACTGCAACGTACCCTTGGATCGACCTTCGAGATCGACGCGGAGTACGAACCGTGGCGCGCCGCCGCATACGGCCGCAATCGTATCAGATGATTTACCGACAGCGGGCGGCAGTAGTGCCGCCTGGAACGTTCGGATGAGGCGGAAGAAGGGCTTGTCATGAACGATAGATCGATATTCCGCACCCGTGCTCCTGCGGTTGGTTGAATTGTCCCGGGTATGCGGGCATTGCCAGACTCAAACTCTCTACAACGAACCGGGTTGCGATTGCTGCCGCACGTTATGGAATGCCGCGTTGCCGCCGCTCGGTGAATGAACTATAGTTTCGCGGAATCACGTTATCGCATGCCTGCCCCACCGAAAATACCGCGTATTGCGAACCCCGGGCGCCGGGGGGTTCCTGGACAAAGTCGGTCGGCGCTTCGGATGCCGGCGCCTGGGTAGAGGAGGCACACATGACCCGGTTACGATTCGGACCCGGCCTGCTGGTCACCGCGGCCTTTATCGGTCCCGGTACCCTCGTTACTGCCAGCCGCGCCGGCGCGGGTTACGGCGTGACGCTCCTTTGGGCAGTCCTGTTTTCGGTGGCCGCCACCGGTATCCTCCAGAATATGGCGGCCCGTGTGGGCCTCGCCGGCCGGCGCGGGCTCGCGGAAGCCATCCGCGACAGCCTGACAAACCGGTGGATTCGGGTCGGAGCCCTCGGTCTCATCGCGGTGACTCTCCTGGTGGGCGCCGCCGCGTTTCAGACCGGCAACCTGATCGGGGCGGCGCTGGGCGTGAACCTGCTATCGGGACTGCCGACGGCCGCCCTGGCGCTCACCGTGGGCGGACTGGCAGCCGCGGTGTTGATGACGGGAACCTATCGAACGATCCAGAACACGCTGGTCGGACTGGTCGGATTGATGAGCGTGGTGTTCTGCGCGGTTGCGGTGCTCACGGCCCCGGACATCGGCGATCTGTTTGCCGGGCTCCTGATTCCCCGCCTCCCTCCCGGCTCGCTGCTGACAGTCCTGGCGCTCATCGGCACGACGTTCGTCACCTACAACCTGTTCCTGCATGCCAGCACCGTGCTGGAACGTTGGCCCGATGCCGGCCGCATCGATGAGAACCTGCGTGAAAGCCGCCGCGACACGGTGTTCGCTGTGGCCCTTGGGGGCGTCATTACAGCGGCGGTCATCGTCGCCTCCGCCCCGCTCCTCGGCCAGGGCGCTGATGCCGCCAACGTCGCCGCGGTCGCCGATCAACTGGCCCCGATCCTGGGGCGCGCCGCGCCAGTATTTTTTGGCCTCGGGCTCTTTGCCGCCGGTCTGACCTCTGCTATCACGGCCCCGCTCGCCGCCGCATACGCGGTCAGCGGCGCGCTCGGGTGGCCTCCGGACCTTCGGAGCGGCCGGTTCCGGCTGCTCTGGGGCCTTGTGCTCGCGACCGGCGTGGTCTGCGCCGTCACGCTTGGCGCGGCGCCCTATCAGGTCATCCTGCTGGCGCAGGCGGGGAACGGCATCGTGCTCCCGTTGATGCTGGTCCTGCTGCTCATTGTCGCCAACAAGACGGGGATCATGGGCCCCCACCGCAACTCGCGGCTTGCCAATGTCCTGGGCGTAATCGTCGTGCTGGTTATTTCGGGGCTGTCGCTGACGCAACTGGCCCGGGTGCTGGGGCTTGTTTGAGCGAGACTGAGTTGCCCCGCTTTCGTGGGCGATTCATCTCTTCGGTTTCAGGAACTCACCCGAGCCGTTCGGCATAAAGTCTTGTCTCGTCCTCGGGAGCAAGATTCGATACGCTTGGGGCGTCGCACTGGAGGAACCCTGAATGATTCGCACGCATCGAACAATACCGCTGGCGGCTGCGTTCGCCGCGCTGCTGATCGCAGGCATCCCGTTGGCGGGGCAAGACGACTCGGCCTCCCCGCCTCCGCTCAACTGGACGACCGCTGAAGACCATCGAGACATGCAAATGCAGCTCGGCATCACGGCGTTGCGTCCGGGCCCCAGCGGCCGGGAGGGCGCGCCTAACCCGGCGAACTACGACGAATCGGTGGCCAATCCGTTTCCCGAATGGCCCGATCTGTTGACGCTCGACGACGGTACGCCCGTGACGAGCGCCGAATCGTGGTGGAATCGGCGGCGCCCGGAAATCGTCGAAGCCTTCGAGCGTGAAGTCGTCGGGCGCATTCCCGCCGGCGTTCCGATGGTGGAGTGGTCGGTCACTCGGACCCAGAGCGGCACGATCGCGGGTCAGCCGGTGATGGCTCGGCAGCTAATCGGCCGCGTTGACAATTCGGCCTATCCCCTGATCGAAGTCCACATCGAGGCGACGCTCATCGTCCCCGCCGACTCCGGCCCGCCGGCGCCGGTGATGATCACCACGTTCTCGCCCTTCGGCGTCGGCAAGATCGGCACCCCGCGCGCGAACTGCAGCATGTCGTTAAGGCTTTTGGCGCGGATCACGCCGCTCTGGCGGAGAATATCGTCATACACCTTGTCGTTGCCGGCGAGCGCGCCGGTGTGGGACGC
>JAKZVH010000352.1:0-2809 GCA_047516145.1 Gammaproteobacteria bacterium
GTTCGCAGGATATCCCCTATGCCAACCTTCAGCACGAGTTCTATCCGCTGTGCGCTAACCTGGGCGATTCCGAGAGCAATTTCGCCGACGGGTTCATGTTTTCGATGGGCATCATGCGCCCGGCCAGCCGCGGCGCGGTACGGCTCAAGTTGGCCGATCCTGCCGCCCATCCCACGATCCGGTTCAATTACCTGGAGGCTGAGAGCGACCGCCGCGAGATGATCAACGGCGTACGCTGCACCCGTGAGATGATTGCGCAGCAGGCCTGGGATTCATTGCGGGGTCAGGAACTCACCCCCGGGCCATCGGTCGTCACCGACGATGACATCTTGGCCTGGATTCGCTCCATCGGCTCGACCGAGTTTCATCCCTGTTCGACATGCCGCATGGGCGTGGACGATCTCTCGGTCACGGATAGCGCCGGGCTCGTTCATGACACCGAAGCCCTGCGCATCGTCGATGCGTCGATCATGCCGAACAACGTTACCGGCAACCTCAATGCTCCCGTCATCATGCTGGCCGAGAAACTCGCCGACGCCATTGCCGGAAAGCCGGCCTTGGCGCCCCTGCACCTGCCGGTAGACGATGGATGACGTGCTCGGTGGGATCCCGAAGCTCAGGAAGGAGAGCATCCATTCCATCGGTTACAAAGCGGATCTCCAGATATTAGATCGGAGTCGCGAGAGAATGTCGGTCTCGGCCGTTGCATGTTGTTAAGCGTCGGCGTTTGACCCCCCTGAATTCATCGAAATCAATATGTTGGCATGCCGATCAGCGTGGAAATAGCGCGCCGAACAACAGCATTGAATAGCCTCGACTGGCCGGGGAGGAAAATTAAACCGGGAAATCCTTGATGTTGGCCGCGGTGCGCTCGACCGAGACGACCGGGCTGCCGGGATAGAGCCCGAGGCTAATCCATACGTCGGGCCGGTGGGTGTCCAGGGCTTCATCCACCAGGGGCTCGATCCGGGCGCTCTCCACCGGCACGCGGAGTGTAATCAGCTCGATGTCGGCGAAATTCCGCTCGCGCGCTCTGGCGAGCAAGTCGAGGGTGGGGGTTTCGCGCGCGTGCGACCAAGGCTCGTAGCCGGTCAACACCATACGTCTCGCCGCCATGCCGATTCCTCCCGAAGCCGGTTGATCGCCGCAGGCTCGCGCGGATCGGCCGTCGGTGCAACCGCCAAGCCTACGTCTCCAACCGAGAAATCAATCTTTGTTGCGGCGCGCATGCGGCTATGCTCGATTGAACAAGCCAATCGATCGACAGCGGGAGGAACCGATGGCATCCGATGATCTCTGTTACATGACCGCGACCGAGGCGATCGGGCGGTTCCGCGCGAAGACGCTCTCGCCGGTGGAGCTGATGTCCGCCGTCATCGCTCGCTCCGAGGCGGTGAACCCCAAGGTCAACGCCTACACCTACACCTTCTACCAGCGTGCGCTGGAACAGGCGCGGGCAGCGGAACAAGCCTACGCATCCGGGGCCGAGACGCGCCCCCTCGAAGGGGTGCCGGTCGTCCTCAAGGACTTCCACGCGGTCAAGGGCGAGATCACCACCTTCGGCTCGCGCATCTTCGCCGACCACGTGCCCGATTTCTCGGCGCCGACGGTGGAACGCATCCTCGATGCCGGCGGGATCATGCATGCGCGGTCCACCACGCCCGAAATGGCCCATGCGGGGCACACGCGAAGCGAACTCTGGGGCACCACGCGCAACCCGTGGAACCTGGATTTCGGCCCCGGCGGCTCGTCAGGCGGGGCGGGGGCGGCGGTCGCGTCGGGCATGACCCCGCTGGCCGATGGGACCGACGGCGGCGGCTCGATCCGCATCCCGGCGGGCTGCTGCGGAATTTTCGGCTTCAAACCGCCCTTCGGCCGCAACCCCACCGACCGCGATCATCCGCGCGAATCCCTCTTGCACTACGGTCCCATGACTCGCAGCGTCGCCGACGCCGCGCTGATGCAGAACGTGATGGCGGGTCCCCACCCCGACGATATGTGCTCGCTCCGGCCGAAACTCGAGATTCCGGAGACGCTGGAGCCGATCAAGGGGTGGAAGGTCGCGTTCTCGATGGACCTCGGCTACTTCGAGGTGGACGAGGAGGTGCAGAAGAACACGCGCGACGCGATCCAGACCTTCCGGGACCTCGGCTGCACGGTCGAAGAGGTGGATGTCGGCTGGAGCACGGAGGTGCTCGACGCCTGGACCGTGATCTGGGAAGGGCTGTTCTGGGCCACGGTGGGCCCCGACTATCCGCGCTGGAAGTACAAGCTCGAGGGCTTCGTGCGCGGCATCCTGGAACGCGGCGCCCAGCACAGCCTTTCGCGCTTCTACCGGACCAACGCCGTACGCGGCGAGATGTACCGCACCCTTGCCCCCATCCTGGAGGCGCACGACATCCTCGTCTGCCCCACCAACGGCCTGCCGGCACTGCCGATCGACCACGATCTGAGCGACACCAGCTTCCGCATCAACGGCAAGACGCTCACGACCTCAAACCACCCCGGCGACATCTACGTGCAGTGGCAGCTCAACTATCCCTTCAACCTGGTGCCCGAATGCCCGGTGGCCAGCATCCCGAGCGGCTTCGCGTCCAACGGCGTGCCCACCGGGATTCAGATCGTCGGCCGCACCTATGACGACGTCTCGGTGTTCCGCGCCGCCGCCGACTACGAGCGCGCCCGGCCATGGGCCCACCACAGGCCGCCGGTGTGAGCGAGACGGGCCGGCAGGCGGAGGCGGGACGGAAATCGCCATTTGGCCAGCGTGTCCCAGGGTTGTACGCTGCGGACCCAGACGCGGGCGGAG
>JAKZVH010000353.1:0-2658 GCA_047516145.1 Gammaproteobacteria bacterium
CCACTGCAGCCAAGGCTGCCCGGACGACCCGTCGAGCCCTGCTGGGTCGATCCCGGTCTGCCGTTGAAACTCGGTCATCGCAGCCGGGTGGTAGTCCATCATGGGTGGCTGGCGGACGAAGTCCATGGTCAGCCCATTTGCACCGCGGCGAGCAATTTCCACGAGCAACTCGACCCGGGCAGTGCGAGGTTCTTCGAAGAAGTAGGAAGCGCGGCTGGCATCGACGGAGCCGGACTTGGTCCGGTGGTGCCACTCCGGATGTGAGGCGTGGTGGACGGAGCACAGGGCGTGTTTTCCGCCCCGGTAGAAGCGGTTCATACAGAGCCAGCCCGAAACCGTCTGTTCGTACCTGGGGCTCTGCTGGACTATGTAATCCAGCGGGTCCACCTTGTCGTACAGGGGCAGATAGAAGCGTATGTACTCCGGCATCTCGCCACCCGGTTCGACTTCGGACCCGATGAGCGTGCCGTAGGGCAGGTAGCTGTGGTAGTACAGGAACCCCCGACCGCAGGCCCAGTGGACGGTGCGAATACCGAGATCCCGGTGGGCCACCAGCTGCATGTCCATGTCAGCGGCATCGACCCGCACCACGCCTGGCTCCCCGTAGATCCCGTGCCAGTCGGAGATTCCGTGTAGCGGGTGAGTGGGTTGCCTGATCTCCCGGATAAGCGCATCGGCCGACTCCGGGGTCACGGGCACGAACCGCATGGCCGACACGCCGTGCCCGGCAACTAAGGGTGGCAGCACCTCCACCGCCCGATCCGTCAGGTCGAAAACTCCCAGGAAACACTCCTCCTGCACCGGGTTCTCCTTGGCGGTGAAGAACGCGGGGTCCTGGTCGAGTCGTACCATGCAGGCGATAAGGGGCCGCACGAACAGCGCGTAGCGCCCCTCCAACGAAAGGCTCAGGCGCACTGGCTCGGCCTCGGCGTGACCTGTCGAGACCAGCTTGCCGTCTTCCAGACGCCAGTGCCGCATGCTCGCCGACTCTGGCTCTGCATACGCTTCGAGGGCCGTCTGCATATCCGGCAGCGAGAGCTCTTTCCTGCCTGTATCCCGGTCCAGGGCCCAGTTTGCCCAGGGCGACACGAGCACGCGCCTGCGGTCTTCGCGCCGGTGGCGATAGGTCAGGCTTGGTCCCTACTCGTACGCCGTACCGTTCACGACCGGATGTAGCGCAATGCGATAGTCGCCCTCCGGCCAGTCCCCGACGGCTATTTCCGTTCTCCCCCACACCCGCGCCTTGGAGATCGGCAGGGTCGCCGGCTGTGCGATCACCTTTACGTCGTCTCGTATCGGCCGGCCCGCCGCGTTGGCAACGTGCAACAGCGCGGTGACGGGGCGAGTCAGTTGCTTGGTGGCGTACTCGACACGCAGGAGCCCGTTCCGCCCGGCCGGCCACGCGAGGCGCAGGGAGAGGAACGGATTCATCGTGTACCCGTCTTCTCCCATCCAGAGCCAGGTGTATCCCCGGAACAGCGGCGGTCGCAGGATCACCCGCTCCTCGCGACCGGGATAGAGGCACTCCCCTTCCTTGTCGTAGGGGATGCCCTGGTAGTAGTCGAACCGTGCCAGGGGCGCGGAGGTACCGGCGTCGTGCACCTTTACTAGGATGCGGTAGCCGCGCCGGTATACCGTACCGTGCTCGAACTCATAGCGGGCCGGCGCCGCTAGAAGGCCAAGGTCCATTCCCGCGGTAGGATGGTCTGGTGTGACCTGCAGCCGCCAACGCTGGACGCTTCCGTCGGGCAGGATCTTCTGAACTTCGGCTTCACAGCGCCGCGGAGCGCCGTCGGTGACCGTCACCTCCAGCCGGTGCGGCTGCCCCACACCAAGCCGGAACCACCTCTGCTCGCCGGACAGAACTTGCCCGTTCAGCGCGACCTGAAACGCGTCCTGTGCCGATGCGACCGCGGAGCGCGACGTGCCGGTTGCCTGGTGAGAGGAGAGCACGGGTTCTAGGCGGAAGCCGGCGATGCTGACGGGATAGCCCTCGATCTTCTCGATGAGAATGTCGCGGCCCGATAGGTCGGCGGTCCCCCAGTGAAGCTCGACCAGCCGGGGCGAGTCCTTGTCCGGCGCCACGCACTCGGTTCCTGGTCCCCGGAGCCCGCTGCCGCTCAGGGACAGACGGAAGCGAGGGAGCCTGCTCCCCGCGGCGACGTGAACGCGAACGAAGATGTCGTGTATTCCCTCGTGGTCCAGGGGATACCGGACTGTTGATCGCACTACAGCCGGGCCGGCGTACAGCAGCGGTGTGTCTATCCCTGCGACCTGCGTGTGCAGAACCTCCCAGCTGGTCTCCCTTTCGCGGGACTCCAGGTTCTCCCGCGGCGAGCATCGGTCGAAGGCGTTCAGCAGAACGCCTTTCGCTTTCAAGGGCCACGTTGCCGAACCTGCCGCCGCGAATGTCATTGCGGCGGTGGATTTCAACCAGTCGCGCCGTGAGAAACGTGTGGTGTCCATGTTGATTCCTTTCAACCGAGATTTCCCACAGGGCTTGTCCCGATCCCCGTTGATTCGTTGAAGTGAAAGAGGCGGCTCAGATAGCCTGCTGGTACTCATCAAGCTGGAATTTCCGATTTGGATGTCCGGCACGGGCATGTTACTCCCGCTCTCGTCCTGAAGTCAACGACTTTGCGCCCGAGAGCAAAGCAG
>JAKZVH010000354.1:0-3843 GCA_047516145.1 Gammaproteobacteria bacterium
AAACACCGGTCGAGTTGTACGGTCCCACAATCTCGACGTCGCCCAGACGCGGCTGGTTCCCGCCTACTCGGCCGCCCCCCGTGTTGGCCGTCGATTCAAACAGCGAGCGCTCGATGAACCCGACGACAACGTCGCGCACGCCCGCCTGAACCTGGATGGGAACCTTGGTGAAGCGCTCCATGATCTCGGCGCGCCCGTCGCCAGCCAGGCGATGGTTCAACATGAGGTCGTCGAGCCCGCCAATCGGCTCACGGAACACGATCTTGCCGTCGACCATGATGACGAGAGTGTTCTCATTCTCAAGACTTCTCGTATAGAGGCCAACTGTCTGATCGGGGAAGAGGACGTTGACGCGGTATTCGCCGTCAGCCCGGAAATTGTGCTTGAACATGATCCCGGTGCGAAGCCCGAGAGGCATGCCCTCCGGACCCGAATTCTCGGCGACGGTGTACTTCAGGTTCTCGAGGATTTCCCCACCGACCGCTTGTTGCGCGACCAACCGGGCCGCGGCGACATATTGGTCGACGAACGCAGGAGAAACACTGAGGACGGCGGCGATATTATCGAAACCGTCAACCGCGATGTCCTGCGGGAGAACATCAGGCTCCACCTCCACGCCCACCAATTCTCTGACCGCCGCCGCATACTCGGTGCGGTTCAATCGCTGGATCGGTACGTGGCCCGCTCTTGTTCCCCCCGGTTGAGCATCCAGAGTGTTCTCAAGCCAACCAACGAAGGAGTCGATCGACGGCTGTTCCGGCTGCGGGCTGCCCGGCGGCGGCATCAGCCGTCCTCGTAGCTTGCGGATGGCTTTCTCCCAGATTTCCGCGTCATCGGCGGCGGCGCCGAGGTCCATCCCTTCCAGCGCAAGCCCTCCAAACTGCGCGGAGTCGCTATGGCACGTCGTGCAATAGGTCGTCACCAGTCTGCGATGCCGATCGAGATCATCAGCCGAAGAAGCGCCCCCCGCGGATTGTGTGGCGGGTTCGGTGCGGAACGCGCCGGGAGAAGCGACCAGAAGGACAGGCAATACGCACGCGAAGATGATCAGACGCTTCATAAGCAAAGTCTAGCTTTTCCAAGGATTTGCATGGATTTGTACAGTGGCAGAAATTATATCTTCTGGAACACCCATGGCAAAGTCGGAAAGTCGTCAAGATCGTCAAGAGGAGGTCTGTATCAGACTCGCCGCCCTTGTTGTCTCACGGTCCCCAGCCGGGAGAATGGTGACCCCTCGATTGACCGCGCATCCGTTGCTCAATCCTCTAGTTGCCGCTGGCATTTTCGGAAGCCCCCTGATAGATTACGCTCTGTCGAACGTCGGCAGGCGCCGCACTACAATATTCGGAATATTGAGGTCGATTCCCGATGACGAGTCGCAACACCACCGAATCGAGCCGCCATGTCACGCGAATTGTGCTGGGGGTGATCACGACGATCTGGATAGTCTTTCCGGTCCCTCGCATCGACGCTCACCATTCGTTCGCGATGTTCGACACCGGAAGAACGATAACGCTCGCCGGAACAGTGACCGAGTTTCAGTGGACCAACCCCCACGCCTACATCGAACTCGACGTGACCGAAGATGACGGCGCCATACGGCACTGGACGATCGAACTCGGCAGCCCGAGCATCCTGATGCAGAGCGGCTGGAAGTTCAACGACATCAAGCCCGGGGATAGTGTCAGCGCCACGCTCAATCCGCTCCGGGACGGGCAGCTCGGAGGTTTGCTGGGCCGCGTGACGCTTCCGGACGGGCGTGAACTTCCCAACGGACCCGGTCGCTGACGCCAACGGAGCACGACAAATGGCAAACATTGCACTCACAGGTATTCGACGGCGACCGATGGCTGTTGCCGCGGCACTGTCCCTGTGGCTGTTGGTTTCGCCCAGTGCGGGCGCCCAGTCGAGTGGCGAGCGCGTAGACCTTTCCGGTGTATGGGGCATCCTGCGCGGCAGGGGCGAGTTTGCGCCGCCGCCACCGGGCGAACTCGTCTTCCGGCCCGAGTATGCGGCGGAGTACGAGGCGCAACAGGCCACGGCCGCCGCGGCGACGGCGCGGGGCGAGCCTCTCCCGCCAACATCGTTCTGCCTGCCCTACGGCGTTCCGACGATGATGTCGGTAGCGGTGTATCCGGTGGAGATTATCCAAAGGACTTCGCAGGTGACCATTGTTGCCGAGGCTTTCAGCGAGGTTCGCCGCGTCTACATGGACGAGCCGCAGATGGAAATTGGATCCGTCCCGCCTGGCTATTATGGTCACTCGGTCGGGGCATGGGATGGCGACACGTTGACGATCGACACGATTGGCATCAAGGAAACGGTGCGCGGCTACCGTGGGATGCCCCACAGCAGCCAGATACGAGTCACCGAACGCCTGAGTATGGTCGCCCCCGATGTCCTCCACGATGAAATAACGATCGACGACCCCGTGGTCCTGGAACAACCAGTCACATACACCTTGGCCTACCGGCGCATTCCCGGATACAAGATGGTGGAGTTTGTGTGTGACAACAACCGCGAATACGTTGACGAGGACGGCATTGTTCGAATGCGGCTTGGAGGCGGGGGACAATAGTTTCCCGGAGCAAAGGATGAAAAATATGCATGGCATCAGGACCCTCTTGCTTGGGGTCGCCTTTCTGGTTGCGGCGTCACCAGTCGCTTCAGCCCAGTCGCTGGGCGCCCTGGCCCCGGAGAACCTCACGCAGCCGCGCCCCGCGCCCGGTTTCGATCTGACCGGACTCTGGCTGCACGCCGGCGGACCCGACAACTCGTTCCGGTTCAGCCCACCGGATGGCTTCCGGTTGACCTCGGAAGCCCAAGTCCACTATGACGCCGCCCAGCAGGCCGCGGCCGAGGGCAAGGTCTATCGCAACGACATCGGCCTCTGCTGGCCCGCGGGACTGCCCGTGATCATGACGCGGGTTTGGCCCATCGCGATGATCCAACTCCCCACGTCGATCTACATGATCAGCGAATTCATGAACAGCCTGCGCATCGTCTACATGGACGGCCGCCCTCACACCGACCCCGACCTGGTCGTACCGAGCTTCAACGGCGAATCCGTTGGCCACTGGGAAGACGACACGCTCGTGATCGAGACGCAGTCCTTTCCGGGGCACCACCACTGGATCGATACCGGGATTCCGGCCAGCGACGCGTTGAGTATCGTGGAACGCATCCGCATGATCGACGAGGGCAATACCCTTGAATTCGAATACACGCTCACCGATCCCAAGAGCTGGGAGGGCGACTGGACGATGACCAAGCGGTGGCGGCGGGTCAATGACCGGGACATCGCCGAAGTGCAGTGCCTGCCGGATCTCAACGATTACATGCCAACGGTCCAGTCGGAGTTCAATGTCAGGTAGAGCAAGGCGCGACGATGCGAGATCGCACGCCACACACGGAGACTACATCCAACGTGTCTCGAATGGAGAGAGTGTCATGAAAACTTGTTGTATTGCGGCAGCGTGCATGCTGCTGATCGCTGCCGGCAACGGATTGGCGCACCACTCGGCCGCGGGAATCGATCGCTCGCAGACCGCGACAATCGAAGGAACCATTCGGGAGTTCCGCTGGCAGAACCCGCACTCGTGGATGCAGATCGACGTTGCCGGCGATGGCGGCGAGACCGTTACCTGGACGCTGGAAATGACCGCGCCCAGTTTTCTGATCCGCGCCGGGTGGACCCGGTCCACAGTCAAGCCGGGAGACGCGGTAACCGCGGTTGTCCGCCCCTTGATCAACGGCGATCCGGGTGGGCTGTTCGTCTCGGTGACGGCGACTGACGGAAAGACCTACTCCCAGCGCGGGCAGCCTCAGGAGTAGGCAATCGCT
>JAKZVH010000355.1:0-2668 GCA_047516145.1 Gammaproteobacteria bacterium
ATCCAGGACCATGTGCCTCGGGACGATGGGCAATTCGACCTGTTTTGCGACCGTCTGATTGCGCAGGTCGTACATGGTGACCAGACGCTTCTCCCGGTTGGTATAGATCAGCACCGGCGCGAACGGCGTCGCCACCATATCGTCGACGCGCTCTTCGGTCTCGATGCGGAACACGACCTCGTTCTCGACCAGATCGATCACGTCGATGATCGGGTCTTCGGCGTCGGCGACGAACATCAGCCGCTGCGGATTGGAAATATCCACCTGGGCGGCCAGCGGCAGCGGGCCGAGCAGAAGCGCGGTCAGCGCGCCGAGCAGGCCGGCTCTGTTCGCGAAGGGACCCTTGTGCGAGCCCGGGTTCACCGTTAACTCAACCCCAGGTACGGGTAAATGATGTCACTCACCGTGTGGAAGTTGTCGGTGACGAGGATCAGCCCGAAGATGATGATGATGGCCATGCTCGCGAGGCTCAACGATCTCGCATTGCCCGCGAGGAAGGTGATAATGCTGTCCATCTTCGAGATGTAGTAGGCCGACAGCAGGAACGGTATGGCCACGCCCACACCGAAAATCATCATGATGCCGGCGCCGATATAGGGGCTGCCGATGGCGCCCACGTAGACCACCAGCGTGGCGACGATGGCGCCGCCGAAGCAGGCCGTACAGCCGAGCGCATAACCCATGGAGGTCAACAGCGCGCCCGCGCGGTCCCGCAGCGACAGCGAGTTCATGGCGCCGCGGTCGGGAATCCGGCAGGCAAAATCGCGCGTACCCCTGAACCCGACCCAGAGTCCCAGCAGTATCACGATCACCCCGGAGAGTACAGCCACCATGCGGCTGTACTCGGAGAATGCCAGCTGGGCCTGATGGCCCACCGCACCGATGAATGCGCCAGCCAACGCGTACAGGGACAGGAACCCGAGCACAAAGGCGAAGGCGAGCTGCATGATCTTGCGCCTTATCACCGGTGTCAGTTGCGCGATGCCACCGGCCGACGTGCCGGGCACGGTTGAAAATCCGGCGATGACGCCGCCGAAAACCACCACCAGCTGTAGCAGGCACGGCGTCAAAACCGACGACAGCAGACCCGCCCCGAGGGCAAGGACCGCTATGGGCGTGATATCCGCCCGTGACTTGAGCTCATCCGGAAGGCTATAGGGCGCATCCCAGAGGCCAACGAACGTCAGGGGCCGTTCACTGCCCAAGTAGGGATTGGAAATGTACAGCCGCAGCCGGTCGGCGCCCTCCAGATCGAGAATGACGTTCCCGTCGGCATCGCGCTTGGGGAAACTGTATACGCTCAGGCGATGATGCTCGGCGATTCTTGGCCCATCGGCTATGTCAGGTTGGTATTCCTGGTCTCCCACCCGTAGCGTTGCAGTGGGCACCTGGTCGGCGAGGTCGCCCCGGTGGATGGTTTCACTGACGAAAAAGATCAGGTTTCGGTCCGGGCGCAGGTTGGCGATGATGGCGGCCCGGTCCACGTACTGGAAATACTCGTCGGTAGCCATTGTCGCGGTGATGTCCAGATCCGGCGTGCGAATGAGCTCCCGGGTCAGGTATTGGGATACGCTGCCGGCCTTGATCAGACGGCTCTGGTCTCCGACCCCCCGCAGCAGCTGCTGACCCTGCACGAAGTACGGAAAAACCAGCCAGGTCGATGCGATCGCAAGCGCCACGAACAGCAGCGCGCCGAGCTGGACGGGATTGACACGGGTTGCGGTGGTCATCGCGGGACTCGCCAATCCCCCCTAGAGCATGGCTGCCGCCAGCTCTTCCGCCGGCGTGGAGAAATTGAATACATCCACCAGTCGTCCCTCCGGATCGATCAGGTATACGTTCGCCGTGTGCTGCACGTTGTACGTATTCTGCGTTTTCGTTACCACGTAGCTTACCTTGAAATTGGAGGCCGCGGCATTGATCTGCTCGATGCTGCCGACCAACCCCATCATGCGCTCGCCGAAGCGTGACGCATAGTCGTCGGTGATTGAGGCGGAATCGCGTTCCGTATCGACGCTGATGAAGATGCCGACGGCGTCGGCTTCGGTATCCCTCAGCGCCTTGCCCATGTTGAGCGCCATCATCGGGCAGACCGCCGGGCAATGCGTAAAGCCGAAACCCAGAAGCACGTGGCGGCCGCGGAAATCCGCCGCGGTCATGATCGTCCCGTCCCCGCCCACCAGTTCGAAGTCCACCACGATGTCCCGCAGGGGGTCGTTGAAGCCCGGCGCGGCGCCCACCTCGTGCCCCTCGTGGACATGTTCGGACCCGGCCCCTTCGTCCTGGGCCGAACCGACCCCGGATATGCACAGCACAACGCCCGCTCCCAGCGCAATCAACGACGCTCTTCGATGTGCTGCGTGCCGTGCCAATTTGGCTCCCCTACAGGTTAGGACCCCGGCGAGAGCTGCCGGTTCCCGCCCAACGCCGCCCTCGCGACGAACATCGATGAGAGTTGCGGGCTAATAGTCGAGTACAACTCCTTCCGCGGGACCGATGCCGGCGTGAAAATTGCCCTGGTCGCGAACGACACGCGGCTCACCGTTCTCATCGTAATGCACCCAGATAAGCCCGTGGGCATCCCCGTTGCCGGGCATTTCGATCTTGCGGATCAGTTCCTTGCTCTCTGCATCGTATACGTAGATCCTGCCCTCGCCGTTGCTGGTGG
>JAKZVH010000356.1:0-13129 GCA_047516145.1 Gammaproteobacteria bacterium
AGCCTGCGTCCTCCTGCAGTGTCTGGCCGTTTCGACTCTGGTTCTCGCCCAGGACTCCACGCCGGCAGCGGCCGGGTTCGATGGCGCGATACGATCGGCCGAATCGATGCCCCGGATCAAGAGCTTGCTGATCAGCCGCAATGACGAATTGGTCGTGGAGCGCTACTTCAACGGCACCGCGCCCCGTCATATCGCCAACGTCAAGTCGGTATCCAAGAGCGTGGTCTCGGCTCTGGTAGGTATCGCTATCGAGCAAGGCCATATCGAGGGCGTGGATCAGCCCATCGGGGAGTACTTTGCCAAGCAACTTTCAGATAGCCGCGACCATCCCAAGAGCCATATCACCATTGAAAATCTCCTGACGATGCAGTCGGGGCTCGAAACCACGAGCAATCGAAACTACGGCGCCTGGACGATGAGTTCCAACTGGGTGGACTTTGCGCTCCGCCAACCCCTGGAGTTGCCACCGGGACAGGTCATGGAGTACAGCACCGGCAACACTCATCTGCTGTCGGCCATTCTCACCCAGGCAACCGGCACGAGCACACTTGAATTCGCCCGCGAAGTGCTGGGAGCACCCATGGGTTTCCGGTTGGCTCCGTGGCCGAAGGATCCGCAGGGAATTTACTTTGGTGGCAATGACATGGGGCTGACTCCTCTACAAATGCTTGAATTCGGGGAGCTGTACCTGAACGGCGGCCGGGCCGACGGCAATCAGATCGTTCCGGCAGACTGGGTCGACAAATCGCTCGGTCGGCGCACGACTTCAACTCGTGGAAACGACCGCTATTATGGCTACGGCTGGTGGATTCGAAATATGGCGGGTTTCGAGGCTCCGTACGCGTGGGGCTACGGCGGCCAGTTTATCGTGCTCGTGCCGGGACTGGACATGGTCGTCGTAACGACCTCGTCCAGCAATCCGGGCCCGACTCGGCGCGCGCATACGCAGCGAATGTACGACCTGGTGGAGCACGAGATCATTGCTCCTGCGTCAGCGACCCTGGCACGCGCCGGGATGCGCCGATCAGAGACGTCCACCGGCGAATAGCGAGTCGATGCGGCACCGTAGTCAGCCTCATGCCGAACTGACGACGTTGTTCGCGATGGCCGTTGCGCTCGCACCGGCGGGTACCGAGGCGGCACTGAACGAGTCGGAATGCGTGCTCGAGTTGGCGGGCGTATCGAGCCGCCATGCACAGTGCGCGACCCTGGCCGTTCCACTTGATCCCGAGGCGCCGGACAGCGCGGTTTTCGACCTGTTCGTCGCGCGTATACCGTCGCTCTCGGCAGATCCGCAACCCGACCCGCTGCTCCTGATCGCGGGCGGCCCCGGACAGAGCACCGTCGATTTCTATATGCAGTTGCGCGGCGCGTTTGCGCCCGTGCGGCGAAACCGCGACATCATCCTCGTGGATCAGCGCGGTACCGGGCGATCCGCGGCGGGATTCGAGTGCGAGATTCCTGACGATATCAACTTTCAGATGGCCGATGTGGATATCCTCGACACGCTGGTCGCCGAATGCCTTGCAGGCCTCGAACGCGAACCGCGGTTCTTCACCACGTCGGTCGCCGTCCGCGACCTCGATGTCGTTCGTCGGGAACTCGGTGTCGACCAATGGAATATCTATGGCGTGTCGTACGGGACGCGTGTCGCTCAGCACTATCTGCGCCGCTACCCGGAGCGAGTACGCGCCGTGGTGCTCGACGGTGTCGTACCGCCGTCCCTGGTGCTGGGTCCCGAAATCGCGCTGAATGCCCAAGCGGCGCTCGACGGGATATTCCAGCGCTGCGACGACGACAAAGCGTGCGCAGCCCGTTTCGGCGATCTCGCTGCAACGTTCGATGACCTCATGGACCGAATCAAGACATCTCCGGCCAATGTTGCGGCACGCGACCCGACGACGGGAGAACTCGAGGAGACGATTGTCACCGAGGAATATCTGATGGGCGTCACACGATTGTGGAGCTATTCGGCTGTGACGGCAGCGCTACTGCCGCTGATCATCGACGATGCCGCGCGCGGGCGGTTCGACACGCTGCTCGCGCAGGCGAGCCTGATCTCGGAAAGCCTTGAGCAAGCGCTGAGTTTTCCGATGCACAATTCGATCGTTTGCAGCGAGGATTATCCGTTGGATGCAGCCGAAGCCCCCGCTTCCATCGCAGAGTCCTATCTGGGCACGTCCATCGTCGATGCGCTCGGCGCGATTTGCGCGCAATGGCCTCAGGGACCCGTGGATGCGGATTTCAAGGATCCGCTCGTGAGCGGGCATCCGGTCTTGTTATTGTCCGGCAGCAACGATCCCGCGACGCCGGCCCGGTATGCCGATGACGTGATGGCAGAGGGTCTCAGCGGCGCCGTCCACCTGGTGGCCGCCGAGCAGGGCCACGGACTCGCACCCGTCGGATGCGTTCGGAATCTTATGCAGGAGTTCATCGAATCGGGTACGGCCGAGGGGCTCGACGCGGAGTGTCTCGACAGGGTGATACCCACGCCCTTCTTTCTCAGCGCGGCCGGTCCCGGGCCGTAATTCGCGCCTCCGCGAGCGAAGTCAAGGCTACCGTGATCGAAGTCGAGGCACTTGGCAAACAATTCGGCGCGGTCGCCGCGCTGTCCGACGTCAGTTTCCGCGCTCGGGACGGTGCCATCATGGCCCTGCTGGGTCCGAACGGCGCGGGGAAGTCCACGTGCCTGAGAATCCTTGCGACGGTGCTTCGGCCCGGTACCGGCACGGCCCGTCTGGGCGGCATCGATGTTCATGAGGATCCGCTGGCGGTGCGCCGCGTCATCGGCGTTCTGCCTCACGGGGCGGGCCTCTATCCCAGACTGACGGCGATCGAGAACGTCAGATATTACGGCAGGCTCTGCGGCCTCGATCGCGGGGTGCTCGCCAAGCGTATCGATCGTCTGATCGAGCGGCTCGATCTCGGTGACGTTGCCAATCGCAAGGCCGCGGGGTTCTCACAGGGAGAACGCACCAAGGTGGCGCTCGCCCGTGCGCTGGTTCACGAGCCCCCGCACCTGCTGCTCGACGAACCGACAAATGGCCTTGACGTAATGGCCATTCGGCAACTACGCGCCTGGCTGCGTGAACTCGCCGGCGAGGGCCATTGCATCCTGATCTCGAGCCACGTCATGCAGGAAGTCTCCGCGCTTGCCGACGACCTGACGATCATCGCCCATGGCAAGATCGCAGCCAGCGGAACGCCTTCCGAGCTGGCTTCCCGGTTCGGTAAGCAGGATCTCGAGGAGATATTCGTTGCCGCGGTCGAGGGTGCCGAAACGTGAGATCGGCGGCGCTCAAAGTCTGTCTCAAGGAGATTCTGGAAAACGCGCGGGATCGACGCACCATACTGACGACAATGCTGTTCGGCCCGCTGATGGGCCCGATATTCTTCGTCGTCGTCATGAACGTCACGATTTCGCAGGTTGTGACATCGGCAGAGAGCCCGATCAGCGTTCCAATCATCGGTGCCGAGCACGCCGGCAATCTCGTCGCATTCCTGGCCAGTCGAAACATCGATCCCGCCGAGGGGCATGACCTGGCGAGCTTGGACGAGGCAATGAACGCGGTACGCAGCGGCGAGCAGGAGTTGGTCATCTACATCGATGAGTCGTTCGGAGACGACCTGGTGAGAGAGGCCGGCGCACATGTCGGCTTGATCTTCGATGATTCGGATACACCGTCCGGACAGCGGGTCGGGCGGGTCCGGGGGGCGATCAATGCCTACTCGCAACAGATCGGCAGCCTGCGGCTGCTGGCCCGCGGCATCGATCCGGGTATCGGTCGTGCCCTGATCGTCGACAGCTTCGACGTATCCACGCCGAGCGGCCGATCCTCGGTCATGCTTGGCATGCTGACGTATTTCCTGTTGTTCGCTACGCTCATGGGCGGCCTGTATCTGGCGATCGACACCACCGCCGGGGAGCGCGAGCGGAAGTCGCTCGAGCCACTGCTCTCCACACCCGTCGCACGTTCGAGTCTGCTGCTTGGAAAATTGGCTGCAACGATCGCGTACATGCTCTTGTCGCTGGCGCTGACGCTGGCCTGCTTCGCGGTCGTCGTGCGCTACATGCCCCTGGAGGAGCTTGGCATGAGTTCAGCATTCGGCCCGGTGGCAGCACTGCTTGCGTTCCTGGTGCTTGTGCCCGTTGCCCCGGCAGGCGCGGCGCTGATGACGCTGGTTGCATCCTTTACGAAGAGCTACAAGGAGGCCCAGGGATACGTGGCCGTCGTCATGCTCGTTCCAACGATGCCCCTGATCTTCGCGTCGATACTCAATGTGCGTCCATCGCTCGAACTGATGCTGGTTCCGAGCCTCAGTCAGCACTTGCTGGTAACCAACTTGATCCGCCAGGAACCCATCGAACCGACGATGCTGGCCGTATCCGTTGTGTCGACCCTGCTGCTCGGCGGGGCACTGTCCTATGTCGCCATGCGCCTCTATGATCGGGAAGGCCTTCTCGGCTGACCCGTGTGCTAGCCGTGCGCTAGCAGCCCGCGGCGGTGTCCTCGTTGGCGACCTCCTCCACGTCGAGCACCAGGCCGTTCACGCCGGTAACACGGATTGAAGTGCCCGCGGGCAGCATCGCGCCACCGCTCGGGCGGGCACTCCACCGTTCCCCCTCGATTCGCACACGCATCAAGTCACCGGTGTTGTCGACCACCGTGCCGAGCTTGCCCAGCATGGGCGCATCCGCGGCCGAGGAATCCCCCAGGTATTTCCTGATCGTATCACCGCCGGATTCGCCAACCAGCTCGCGCGCAACGAGCGCGACGATTCCGATGACTACCAACGCCAGCAGCAGGCCGCTCAGGAGTTCCACAGCCGGTCAGCGCCCCCAGGCCCGCCGCGAAACTTCCGGATCGCAATCGATACCGATGAATTCCAGTTCCGGCATGTAGACCCATTCCGCTGTCCCGGCAAAGGGCTCGGCCAGGTACTCGGGATCCTCGACACGGAAATCGATCGACAGCCGCGTGCGATCCTCGCTCAACCGGAAGCGCTCAACGACGCGGCGCCGCGTGCCCGCCGGGGACCCGTCGATCAGGGACGAGCGGTGCGCCTCCAACAGCGTTGTTTCAACGACCAGTTCGCCGTCGTTCCACTGCCCAACGGAATGTCCCTGATTCGTCAGTTCGCCGTCTTCGGGATGGGCGCGCCCGTCGGTGTAGACGGTTCGCACCGTATTGTAGAGTTCCCCGGTAATCGTCACGCGGTCATCGAGGATTTCGATCGCGTTTAGATACGGCACCGCCAGGAATGCAGGCGATGGGTAGGCGATGCACAGGCCCGCCGGGCTTTCGGTGGCAATGTCATATGCCGCTTGCAGTTCGGCACCCCTCTCATTCAACCTTCTGACGGTATCGCGCAAGCCCCAGATATGGCCGTTGGTCGATAGTGGAGTCGCCCAGGTACCGGATATGTCGTCGGCCTGGGCGCCGCCAATCAAATCGTTGGTGCTGCCCGCGAACGACGATCGTGCCGACCAGACGGAGCCGTCTGCCTTGGTCAGGGAACGCAAGCGGGCGTGGGTCCGTCGGGTATCGTGAACCGGATTCATCCGCACCACCACCGGGTCGCCCGGCTGCAGCGTATCGGCACTCCAGCCGCTGCGGCTGAGAATGGGCGTCGCATCGGTTTCGATTTCCCACTCCACCCGGTCACCTGAAGCAGCGTCGGTTTCCACGTAGATGTAGACGTGCGGATTACCCCAGCGAAACCGGCTGACCGTGCCCTCAACCGCAAGCACCAGGTCCGTATTGAAAACCGAACCGCTGTGATGCCCCGCAACCGGGGGGGCTGCGGCCAGCGCGATGACAATACCTAACAGCGTTCGCACGGAATTCCGACCTCCAGGCATCCGAGGGGAACGCCGGGGATATTGGAGCGGGTGAACGGGCTCGAACCGTCGACCTGCACGTTGGCAACGTGCCGCTCTACCAACTGAGCTACACCCGCGAACGGAAGTGCGTATTGTAAATCAGCCTGCCGGATGATTGCACCAGTCACTCGGGTAAAGGCAGGGTACCGAGCACCGATTTGCACAGCGCAGAGCCGCAACTGTAATTGTCCGCCGAACGGATCAGTCGTTACCGGTGATGATCGGCCACGACGCTTTCAGGTATTCGACCATCGACCACAGCGTCAGTCCGGCGGCTACTGCCAGGAGCAACTGACCGATGGAATAGACCGGTACGCCGAATGACGGCGTCTGGTACAGCATGAAGCCGATGCCGAACATCTGCAGGGCGGTCTTCCATTTGGCGAAATAGGTCACTTTGACCGTCGCCCGCGATCCCAGCTCGGACATCCATTCGCGCAGCGCCGAGACCGCGACCTCGCGGCCGATGATGATAGCCGCGACGATTGCAAGGTAAATCTCGGGATCGCTCTGCAGCAGGACAATCAGGGACGTGGAGACGAGGAGCTTATCCGCGATAGGGTCGAGGAACTCGCCGAACTTCGATGTCTGTCCGAGCTTGCGGGCCAGGAAACCGTCGAACCAGTCCGTCACGGCTGCCAGGCCGAACAACAGCCCGGCCGCTTGCCCGGACCACGCACCGGGCAGGTAGTAGATCAGCACCACCAGGGGGATGGCACCGATTCGCAACGACGTCAGCAGGTTCGGTATGGTCAGGGGCATGCCCGAATCCGGATGGTTCGCCGGTTTCGTTGTCATGTTGCCCGTGCGACACAACCCGGCGAGGTACTGGGTTAGTCCGAGTGTACATGCTCGTATATCAGCTTGGCCAGATGGCGCGAGATGCCCTTGACCCGCATCAGGTCTTCCACGCCGGCACGCGTTACCGCCTGGAGTCCGCCGAATTGCCTCAGCAGGTCCCGCCGCCGCTTGGGACCCACTCCGGGGATTTCCTCCAGTGGTGAAGCCGAGTGTTTCTTGTGACGGCGGGCCCGATGACCCGCCACGGCAAAGCGGTGCGCTTCGTCGCGCAGTTGCAGGATCAGGTGCAGCGCCGGCGAGTCGGGCGCCAGCTTGAGCGGGGTGCGGCGACTCTCGAGGAACAGGCGTTCGCGCCCCGGTTGGCGTTTCGCACCCTTGGCGACCGCCACCAGCCGCATTCCCGCGGATCGAAGACCCTCCGTAGCAACCGATGCCACTCGAAGTTGACCCTGGCCACCGTCGACGAACAGCACGTCCGGGACCCCTGCTTCGGTTGTCTGCAACCGCGAACTCCATCGATCGAGGGCCTGGGTCATCGCGCCGTAGTCATCGCCGCCGGTGATGCCGGATATGTTGAAGCGCCGGTACTCGGACTTGAGCGGGCCTTGGGGCCCGAAGACAACGCACGCGGCTACGGGCGAAGCGCCCGAGGTATGGCTGACGTCGAAGCAAGCCAGACGCTCGGGAATTTCGCGCAATTTGAGGCAATCTGCCAGAGCTTCCAACTGCCGCGCCATAACCGCTCCGGACTTCCGTCGCTGCGCGATCGCCTGGGCCGCATTGGTCAGTACCATCTCGACCCATGCCGCGCGATCCGCCCGTACGCGATGCTTGATCTGCACGCGTCGCCGCGCGCGCCCGGTGAGCATTTTGGCGAGCGCAACGGTATCGCTCACCGAGTGACTGATCAGTATCTCATGCGGTGGCTCGCGCCGGCCGTAATATTGAAGCAGGAACGCCCGCATGATCTCCTCGGGTTCCGTCGCCGCTACGGCGTGCGGGAAATGGCTTCGCGAACCCAGAAGCCGGCCGGCACGGAAGGATAGAACCGCCACGCAATTCACACCCTGGTCGCAAACCAGACCGATCGCATCGATGTCGCCGCGCGCCCTGGAAACGAGTTGCCGGGTTTCAACCGCCTTGAGCTTGGCCAGTTGGTCGCGATACTGGGCTGCCCGCTCGTAGTCGAGCCGTTGCGCCGCGCCTTCCATCCGCTCGACAAGTATTTCGGTGATCGTTTCGTTGCGCCCCTGCAGGAACATCATGGCGTGTTCGATGTCCCGCTGGTAATCCTCCGCGGTAGCCAACCCCACGCACGGTGCCGTACAGCGCTTGATCTGGTACTGCAGACAGGGGCGCGTGCGATTGGCGAAGTAACTGTCCTCGCACTGGCGAACCTGAAAGAGCTTTCGCAGTTGGTTGAGCGTTTCCCGGACCGATCCGGCGCTGGGATAGGGGCCGAACAAGTGGCCGGCTGCCCGGCGCGAGCCACGGTAGAACGACACCCGGGGAAATTCCTGATCGGTGCGCACCCGGATGTAGGGATAGCTCTTGTCGTCCCGCAGGAGGACATTGAACCGGGGCTTGTGGCGCTTGATCAGGTTGTACTCGAGTATCAGCGCCTCGGTCTCGGTTTGGGTGACCGTGACCCGGATGTCGGCGACCTTCCGCACCATCGCCATGGTCTTGGCGTCAAGGGGTCTGCCGTGGAAATAACTCCCGACCCGCCGTCGCAGATTCTTGGCTTTTCCAACGTAGATGATCCGCCCGCCGGCATCGAGCATCTGGTAGGCGCCGGGGCGCTGGGTGAGACTGCCGGCAAAGACCTTGGGATCGAACGATTTCGTCCCGCCTTTTGCAGCTGTCGAGGTCAATGGTTATTCAACTGACCGGCGATGCGCAGAGCAATTTCCATGGCCTGCTCGTAGTTCAGGCGCGGGTCAACCTGGGACTTGTACGCTCGGGCGAGATCCGCCTCCCGCAAGCCGCGCGCGCCACCCACGCATTCGGTGACGTTTTCGCCGGTGAGTTCCAGGTGGACGCCGCCGAGAACGGTGCCTGCTTCGCGATGGATTCGAAACGCCGCCTTCAATTCCGTGACGATATTGTCGAAACGACGGGTCTTGTAGCCCTCCCCGGTTGACTCCGTGTTGCCGTGCATGGGATCGCAGATCCAGAGCACGTGGGTACCCGTGGCGCGTACCGCTTCGATCATCCGTGGCAGGTGTTCATCGATCTGCCTCGCACCGCATCGGGTGATCAGCGACAGGCGCCCCGGTTCGTTGTCAGGATTCAGGATCCCGATCAGCGTCTGCAGCTGTTTGTCCTCCATGCCCACGCCAACCTTGATGCCAATAGGGTTGCTGATGCCCTTGAAGTACTCCACGTGAGCGCTTTCCGGATCCGCGGTACGCATCCCGATCCAGGGGAAGTGGGTCGTCAAGTTGTACCAACGCTGCCGATGGGCAAGGAACCGCGTCTGAGCCTGTTCGTAGGGCAAGTGCAGCCCCTCGTGGCAGGTATAGAACTCCACGCGATGGGAGCTCATCGACTCGCCGGCCACCGACTCGAAGAACTCCAGGGAGTCCGAGACCGCCTGGACAAGCCTGTGGTATTCAGCCGCCATGGGCGATTCGCCGACAAAATCCAGGTCCCAGTTTTCCGGGTGATGCAGGTCTGCAAAACCGCCGTCTATCAGCGATCGAACGAAATTCAGGGTGAGCGCGGCCCGCTCGTACCCCCTCAACATGAGGTTCGGATCGGGCTCCCGGTCTTCGGCGACAAAGGCGCTTCGATTTACCAGGTCCCCCCGAAAACTGGGCAATGACCGGCCGTCGCGCACCTCCTCGTTGGCGCTGCGCGGTTTGGCGTATTGTCCGGCCATGCGACCCAACCGAATAACCGGCTTCTTAAGACCCACCGCCAGCACCAGGGACATCTGCAACAGGATCTTGAGCTTCTGGACGATGATCTCCGACTGGCACTCTTCGAAACTCTCCGCGCAATCTCCACCCTGAAGCAGGAATGCTTTGCCGCGTTGCGCCTGCGCCAACTTGGCCTTGAGTTCCTCGATTTCCCAACTGGTCACCAGCGGTGGGAGCTTGGCAAGCTCGGAGAGCGCCTCGTTCAGGCGAGTCGGGTCCTTGTAAAGCGGCTGCTGGCTGACCTGTCGGGTCTGCCAACTCGCCGGATTCCAATCCGTCATTGTGTTTGTCCGCGACATAGGGGCGCGACTATACGCCGCTGGAGCGCGCGGCTGAATAACCCGTACGGTTAACCATGGAGAATTGCCTCGGCGTGGAGAAATTAGCCCGGATAATGCTGGTATCATGACGCCATGACAAGGGTTAGCCTGCGATTGACGTCATTGTTGGCAGTTGTGCGACGCACCCTGCCGGTGGCTTGCCTGATGCTCGGATACGGAATCTGGCTTCACGCCCAGGAGGCTGAACCGGAAACGACCCAGGTTGCGAATGAATCCGCGGTAGCGGACGACTCGGAAACATCGCAGAACGATGCGGCGCAAGGCGCGGACGCACCGGAGAACCCTACCGCCGAAGAATCGGACGCGTCGGCAGACGCTTCGACGGATGATGATCGAGACGCCGCCGAAGATTCCACCGATGAATCTTCCGACGAGTCGCCAAGCGGCGGAACCGTCATGCTACTGCAGCTCCAGGGCGCTATCGGTCCGGCCACTTCCGATTTCGTGACCAGGGGGATCGAGGCAGCAGAGGCGGCGAACGCAACCCTGATGGTGCTGGAAATGGATACGCCCGGCGGGTTGGATACGGCCATGCGGGAGATTATTCAGGCGATTCTCGCCTCGTCGGTCCCGGTCGCCACCTACGTTTCTCCCCAGGGTGCCCGTGCCGCCAGCGCCGGCACTTATATTCTCTACGCCAGTCATATCGCGGCCATGGCACCGGCGACGAATCTCGGCGCCGCGACTCCGGTCGCCATCGGCGGGCCCGCTCCCGCCGCGCCCGCGGACCCCGCCGAGGAAGCCGAGGAAACGGACGACGTGGATGAATCCGACGACGACGACGACGGGGACGAGAATGACGAAAGCACGTCTGACGATGAGGCGGCTGACGAAGACGAAGACGAAGCAGCCCCAATTGACGCCATTCCGCAGCCGTCAAACGCGTCCGAGCGCAAGGCCATCAATGACGCCGTCGCCTATATCCGCGGCCTGGCCGAGCTGCGCGACCGCAACGCCGATTGGGCCGAAGACGCCGTTCGAGCCGCGGAGAGCCTGAGTTCCCGGACCGCGCTGGAGATGAACGTGATCGACCTGATCGCCGAGAATCTGGCGGATCTGCTCCAGCAACTGGACGGCTGGGAGTTGGAGATCGATGGGCGCGAGATTGAACTCGACACCACGGGGCTGATCTACGAGCGGTTTGAACCCGACTGGCGGACGCGGCTTCTTCAAGTCATCAGCAACCCGACGGTCGCGTACATGCTCATGCTGCTCGGCATCTACGGGCTCCTGTTTGAAGGCTACAATCCCGGCGCCATCGTTCCCGGCGTGGTCGGCGCGATCGCGTTGTTGCTGGCGCTGTTCTCATTTCAGGTTCTGCCGGTCAACTATGCCGGCCTTGCACTCATCGTTCTCGGGGTCATACTGATGGTGTCGGAGTTCCTCGTCCCCAGTTTCGGTGCGCTCGGTATGGGTGGTATTGCCGCCTTTGTCTTCGGTTCGGTCATCCTGATCGACTCCGATATTCCCGGTTTCGGTGTTTCGATACCGCTTATCGCGTCCATCGCATTGAGCGGTGCGCTCGTGATGCTCGGAATCGTGTGGTTCGCCGTGAAGTCGCGGGACCGCCCGGTGGTCAGCGGTGCCGAAGAGATGAGCGGCGCCCGCGCCGAGGCGTTGCAGGACTTCGAAACCCGGGGTCAGGTTTGGGTGCACGGCGAGCGCTGGTCGGCGAGGACCGATACCCCGGTCACCGCTGGCCAGTTATTGGAGGTGGTCGGGGTCGAAGGTCTCACACTGCACGTCAGATCCAGGAATTCAAGCTAACCAGTAAGGACAGAACATGTTTTTCCAACTCTCTACCTACGTGATCGCTGCAATTGCGCTGTTCGTCTTCAGCGCGATCAAGATTCTTCGCGAGTACGAGCGAGGCGTCATCTTCCTGCTCGGCCGTTTCTGGAAGGTCAAGGGACCGGGTTTGATCATCGTGATCCCGGGAATCCAGAAAATGGTTCGGGTGGACCTGCGGACCATCGTGATGGACGTGCCCACCCAGGATGTCATTTCCCGGGACAACGTTTCGGTAAAGGTCAGCGCAGTGGTCTACTTCCGTGTCCTCGATCCGGAGAAGGCCATCATCCAGGTGGAAAACCGCGTCGAGGCCACCAGCCAATTGGCCCAGACCACCCTGCGCTCGGTCCTTGGCCGGCACGAGCTCGACGACATGCTCGCCGAGCGAGACAAGCTCAACGCGGACATACAGGTGATACTCGACCAGAATACCGAGGCATGGGGCATCAAGGTCACCAACGTCGAAATCAAGCATGTCGATCTCGACGAGAGCATGATTCGCGCCATCGCCGCGCAGGCGGAAGCCGAACGGGCCAGGCGGGCGAAGATCATCCACGCCGAGGGCGAGTTTCAGGCCTCGCAGAAACTCGCCGAAGCCGCAAAAGTGCTGGCCTCCGAGTCCCAGGCACTGCAATTGCGGTATCTGCAAACGCTCACGGAAATCTCCAGCGAAAGGAATACCACTACCATTGTATTCCCGCTGCCCATGGACTTGGTGAGGCCGATATTCGATAAGTTGAAAAAGGCCGATTGACCTCGGCGGCGCCGCTCCGCCGCAAGAGTCGGCGCGGCGGCGGCTCGGGTTTCGATGAAGCTTCGGTGGGGCGCGTGTGGCGCGCCCTCGAAAAATCGATCAGGCGGAACGTTTCCGGCTCGCCGATCTCGTCTCCATGTACGCTGCCAGCTCACCCTGCCTGGTATGCAACGTGTGCAGCCAGCGCTGCCCACCGGAGGTGAACCCGGCCCAATAGCCGATCTCAACGATCTGCGGCTCCGAGAACTCGTCGTGCAGATCGTTCCATAGCGCGTCATCGGCCATTTCAGGGTTCCATAGAATGGCCTCGGAATAGCGCAGCGCGATCTTTTCGCGCCGGCTGAAGCGGTCTGACTCGTTGTACCTCAAGAGTTCGCTCAATCGGTTGTTCGGGTCTTCTTTCGCCCCACGGGCGTTGCCCTGATTGCTTCAGTAATCGCAGTTCAGGCTGTAGGCGATGTAGGTGCGGACCAGTTCCTTCAAGTCGTGCTCCACGAATCCGACTTTTTTGTGTTTGTCGAAGAGCAGTTTGCGCGCCAGCGTGAATGCCCGCATCACATCCGGCTGATGCGCGCGAATGGACTGGTTCTCCGGGCCCGGACGGCCTCTCTCGATGGATTCCTCCAGCCACCGC
>JAKZVH010000357.1:0-13711 GCA_047516145.1 Gammaproteobacteria bacterium
CTACCAGACCGTCCCGAACCCCGCGGACCACAGGTATCGTGGCCGCAGCAAGCCCTCGTACCTCTCCGGGACGGTTCTCGACAACTCCGGCTACCTGAGCGTCACGGTCAGCCCGGACGGCGTGCAGGTGGACTACCTCCGCTCCTGGCTACCCGAAGACGAGGTCGATGGGCGGGTTCAGGGGCAGGTCGAGTACTCGTACACGGTCGACTAGCTGCTTCGGCGAACAAAACCGCGTGGAAGGTTGCGCGCGCAGGAACGAAGTCGAGGAATAAGCACGCAAAGCGCCCCGTTTCGCCTTTTGACTCCCTGCGAGAACGTTTGACACCATCAAGTGCCATTCCTACGATGCAACACATGTCCGCCCTCGCATTCAATCCGCTCAAAGCGGCCCGTGCCTTCAAGGAAGCAGGTGCCGACGAGAAACTGGCCGAAGCCATGGCCGGCGCCATCGGCGACGCGGCCGATACGGTCGAGAGAAAATTGGCGACCAAGGCCGATCTAAACGCGTTCGAACAGCGTACTATCAGCGCTTCGGATGCGTTCGAACAGCGTACTATCAGCGCTTCGGATGCGCTCGGACAGCGTACTACGAGCGCGTTTGAGGTGCTCGAACAGCGTACTACGAGCGCGATGGAGGCGCTCGAACAGCGTACTACGAGCGCGTTGGAGGCGACCGAACAGCGTGTGATGAGCGCGTTGGACGCGCTCGAACAACGCACGAAAACCGCTCTCTATCGCACGTTGTGGCTTCAGACCGGGGCTATCATCGCCGCCGTTACCGCAGTGACGAAGCTGCTGCCCTGACCCGAATCGAAAATTGCACGATTGGGTTGACGCGGACACACAGCGGCCTGCGCGTCGTTCGAACTGCGGGCACCTATTGGGTACGTCCAGCGAGCTGCAGCAACGCCCGCGCCCGCTTGACCACCGGAACGTCGATGACCTTGCCCTCCAGCGAGGTTGAGCCTCGCCCGACCCGTTCGGCTTCCTCGAACGCCGCCACGATCCGGCGCGCGTATTCGATTTCCCTGGCTGACGGTGAGAACGATTCGTTGATCGCCTCGATCTGCGCCGGATGGATCGCGAACTTGCCCTTGAACCCCAACTGTTTCGACGCCGCGCAGTTGGCCCGGAGCGCATCCTCGTCGCGGAAGCGGAAGAAGGGCGTATCCAGGGCCGGAACCTCCGCCGCGCGGGCGGCGATGCACAGGTGATTGCGGGCGAAGGCAACCTCGGATTCATCCTCGAGCCGCTCGATGCCCATGTCGTGGGTGAAGTCCTCGCCTCCGAAAGCAACCCCGCCGATGCGCGGACTCGCGGTGCAGATCTCGTAGCAGTGCACCATGGCCCTGGCCGATTCGAGCCAGGGGAAGACCTTGAGTTGGCCGCGCTCCAATCCGGCTTTTTGTTCCAGCCCGTCCAACAACGCCGAGACCTGGCCAACGTCATCCGGGACATGGATCTTGCCGATTGAAATCCCGTGGATATGCGGGCCCACCACGGCGGCCAGGTCCTCGGCCGTCCAGCCCGTATCGAGGGCATTGACCCGAGGAATCACGGGGATGTCGGAGGCGGCCAGTTCAGGGAGGAACTCGGCAATGGTGTTGCGCGCGTTCGCCTTCTCGGCGTCCGGGACAGAGTCCTCCATGTCCGGAACCAGGGCGTCCGGCCGAAAGTTCAGCGCTTTCCGGAGCATCGACTTCTTGTTTCCGGGGACGAAAAGCAGGCTTCTGAAGTGCATGTGGACCCTCGTCCGTTGATGATGGCGGAGACCGGCGATTGTAATTGGTAATTCCCGCTCTGCGCATGGGAGCGCTCGACGCCAACAGTGCCGCGCGGGAGTCCCCACGGGTAGAATGGAATCCGATTCATGCACCGGGAAGACAACATGCGCACGATGCCCACCTTACTCCTTGCCCTGATCCTGCTCGGCGGGATGGACATGGCCGCGGGACAGAACGAGCCGCTGACGCTCGACGAGATCGTCACGCTCAAAACGGTCGTATCAGCGACGCTGTCGCCAAGCGGCGAACACATCGCCTACGTCCTCAGCGTGCCCCGTGTTCCCTACGTCGACGACGACGGCGGCGCGTACCGCGAGCTGCATGTCACCGACCTCGAGGGCAACTCGCGGGGTTTCATTACGGGCAAGGTCAACATCGGGCAGATTGCCTGGTCGATCGACGGCGAGACGGTGTACTACCTGGCCGAACGGAACGACGACGATGAGTTCCGGGCGCTGTACGGCATCCCGCTTGCGGGCGGCGAGTCGCAGCGGCTTTATTCCCACGAAGCGAGCATTCAGAGTTTCTCGCCCTCGCCGGACGGACGGCACATCGCATTTCTGGCCACCGAAGGATACCCATCGGAGCGAAGCCAACTCGCCGACCTGGGCTTCAGGGCCGTCGTCTATGGAGAGTCCGCGCGGTGGACCCGGGTCTGGATCCTGGACCTGGAGGCAGAGGAGCCCGAAGCCGTGGCGGCCGAGCTTCAAGGGACGGCCAGCGGGCTTCATTGGGCGCCGGACGGTGAGCGTTACGTGGTCGCGCTGGCGCCCACACCGAGCGTCGATGACTCGATGCTGAGCCGGCAGTTTCACATCGTCGACGCGCAATCCGGCGAAGTGCTGAATCAGCTTGAGTCGGAGGGCAAACTCGGCGGCGCGGCCTGGTCGCCGGACGGCCGCCAGCTAGCCTACATCGGGGCGGCCGATATGAGCGATCCGTCGCCCGGCAGGATCTTTATCGCCGCGGCCGACGGCGAGGGTCGCCGCGAGTTGACACCGAGTTACCCCGGTCATGTCAATGCGATCGAATGGCGCGACGCCGAGACGCTCTGGTATCGGGGTTCGCGCGGCGTGTGGAACGAGATCGGTGCGATCGCTACCGACGGGCAGTCGGTGTTGAGCACACCGCCCGAAGGCGATCCCATCGCGCGCTCGTTCGATGCCGTACCGGGATCCAGCTCGCTCGCAGTCATCGCCGACACGCCGGAACACCCCAGCGAACTCTACGTCTGGACCGAGCGGGACGGCTACCGTCGCCTCACGGATTCCAATGCGGTATTGGCGGACCGGGCGATGGCACAGCAGGAGACCGTTACCTTCACCGCCCGGGACGGACTCGAACTCGAGGGCGTGTTGGTGCGGCCGCTGGAGAGTAGCTCCGGCGAGCGGCATCCGTTGATCCTGGTAGTTCACGGCGGACCCGAGGCTCACTACAGCAATGGCTGGATGTCGGGCTATTCGGCGCCGGCGCAGACGCTCGCAGCCAAGGGCTACGCCGTCTTCTACCCCAACTACCGGGCCAGTACCGGACGCGGCGTGGAATTCTCCAAACTCGACCACCATGACCCGGCGGGCAAGGAATTCGACGATCTCGTCGATGCCAAGGCCCATTTCGTCGCGAGCGGCCTGGCGGATCCGGATCGCGTGGGCATTACCGGCGGTTCGTACGGCGGCTACGCGACGATGTGGGGATCGACTGCGTTGAGCGAGCATTTTGCGGCAGGTGTCGCTTTCGTCGGAATCTCCAACCTGGTGTCCAAATTCGTATCCGGCGACATTCCACGCGAACTCTACGAAGTGCACACGCGCTTCTGGCCCTGGGACGATTGGCAGCTCGCCCTGGAGCGCAGCCCGGTGTTCCACGCCGGCAACTCGCGCACGCCGCTGCTGATCCTCGGCGGCGACAGCGATACGCGCGTCAACCCGAGCCAGTCGCTGGAGCTCTATCAGACGCTCAAGCTGCGAAGCGACACGCCGGTGCGGCTGGTGATCTATCCCGGCGAGGGACACGGCAACAGCCGCGCGGCGGCCCGACTCGACTACGCGATGCGCATGACGCGGTGGATGGACCACTACCTCATGGGTCCGGGCGGCGAAGCACCGCCGTACGAGCTCGATCATGCGAGCCGGCTTGAGGAGACCACGGGCGGTGAGGAATAGCAGGAAAGTTGAACTCAACTCGATGCGAGAGGGCAGATGAATTTCTCGTCAGGGTAGCCAGGCATGCGGTTAGTCGTGGAAAGGATTGACAGTGTCGTGAGAACTTTGGCGATATTCGTAGCGATCCCGTTGCTGGCTGCTTGCCAAACCGGTGGTGATCGTCTGACATCTGAGCCCGGAGAAGGCAATTCGGCTTCAGTTCTCCTTGCTGTTCATCCAGCGGATGGCAAGATCGAGTTGACCTACGAATTCGAGACTCCCGTACGAGAGTTTCGCTTTCGGTACAGGGCTGACGCTATACGCGATGGCAGTTGGGCCGTGCTCGATCCTGACATCGAATTGGTCGACGGTTCGGTGAGGCATGATAGCGGGGAGGTCATCGAAACCGTTCGGCTTGAGGTGAGTGTCGACTCCGGGTTCTTCGGGCTCGTTTGGCTGACGTACGAACGGCAAGGGTAAATACGCGAATATTGTTCTTGCGTGCACGCAACGGAAACGTTGTAATGCGGTGGTCGGCCCGCGAGGCATTTCCGGAGGCAATTCAATGGATCGACGTGCGCTGTTGCGGGGCTTGGCATTGGGCGCTCCGGCTGCGGCCCTGGCAGTTGCCGGTGCAGCGGCAAAATCGACCGACTACGTACGCGAGAAGTCGGATCAGTCCCTGGAGGCCTGCAAGCGCCAGCTCGACGATCTCCGCAAGCGGATGGATCGTTCCGAGGCATCGACCAGGCAAGCCCTCAAGGTCGTGTTTGCACTCACTGCCCTCTCCCTGGGTATCGACGCCAGCGCACTTTTATAGGTGGCTACCCGGAATGAGCCGTGATCTATAAGGGCGGGTGTCATTGCGGGTCCATTCGTTTCGAGGTCGAGGCCCCGGAGCGCATCGAATGCGCGAAATGTAACTGCTCGATTTGCGCGAAGTCGGGCCATCTCCACTTGATCGTCCCGAAGTCTCGATTCAAGTTGCTCCAGGGAGAGTCGGAACTCACCACGTACACGTTCGAGACCGGCGTCGCCAAGCACCATTTCTGCAAGACCTGCGGAATCAAATCCTTCTATATCCCGAGGTCCAATCCTGACGGCTACGACGTCAACGTCAGGTGCCTGGATCCGGAGCCGCGGGAAATCGCTATCGAGCCCTTCGACGGGCGCAACTGGGAGTTGCATGCGCACAAGCTGACACACTTGAGCCAGGAGAGGTAATGACGCGAGAACCAATCTGCGCTACTCCAGGTCCAATTCAATTACATTAGTCGGGCATTTTGGAGTGTGTGTTGTGCTCCCTGAACCCGTGCACACCCAGCAAGTGGAACGCCACCGGCGATGATACGACGTCCCATGATCGCGGAGCGATGGAGAAGCGTGGCCGCACGCGGCGTCAGCCTCTGGGAGACGTCCAGTCGCGGCGCGTCCTACAACCCTCTATCGCCGAGCGTCATCCAGAATCCCTACGAGACCTATACGCGGCTGCGTCGGTACAGCCCGGTGCATCGAAGCACGATCCTCGGCAGCTGGGTTCTGACACGGTACAAGGACGTGCACACGGCGGCGAAGGACCATGAGCGCTTCTCCAACGATCCGAGGTGGCGCAGTGCGACAACAAGCGTGCTGCCGCCGGCCCCCGATGACTACAGCATCCTTCTGGTAGACCCCCCTGAACATACGCGGCTGCGCAAGGCCACCGCCGAAGTGTTCTCGAGGGTTAGTCTGAAGGCACTGGGCGAAACCATCGCACACTCCGCGACCGAACTCGTTGAGCGCGCCGCGAAACGGCGCACGATCGACTGGATCGGCGACGTCGCGGCGCCGCTCGCGATGCGCGTGATGCTGAGGATGATGGCGATCCCGGAGCGCGATCGCGGCCATTGGGAGAGGTGGACGAGAGAACGCGCGCGGTTGCTCGAGATGATCGCCACGCGCCGACAGCGCAAGACCGCACACCTCGCAGGCGCCGAAATTCAACGCTACTTCATGGCGCTGCTGCGTGATCGAACGCAGTCAGACGAGGCCGATGCCATCAGTACATTGGCCAGGCGGGCCGCCGCGGGAAACGGTATCAGCATGGTCGAGGCCTGTGACATGCTGAGCGTGCTGATGATCGCCGGAAACGAGACGACGACGAACCTGATCGGTAACGGCATGCTGGCGCTCCTGCGTCATCCCCGGCAAATGGAGTGCCTGCGCGAGGAACCGGGCCGGATTCGCGCTGCGATCGACGAAATGCTGCGCTTCGACAGCCCTGTGCAGACCGACTTCCGAATCGCAAAGGCGGAGGTTTCCCTGCGGGGACGCGCGATCAAACCCGGCGACGGCGTGATTCTCCTCACGGGTTCGGGCAACCGCGACGAGGCGGCGTTCGAGCATGCCGGCAGGTTTGACATCACGCGCAAAGGGCGCAAACACCTGTCGTTCGGATTCGGCGTCCATCGCTGCATCGGCGCGGAGCTCGCACGCCTGGAGGCGAGCGCGATCTTCACGGAGGCACTACGCAAGCTTGGAACGATAGAGCTGGCCGGGGGCAAGCCACGCTACCGGACATCGACGGTGATTCGGGGGCTCGCCGCGCTCCCGGTGCGGGTCGAGTCAATCATTTCCGGCGGAAACGGCCGGAATCGCTAGTATCTCCCGAGACGGGTTGCGTTACCATGGCAAGGAAGGTGAGCACCGTGAACTCAGGGCAACAACAGACATTCGCAATTATCGGGTCCGTAGTGGGCACGGTAATGGCCTCGACAATCGCGATCGCCACGCTCATCGTGCTGCATTGCGAAGCGATATCGCGGTAGTTCGGGACGACATGCGCGTGATGCGTTCCGACATTTCCGACCTCAGAGAGCGCATGGCCCGGGTAGAGGTGCACGTCGGCGTGACGGCAGAGAGCCCCTGAACTCGCGATTTCATTTACGGCGTCCAGGCTGATCAGGTTCGTTGCCGCTTGGCTACAGCAGCCCCGCTCCCCTTGCCCACTGGTATTTCGCGCCGAGGATCGCCACGGGTAGTTCCGTGGTGTAGGGACACGCCACGATCCCGCGCTCGTAGAGGTATTCCGAGGCCTCCTCCACTTCCACGTCGCCCACCAGCGACGCGACGATGGGCTTGTCGATGCCCTGGTCCCGGCCCTCCTGGACCACTCGCGCGCACAACTCGGCAAACACCATGGGCGGGGTGATGATGGTATGCCAGTACCCCAGGATCAGCGCGTGCACGCGTTCGTCCCTCAGCCCCAGGCGGATGGTTTTCTCGTAGGTGATGGGCGGTTCGCCGCCGGTGATGTCCACCGGGTTGCCGGAGGCGCCGAAGGGCGGAATGAACTGCTTGAACGCCTCGTCCAGATCCGGCGGGAACTTCATCAGGGATAGGCCGTGATCCACCACCGCGTCGGCCAATAGCACGCCCGAACCGCCCGCGCCGGTGATGATGACGATGTTCTCGCCCGTCGGCGCCGGCAGCACCGGCAGACCGCGGGAGAACTGCAGCATGTCGTTGAGGCTATAGGCGCGGATCACGCCGCTGGCCCGCAGGATGTCATCGTAGACCTTGTCGTTGCCGGCCAGCGCGCCGGTGTGGGAGGCGGCGGCCTTGGCGCCGAGCTGGGTGCGCCCCGCCTTGAGCATGACCACGGGCTTTTTCTTCGACACCCGCTTCGCCACTTCCGCGAAGCTGCGGCCATCCTTGAGGTCCTCCGCGTGCATGGCAATGACATCGGTATTGTCGTCCTGCTCGAAGAACGTCAACAGGTCATCCTCGTCGAGATCGGACTTGTTGCCGAGACCCACGATAGCGGACACCCCCATCCTGGTCGAGCGGCTGAAGCCGATGATGGACATTCCCACCCCGCCGCTCTGGGACGACAGCGCGGTCTTGCCCTTGACGTCGTAGGGCGTGCAGAACGTGGCGCAGAGATTGGAGGGCGTGTAGTAGTAGCCGTAGATATTCGGCCCCATGATGCGCACGCTGTGCTTGCGCGCGACCGCCAGCAACTCGTCCTGTGCCTGGGTCTCGCCCACCTCGGCGAAACCGGACGGGATCATGATCGCCCCGGGGATGCCCTTCTGGCCGACCTCCTCCATGGCGCCGGCGCAGAATCTCGCCGGGACGGCGAAGACGGCGACGTCGATTTCGCCAGGAACGTCCTTGACGCTCTTGTAGGCCTTCTTGCCCAGAATCTCGTCGGCCTTCGGGTTGATCGGGTAAAGCTCGCCCGCGTAACCGCCGTTGATGATGTTCTTCATCACCGAATTGCCGATCTTGCCCTCGCCGTCCGAAGCGCCGATGACGGCCACCGCGCACGGATTCATGATTCGGTCCATGGCGGCGACGATCTCTTCCTGGCTCGGCCGGAAGAGTTCCTTCTGGGGCGAGAAGTCCACGGCGATCAGCGCATCCACCGCAGTGGCGCCCGAGGCGCCCGCGAGGACGGGATTGAGGTCGATTTCGGCAATCTCCGGAAAGTTGCCGATCAGCTCGGAGACGTTGACGATGATGTCGGTGAGCGCGTTGCGGTCCACGGCCTCCGCACCCCGGACCCCGTCGAGCACTTCGGCGGCCTGGATGCCGTCGAGCATCGAGCGGGCATCTTCCGCGGTGGCGGGAGCCAGCCTGAAGGTGATGTCCTTGAGCACTTCCACCAGCACGCCGCCCAGGCCGAAGGCCACCAGCTTGCCGAAACTGGGATCGGTGACGGCGCCGACGATCACCTCCTGCGCGGCGCCGGTCACCATCTGCTGGACCTGCACGCCGTCGACGCGGGCATCGTCCCGGTATGCCCGGGCTCCGGCCACGATGTCCTCGTAGGCTGCCGCCGCCGCGCCGGCGTCCGCCACGCCGGTCATCACGCCCCCGGCCTCGGTCTTGTGGAGGATGTCCGGCGAGACGATCTTCATGACCACCGGATAGCCGATTCCATCGGCAATGGACCGCGCCTCAGCGGCGGAACGGGCGAGCCCCTCGCTGGGCAGGGGAATTCCGTAGGCATCGCATACGACCTTGCATTGCGGCGCCGTCAGGGCGCTCAGCCCCTCCGATTTCGCCTGCTCCAGGATCGCACGTACAGCTTCTTGCCGATCGGGCATGATTTCTCCTTGTCGAATGGCCGCTGGTTATCGAATGGCCCCCAGCCGGCGATTTCAGTCTATGGATCAGCGTTCCGGCGCATTCCCGCCGAGCCGCCCGGACTCATCGCGTGCAAGCGCCCGCCGCCTTGAGTGCGTCGATCTCGCCGCCGTCGTACGCCAGCACTTCGCCGAGGATCTCGTCGGTATGCTCGCCAAGCAGCGGCGACCGCTTCACCTCCACCGGCGAGTCGGAAAGCTTTATGGGACAACCCAGGTTGTACCACTTGCCCCGTTGGGGGTGATCCAGTTCCAGGTACATCTCGCGCAATTTGACGTGATCGTCGTTGGCCAGGTCCTTGGTGCTCATGATGGGCCCAGAGGGAACGTCTATCTCGTTGAGCACCTCCATGAGTTCGCGCTTGGTGTAGTTGCTCGCGAATTCCGTCAGCAGATCCCACATGTCTCCCTGGTTCTGGCGACGGACGTTAATGTCGATGAAGCGCGGGTCGTTCACCAGTTCCTCGCCGCCGACGCGATTGGCGAGCGCCTTCCAGACATGCTCCTGGACCACCACGTAGAGATAGTCGTTGGGGCCGCCGGGCTTGCACTGGATGGCGTTGCCGAGCTGCCCGCCGCCGGAGTCGTTGCCGGCGCGCGGGGTGAAATCCTCGAACTCCTGGCTCCGGTATTCGGGCAGGGGGCCGCGGTCGAGTCGCTGGTGGTCGCGCCACTTGACGCGGACCAGGTTCATCACGCAGTCCATCATCGCGCACTCCACGTATTGCCCGCGCCCGGTGCGCTCCCGCTGGATGATCGCCGCGAGGATGCCGGCCATGAGGTGTACGCCGGTGCCCGAGTCGCCGATCTGCGCCCCGGTGACCACCGGCGGCCCGTCGGGCAGACCGGAGGTACTCATGGAGCCGCCCATGGCCTGGGCGACATTCTCATACGCCTTGAACGCCGCGTAGGGGCCCTCGGTGCCGAATCCCTTGATCGATGCCATGATGATCCGGGGGTTGATCTCCTGGATCCGCTCCCAACTGAAACCAAGCCGATCGAGCACGCCGGGGCCGAAGTTCTCCATGACCACGTCGCAGCATTGCACCAGCTTGGTAAAGATCTCCTTGCCCCTGTCGTTCTTGAGGTTCAACGTGATCGAACGCTTGTTGCAGTTCAGCATCGTGAAATACAGGCTGTCGGCGCCGGGGATGTCCTGCAACTGCTTGCGCGTGGCATCGCCCCAGGGCGATTCGACCTTGATCACGTCGGCACCCAGGAAACCCATTAACTGGCTGCAAGTGGGACCCGCCTGCACGTGGGTCATGTCGAGGATGCGAATGCTGGAAAGGGCCTTGTCCATGGTTCGATTCTCGTTTACTTGTACATGGTTTGACGTTTGGTGCCCGGCGCCCATTCGGCCGGGTCCACCCAGATATTGATCACCGCCGACCTGCCGGACGAGGCCACGGCTTCCCGCGCGCGCTGCAGGGCGGGCTGGATCTGGGACGGGCTGCGGACCTCTTCACCGTACCCGCCGAGCATCTCGGCGAACTTGGAGAACGGCACGTCGCCGAGCAGATTACCGACGTTGCCGCGCTTCTCGCCGTACTTGGCCAGTTGCCCGTAACGAATCTGGTTCATCGCAGAGTTGTTGCCGATCACGGCGATATAGGGCACCCCGAATCGATTGGCCGTTTCCATGTCGAAGGCGGTCATGCCGAACGAGCCGTCGCCGTAGTAGCAGAGCACCTCCTTGTCGGGATGCGCCAGTCCCGAGGCCAGGGCGAATCCGGTGCCCACGCCCAGGCCGCCCAGTGCGCCCGGATCCATCCAGTTGCCCGGCGCCCGCGGCTGCACCGCCTGGGCGCTGATGGTGACCACGTCGCCGCCGTCGCCAATGTAGATGGTCTTCTCGGTGAGGAACTCGTTGAGTTCCCACGCCACCCGGTAGGGATGGATGGGATCGGCCTCCGAGAGGAACAGCGGCATGAGCCGCTCGGTCTTCACCTTCTCGATGCTGCGCAGGTGCGCGAGCCACTCGCTGCGGCGGGCGGCGCCGTTGTCGGTGAGCCCTGTGGTGGCATCGTGCACGGCGCCCAGAATCGCGCCGGGATCGCCCACCAGCCCCAGCGAGACGTCCCGGTTCCTGGCCACGGTCCGGTAGTCCATGTCGATGTGCACCACCGTGGCGTCGGCCCGGAGCCGCCGGCCGTAGCCCATGCGGAAGTCGAAGGGCGTGCCGACGATGACGATGACGTCGGCTTCCTTGAAGGCGTCGCCGCGCGTGCGGTGGAAGTAGTGCGAATCGCCCGGCGGCAGCAGCCCGCGGGAGGCGCCGTTCATGTAGCCGGGAATGTTGAGGCCCTTGAGAAGTCCGATGGCCTCCTCGTGGCCGCGGCACATCCACACCTGTGTTCCCAGCAGGATGGCGGGGCGTTCGGATTCCACCAGTAGTTGCGCAAGTTTTTCGATGTCGGCAGGGTCGCCGATGGACTTCGTCGACGCCCGGTAGCGTCCCGGCTCCGGGATGACGGCCTTCTCCATGGGCACCTCGGCGTCGAGGATGTCGCGGGGAATTTCGAGATAACTCGGCCCGGGGGCGCCGGCAAAGCACTCCCGCGCCGCCATGGCAATCATGTCGGCGATGCGTTCGGTGGAGCGCACGCCCGCGGAGAACTTGGTGATCGGGGCGGCGATATCGACATGGGGCAAATCCTGCAGCGAACCCATCTTGTGCTGGCTGAGGGCGCCCTGGCCGCCGATATGCAGTACCGGGCTCTCGGAACGAAACGCCGTGGCAATGCCGGTCAGCGCATTGGTGAATCCGGGGCCCGCCGTGGTGATGACGCACCCGAGGCCGCCGGTCTGGCGCGCGTAGCCGTCGGCGGCGTGGGCGGCGACCTGCTCGTGGCGAACGTCGATGATACGGATGTCGTTGTCGATACAGCCGTCGTAGGTGTCGATGATGTGCCCGCCGCAGAGCGTGAAGATGGTATCGACGCCTTCGTTCTTCAGCGCCGCGGCCACCAGGTGCCCGCCGGAAATGACGCCCGCATCCCGGCTCTTTCTCGCCAGCGTGTCCTCGGCCGTGGTCGACCTGATTCGTTCCTGTACTGCGCTCACCATGATCCGCTCCCTGATTTCTGCCGTTCTCGCCAACCGGCGCACTTATAGCACGTCATGTGCAGGGTTTCACCGCAACCGTCCGCACAAGCCGTATTCGCGGGGCGCACACAATAGAAACATCACCGCGAGGCGTCGATACCGGGTGGGGCTGCAATCACAATTCTTTGCGGTCACACCATCCCCCGATGCCCGTTGAGAATCCAACCGGGGCCGGACGAAGTACTGATCGACGTGCGCGCCGGTTCGCTGAGCCGAGGGCACGGTCAACTACCGCACAAATCCGGACTGGGAGGAACCGGTCGACTGCATACGGCGCGAAAAACGCCCAAAGCGTGATTCAGCGCTGATTCTCCAATCATGCATTCACCCAGCATGTCTGTGCGATGCCACGACAGCCAATACCACGAGTTGACGATGATCCCTGCCTGCTCACCGTAGCGTCTTGCGTGCAGATGTAGCCGCCGGCATCAGAAACGATGCAACCGCATTGACCACATCGTGAAGAGATCCAGGATCGGCGACCAGGTCGCGCTTGAAGCTCTCCCATTGCTGTTGCTTCGTTGCATCTGCCGCGAATGCCGGTGTGAGTGCGTCCGGGACTTCATCCGGTATTGCGGTGCCGCGCCGGGCAAAGGTTGCGGAAATGGCTTTCGCAAGGCGCGACCGATCAAATTTGAACGCATTGCTCAAGGCCCACAGGTCGAAATAGTCCTTCATCCGACTGTTGATCATGCCAAGCGCGACCATCGCGTGAAACTTTTCCGCCACGATAGTTTCGCGGGCATAGCCGCGCAAGCGCGGCATTGGCATGTCGAGCAAGACAGGGTAGTCGAGCATCTCAACACCTGGCTCGGTTGCATCCCCGAATCCCACATCGACATTAACCACAATTCGGGCGCCGTCGATATCCGCGGTCGTCCGTATGCGAAGACCACCGTATTCGTTTTCGTCGCGGACGCGGCTCACCCTTGCTCCGTCGGCGTCAAACCGGACGCCGTCTTCTAAGTCTGTGGAGAACAACTCCTTGAAAATGCGAAGGACAACATCCGGAGCGGGATCCCCGCATCCAAGAAAATCGACATCTCGCGTCGCCCGAAACGGTTCGTCGAACCAAGTCATTAGCAGCATTCCGCCCTTGAGCACAAAGCGGTCGGTTTGAGGCGACTGCGCCAACCTGTAAAGCAATCGCTCGATGGCGTATCGCGTGAGGATCAACTCAAAACTCTGTTCTTTCTCCTTACTGATCTGGAGGAGGCGAGCCCGCACCGAGGCGCCGAGATTCCTTATCTCCTTAGCCATTTGACGAGAGGGCTTCCAAGTAGGGCCTGACCACGGTCGCCACGCCGCCTCGTTCGGCATGCCGTGCGATTTCCGCCGGCGTAGCCTTCCGCTGCCGGAGCGTTTCCCGCAGCGCTTCAAGCGCGACCGACTCCCCTACCGTCCGGCGATGGCGAAAACAGTCGGCAACCGTCTTCGCGACGCTGAAGATCTTTACGGGAACGCCTTCGATTTCGACGGTGGCGACACCGTCAGTCAGCAGCGTGCGTTTGAAGCGGACGATCCTTATTGTCGGTCGCCCCCC
>JAKZVH010000358.1:0-3418 GCA_047516145.1 Gammaproteobacteria bacterium
GCATCGCACTCCTCCCGCAGCATGGCGGCGAGTGAATTCGCCTCGCCCAACTTGCCGAGAATCTCCGCTCGCCGACGCACCACCGCGAAATCACCCGGCGTGACGCCGGACAACGCCCGAACCTCCGACGGTGGATCCAGCTCGAAGAAAGTGCGAAACGCGGCCATCGCCTGACCGGGGGCAAGATAATCCAGACGGAGCTTGAAGTCGAAGCGCCTCAGGGTTGCAGGATCGAGGTGTTCCCCGAAATTGGTAGTACACGCAAACGGCAGGGGATGGTTTTCCATCCAGGTCAGCATCTCGTTGACCTGACTGATCTCCCAACTCCGGTGTGCGAAGCGCCGGTCGGACAGCAGCGAGTCGGCCTCGTCGAAGACGAGGAAATGTTCGTGGTCGCGGGCGTCGGCAAAGGCTTCGGCGATCTGCTTCTCGGTTTGCCCCACCCACATGGACATCAGGTCCGAAGCCCGCTTCTGCACGACTTCCAGCCCGACCTGCTCGGCAAGGTACCGCACGAACGCGCTCTTGCCGGTACCGGGCGGCCCCTGAAGGCAGAGGGAGAATCGCCGCGGCCCCCGTTCTGCAAGCCGGTAGGCCAGTTCGATCGGATCGGTATCGGCCCGGATCAGGGCGGGATCGAACTTTCCCGGCACCCCCTGAGGCGGCTTTTCGCCGTGGAGCAGACGCGACAGGCTGTGTACCCCGTGGCGGACCGTGGCGATGTCGCCACCGTCGATGAGCCGCGCCGCAGCGGTGGCGCCGGCCGCAACGCCCGGCGTCACATCGAACTCACTGGCCAGCGCCTGCGCATCCTCTTCCCGCGACGGAATTCCCTGGCGCTTCAGTTGCCGCACCCAGATGCGGGCACGGATCCGGGGCGAGGGCTGACGCAGTTCCAGCGCGTACATCATGCGCCGCAGCACGGTCGGACAGGTCTGCCGGGCCGAATTGGTCGTCCACAACGTGGGGACCGCGGTCTCTTCCAGCAGCCGGTTCATGAACACTTTGGAGCCGTCGGCTTTCCGCCTGCTCCGGTTTGCCGTGCCCATGAACCACGTGAACATCGAACCCGGATCGGAGAGCAGGTCTTCCATCTCATCGAAGAGCAGAATCGAATTGCGGCAGCCCCCCAGGACGCGCTGAGCCAGGCGCAGTTCCTGAAGCCGCTCGCCGCGACTCGGTTCGCGGCCCTGCTCATCCGCTTCGCCCACGCTGTACATCGTGATTCCCAGCCGGCGCGCGAGTGTCCTGCAGAACTGCGTCTTGCCCGTTCCGGGCGACCCGTACAACAGGACGTTGACGCCCCGTTCGCCGGTCTCCAACGCGCCCGCGATCAGGCGTTCGACGTGATCGCGCCCGGCTGCCACGTGATCGAAGTCCGACCACTCGAGTTCCGCCGGAGGCGCTTCATCAAACAGCAGTCTCTGGACGATCATGTCGCCGCGCGCAGTTGAATGCGCCAGCCGCACGAGCCGATCCAACAGTTCAAATTCACCGCCATCGTCAACGGACACGAGGCCCGACCGCACCAAGGGCGAATCCACTGCCAGTCGGCGACGCAAGACGCCAACGGAAACACCGAGCACATTGGCCAGTGCGGGGTTGCCGACGGTAAAGAAACGATGGGAAAACCTCTTGACTTGATAGCTACAGAAAGTTTCGTCGACCATCGATTCGACGAGCGGCTGCGTTTCGTAGCGCAACAAGAGTTCGAGCAGTTCTACGTCCGTTCGCGAGAGTCGCATGTAGCGCCCGAGAGTCCGGACCCGCCGCGCTGTCCGATCAGTGCGAACCCGCTTTGATGCAGCGTATTCCGCCGTGATCGTTTCCCGCAGATGCTCCCATTGCCCCGCGGACAATTCCTCGCGCTTGTTGAAGCGCTTTAGCAGTTGCGGATTCTCCGCATAGCCCGGGAGTGCGAGATGATCGGCGGAATTCAACACCCATTTGGCAAACTCCCCACCTTCTGGCGAACGATGGCGAATTCGCGCGGCCACGTTCAACAGATACCCCAATATCAGGCGCCGCAAATACGCGTTCAGCATCGCTTATCTCCAGTCGGTCTCCCGTTCCTGGAGTTAAGCTAGCAGCTGGATGCGTCAGATTCGGTCGTACTGTTACGCGCGCTTCTACCGGTCACCCAAAATCTACAATCCCGTGATTCCGAACGGCTTCCTTCGCGATACACGTATCCTGCTCACAGAAGACGATGAGGTTGTTCGAAGCCTGGTGTCGAGCACTCGGTACCAACAGTCGGTCTGCGCCCAGGAACGCGCAGGCCTCGGCAATTTCCTGGGAGCGCGGGTATTCGCTCTGCCGCTCCATGTAGCTCAAGCGTCCGTAAGCGGCAGGATGCAGGCCGGTACTCGCCAGTTCCGCAATGTCGCGAATGCGGCGTCCACCCCGGAAGCGGCCCATCGGGGCCATTCTCAGAGATACGCGTCGGCATCGAGGCGATCCAGGATTGCGATGATTTCTTCTGTCCGGTCGCCGAATATGAGATCGATGGCCCGTTCGCCTTCCAACTGCGGATGTCGCGCATAGAGCCAGGCACGGACTTCTTCCCGAGTGTAGAACTCGCTGAGCCGCATGACGACGTACGACAGGTCCGAGATCTTCAACTGCGTATCCGGGCGGCGATTTCCTGCCGCTGACCCAGCGCGAAACGGTGGACTTGGATACGCCAGCCATGTTCGCTATGTCGGTGCCCTTCAGACCGCCGGCTTGCTGCAATCGTTCGATGAAGTGCATGACCGGTTTCGCTTGTGCTGTGTTCGCGATTTCCCGAGGACTAATCTTCTCTATCGACGGCGAACAGGTTCGTACCGCGTGGCGCGCCCTTCGCCCACGCGGCGCACCAGACCAGCGTACCGAAGCTGCCCCATGATGCGTTGGACTTTTCGCTCGTCGAATCCCAAGTATTCCATGAGTGCGCGAGTGGTTATCGATTCCCGTCCCGCGATGATGTCCCACGCGGCTTTATTGTCAGCGGTCAAATGTCCCATCGCTGCGTGGCCCGCGACTTCAACGGCGAGGGCGACAGCGCTCCGATAGAGCGTCAGCGTCAGGTAAGGAGCGTTCCAACTGTATTGCGGCAGTGGCAGCCCCGCATCCTCAGCCCCTTGGCGCAGGGACTTGAGTCCCAATCCCCGTTCCTCCGCGAGTTCCATGCGCGAGAAAATATAGTGGAGGACGGGGTTGCGACTAAGCATGGGTGCGTTGAATGATCGTATTTGTTCCAGCTTGATCGGCTCCACCGGTTGGCCTGGGCTCATTACTTTGATCGTGTCCCCGGTTACCATTAGCTGGCACTTGGCTCCCTCGATCGCGTAGTCCCTGTGGATGATTGCATTAACCACCGCCTCCCGGACCATCTCGAAGAGCTTCCCGCTGACCTCCGTGCGCCGTGCCTCGGTGC
>JAKZVH010000359.1:0-41277 GCA_047516145.1 Gammaproteobacteria bacterium
CAAGGCCGATATCCAGGCAGTCAAGGCCGATATCCAGGCAGTCAAGGCCGACCTTCAGGTCGAGATACAGACGGTCAAGGCCGACCTGTTGAAATGGATGGTGACCGCGATGACTGCCCAGACCGGAGTGATCCTGGGGCTGGCCGCGGGCCTGATCCGGCTATTCTGGCTACGCTGATCGGCGCGGGCTGATTATCCGTCGTCGACGATATCCTGAGCCGCTCGCTCACCCGACTCCATGGCGCCCTCCATGCCGCGGTTGGCCAGACTCAGGTGTTCGCCGCAGAACCGAATCAGACCATGCGCAGCGCCCATGGCGGCGGCGAAGCGGGTGATCTGTCGGGGGCGAAAATAGGCCCACGCCCCGCGGGCGCAAGGGTCGCTTCCCCAACTTTTTCGCCCGATGAATTCCAGCTGACCGTGCGCGGCCGGGCGTGCTGCCTCGATCTCCTGGATCACCCGGGCGCCGGCTTCCCGAGGGGCCAGCGCGTCAAGTAGTGCCGCGTTACGGCCCATTACCCAGGCCGAAAATCCGGTGACCTCCGACGGATCCTGGCCGTTGCGGACGGCGGCCATCATTCCCGCGGTACTGTCGGTGAACAGGCTGGGAGCGAATCCATCCGCTTCCCAGAACCGGGATTTATGGGCGAAGTAGAGTTGGGTCATGGGCTGCGCCGGCAGGTTCGCCACAGCCTCCCGCTGTTCGCCACTCAAGGGTGGGTCGATGCCGATCCCTCGCAATACCCCGAAGGGCAGGGCGCATACTGCGTGAGCCGCCCGGTAGACGGTACCGTCGTCACAGCGCACCGTTACGCGACGCCTGTCATCCTCGATTCCCGTCACCACTCGGCGAAAGTGCACGGGCTGATCGAGTGCCGCGGCCATGGCCTCCGGGACTCGCTGCACGCCGTTCTCCACGGTATATCCGGCAGCGCCCGCAATAGAGGCCGAACGGGACTTGGAAGAGGCCGCTTGCGCCTTCGAGAAAGCCGCCCGGAAAAGCATCAGTAGCGCCGATACTCCGCGCGCGTCTTCGCCGTAGCTGACGTTGATGCCGTAGCCGACCCGGATCGCCGCATCGCTGAGTCCGAGCCCCTTCATCCATTCGTACATGGAGACATCGAGCCTGGCGTTGGCCGGGTCGAGCCAGTCCCGCGGACTCTCGAGGCGGTTTTCCCGAGCAGTCAACACTCGGCTGTACCTCCAGGGCAGCAACGCCTTGTCCCTCGCCGGGAACGGATTCGCGGGATGATCGGCCCACTCCGACTGGCGGATGATGGCGCCGTCGAGTACCAGGTCCTGTTCGCGGAAGAATTCCAGCGCGCGCGTGATATCGACGAGACCGATACCGAACCGCGATGCCGCGGCGATGACCCGCCGGTAGCCTGCGCCGATGAAAGTCCCGCCGGCTTCCATTTGCCCGCCGAGTTGCCGCATGGATCGCACGCGCCCGCCGACGCGCTCCCGGGCTTCGATCACCTGGACGTCGACGCCGGCGTCCTGGAGGTGCAAGGCGGCGCTGAGGCCCGCGAGACCCGCGCCGATCACCACTGCTTCGCAGCGATGTACCGGCGTCACGTCAACTCCGCACCGCAGAGCGCACCGGGTGGCTCGCCGGGTCGGCCGGAAAGGCAGCAATCGGCCGGGCAGACATCGTGGCTGGGCCCGCGCCCGCCCAAAGCCGGGCGGTCTGGGCCAGCCGTCATCCGCTCGACGATCAACTCCCGCACCATGCCCACGTAGGCGGGATGGGCGCCCACCGTACCCGCGCGCACCATGTCGAGGCCCAACTCGGCGGCCTTGTCCGCCGCTTCCACGTCCAGATCCAGGACGACCTCCATGTGATCGCAGACGAATCCGATGGGGGCGACCACGACATCCGTATGTCTCGCCCCGCGCGTGGCCTCCAGCGCTTCGCTGATGTCCGGCCCGAGCCACGGCTCACCGTAGGAAGCGTTTTGGCTCTGGTAGACCAAGATCCAGGCCCCGGCACCCGCCGCCTCGGCGGACAGCGCGCACGCTTCCCGCAGCTGGGCCCGGTAGTCGCAGCGTTCCGCCATGGACAGCGGCAGGCTGTGGGCTGTGAACAGCAAGGCCGGTGGCGCTCCACCGGCGGGCAGCCGCGCGAACGCCTCGCGCAGCCGGTCGCTCACGGCCGCGATGAAGCCGGGATGGTTGTAGCCGACCCGCAGCTTGTCGATTTGCGGTGCGCCTTCAAGCCCCTGCACCGCGGTGTAGAGATCTTCGCGGTATTTCCGGCAACCGCTGTATGAACTGAACGTGCTGGTGACGTAGGCGATGGCTCGGCGGATCCCGTCGGCGGCCATCCGTTCCAGCGTATCTCCGAGCAGGGGGTGCCAGTTGCGGTTACCCCAGTAGACTGGTATCCGCGGTCCGGCGGCAGCCAATTCGCCCTCAAGCGCCCCGACGAACTCCCGGGTGTGGGCGTTGATCGGGCTGACACCCCCAAAGCGATGGTAGCGCTGGGCGATGCGCGCCTTGACCGGCGGCGGCACACGCAGCCCCGCCAGCACGTTGTCGAGAAACGGCATGACGTCGTCCGTGCCCTCGGGGCCGCCGAAAGAGACTACCAGCACGGCGTCGTACTTCCGGGCTTCGTTGTCGTAGAGCTCAGCCGGCATCGGCGATCCGGCTCTGCCACACTGTCCGTCCGACGAAGAACGGTCCCAGGCTGTCCAGAAACTGCGAAGTCTGCTCGGTCTTGCGCATCTCCTGCACCACCGCCGAGAGGGGGAACAGATTTGGACCCAGCAGCCCGATCACGAAGTCGTTGTCGTGCTTGTCCAGACCGTGGCAGGCCAGGCGGATATCCGCCGCGAGCCCGGCGGCGCCGTAGCGCCTGCCAATGGAGCCATGCTCGGCGAGAATCTGGCGCTGCTTGGCTTGCGGCAGCACGTAAAAGCTCTTGGAGCGCTGCAGCGGGTACCACACCGCCCAGGTATGGACCGGATTGAGAATCTTGGAGCGGGGCTTCTCGAACAGCGTATCCTCCAGATCCGGCTCGTAACCGATGGTGTACGTGCGCCCGAGCATGTCGAATTCGCCCTTGTGGGTCATGTCCGCAAAGGGCGGACCGTTGAACGCATTCCGGAGTGCCTGGGCGAAGAACGCCGGATCCTCGGCCATCGCGATGACGCCAATGCCTGTGGGGTCATTGGCGTCAAGGTATAACGCCCCCTCGACTCCCGCTTCCTCGAGGGCCTGTCCCGCGGCAGCGACGTCGCCACAACCGTTGAACGCGGTGAATTTCATGAACAGCCGGCGGTTCAGCGAGATCGGCCGGCCTTCGCGCGTGCCTTTCTCGCTGAGATCCACCGACACCGGGTCTTGTCTTGATTGCGTCACGTTGCTTGCTCCTCGTGCACGGCGTCGACCAGCGCGGTCACGCTTTCCAGCGGGGTACTCGGGAGAATGCCGTGGCCCAGATTCACGATATGGCCCTCGGGCTTCACCCGTTGTAACAGGTTCGCCGCCGCCGCCCGGGTCGGCACGGCGCCGCCCAACAGAATGGCGGGGTCGATATTGCCCTGCACCGCTCGGCCTGGATAGCGTGACTGCAGGGCCGCGATGTCCACTCGCCAGTCCACAGCCAGCACCTCGGCGGGCAGGCTCGCGTACGCCTCAAGCAGGTGCGGCGCGTTCTGCAGAAACATGATCCTCGGTACGCCGGCCTCACCGACCGCATGGAGCAGTTTGGTCAGATGAGGCCGAATGAGCCGTTCCCAATCCGGTAGCGAGAGGACGCCCGCCCAGGAATCGAAGATCTGTACGGCGTCGGCGCCTGCCCGCGCCTGGCTGATCAGGTATGTTGCCATGGCATCGGCAAGTTTTCCGAGCAGGTTCTGAAGAACGTCCGGCTGTGCCGCCGCGAAGGCGCGCAACGTGGGGAAGTCCCTCACGCCGCGTCCCTCCACGAGGTAGGCGGCCAGGGTCCACGGTGCACCGCAGAATCCCAGCAACGCGGTTTCCTCGGGGAGCACGGCGCGGGTCTGCCTGAGCGCGGCGACGACCTCGGGTCCGAGCCGGTCCGGGTCCGGCGGCGTCAGCGCGTCCACGCCCGCCTTGTCGCGAATCGGGTTCTCCACCACCGGGCCGGGGTCAAAGTCGAACTTCACGCCCAACGCCGGCAGCGGGCTCATGATGTCGGCGAATACGATGGCAGCGTCCAGAGGGAATCGCGCCAACGGCATCAGGGTCACTCTGGATGCAAGTTCGGCGGACTGTGCCACCGCCTTGAAGGGATAGGATCGGCGCAACTCGCGGTACTCGGGCAGGTAGCGCCCGGCCTGGCGCATGATCCAGAGCGGGCGCCGGTTGACGGCCTCGCCGCGAATCGCCTTCAGCAGCAGCCTTTCCCCGGTCACTGTACCCGCTCCGCTTCGCTGGTAAACCGGTAGCCGACGCCGCGCACGGTATGAAAGTGCTCGGGGGCCTCCGGGTTGCGCTCGAATCGCTTGCGCAGGCGCACGATGAAATTGTCAATCGTTCGAGTAGAGGGATACACCTCGTAACCCCACACTTTATCGAGGATGTCCTCTCGCGGGACGATGGCGCCATCGTGTTCCGCGAGCACCTTCATGATCATGGCTTCCTTGTGGGTCAGCGAGTGCTCGATACCGTCCCATCCCAGGGCGTGATACGTCAGAAAATCGATCTCGTTACCGCTGAAATGCAGCGTGGACCTGGCCCGTGCATACCAGTGACTGCGGCGCAGGATGGCCGCGACCCGCAGCAACAACTCCTTGAGATGGAACGGTTTGGCCAGGTAGTCGTCGCCGCCGGCTTCAAGACCGCGAATGCGATCCTCGGGGCCTCCCTTCACCGTGAGGAACATCACCGGCGTGTGCATTGCGTTGCGGCGCAGTTCCTCGCACGTCTTCAGCCCATCCATTCTTGGCATCATCACGTCCAGAAGAATCAGGTCGAAGCGGCTTGCCAGCGCCTTGCGAAGGCCTTCGGCGCCGTCGTTGGCCACTTCCGCGGCGTAGCCTTCGGCTTCCAATATCTCGCGGATGCCGTCCGCCAGGTGAACCTCATCGTCGACCACCAGTATCCGGGCCGGATGGATCGCTGCGCTCACCGCTGCGCTCCGGGGACCGGCCAGTCCACGGTGACCGTCGCGCCCGTGCCCGGCCCGTCGCTGGCAGCGCTGACCCGGGCTCCCGAGAGCTCCGCAAGACCGCGAACGAGGTACAACCCCAGCCCGGTACCCTGTGTGGAACGGCGCATCTCGTCCCCGAGCCGATAGAATTTTTCGAAGATCATGGAGGCGTCCTCGGGCGCAAAGCCACTGCCGTCATCGCGCACCGTGATACGAACGAACCGGCCGGCCGGTTCAGCGCCTATCCACACGCTTTGACCCTGCCCGGAGACACAGGCCTTGACGGCGTTGTCGAGCAGGTTGCGCAGAACCGTTTCGATCGCGAAGGGGTCTGCATCCACCCGCAAATCGCCGCTAACGCTGACTTTGATGTCCACGCCGTGCCCGTGGGCCGCCTCCTGGTGATGGGCCAGGCTAGCCTCGATAACGCCGGCCAATTCGAGCGTACCCCGCTTCAATTCGATGCGGCCTTCCTCGAGCCGCGTGGTCTCCAGCAGGTTTTCCACCATCCGCAACAACCGCTCGCCATCCTCCAGCATCCGCTGGCCCAGGCGTTGCGTGTGCGGATCGTCGGTTCGTCTGATCAGGGATTCGGCCGCGAGCCTGATGCTGGCCAACGGGCTCTTCAATTCGTGCGAGACGGCGGCGAGAAAGTTCTGTTGCCGCTTTCTGAGCTGCGCATCGTGCCGGATCGTGCGCGTCAGCACGGTCATGCCGCCCAGCAGCACCAGCAGGAAGAATCCGCCTTCCCAGGTATAGCGATTGATGCGCGAATCGGCGTCGTCGGCGAGGGCCTGCAGGGACTCCGGCCGAACGGCCGCCGTGCCCCGATCCGCGTCGATCTCGATGTGGGGCAATAGCTCCGGCAGTTGGAGCGCCGCCTGCGCGAACGCCGCGGTGACTGCCAGCGCGTCGGCTTCATAGAGCGCCGCGATGCGATCCCGATTGTCCCGCGCCAGGCTGCGCTGATCGGCGACCCACCAGGCAGTCTGGGCCGTGGATATCGCCAGCAGGGCGAGAAAACCGAACTGCAGCGCCATGGTTGGATTGCGTTTCAGCGTCATGACTCGCTCTCCATCGATTCCTCGGTTGCCGGGTGGTCGGGTTGGTTTGCCCCGGCCACGGTTTCGAGCACTTCCCGCAGTGTCGTGGCGAAGCGGTCGATGTGCCCGGTATCGTGGGCCAGCGACAGGAATCCCACCTCGAACGCTGACGGCGCCAGCGCGATGCCGCGTTCCATAAGGCCGTGAAAAACCTGCCGGTAGATTTGTGCGCCCCGCGGGTGGACCGCCGCGGCGGACCGCGGCGCTTCGGTCGATCCCCACGCGATCCAGAAGATCGAGCCGATGCGCACCAGCGCGGCCGGGACCGAGGCGGCGCGCAGCACTTCGTCGAGGCGCTGCTCCAGGTATTTTCCGAGACGCTCCAGGGTCTGCCAGCCGTGGCGGCGCTGCAGATACTTGAGCGTCGTCAGCCCCGCCGTCATGGCCACCGGATTGCCGGACAAGGTGCCGGCCTGGTACACGCCTCCGGTGGGCGCCAGGTGCTGCATCGTCTCTCGCGGGCCGCCGAACGCGCCCACGGGCATGCCGCCCCCGATGACCTTGCCGAAGGTGACCAGGTCAGGCTGCACGTCGTAGTGGGCCGCCGCGCCCCCGGGTCCCAGCCGGAAACCCGAAATGACCTCGTCGAAGATCAAGAGTGCCCCGTGGCGCGTGCATCGCTCGCGCAGCAATTTCAGAAACTCCGGGCGTTGCAGGAGCAGGCCGTTATTCGCGGGTACGGGTTCGATGATGACCGCGGCGATGCGGTCGCCGTCGCGATCGAAGAGTGCTGCCACGGCGTCGTCGTCGTCGAGCGGCAGGACGCGGGTCAGCGCCGCATGCGGCTCCGGGATACCCAGCGACGACGGGGTGCCGAAGGTTGCCAGCCCGGAGCCCGCCGCCACCAGCAGGTCATCCACGTGGCCGTGATAGCAGCCGGAGAACTTGACGATGAGTTCGCGTTCTGTGGCGCCCCGGGCCAGGCGCACGGCACTCATCACGGCCTCGGTTCCGGAGGATACGAAGCGCACCTGCTCGATGCCGGGGTAGCAGGCCACCACGGTCTCGGCCAGCTCGATTTCCACTGCGGACGGCGCGCCGAAGGAGGTACCGCGGCCAACGGCGCCCTTAACGGCAGCCACGACCGATGGGTGGGCATGGCCCAGGATCAGCGGGCCCCACGACCCGACGAAGTCCAGGTAGCGATTGCCGTCCTCGTCGACGACTTCGGCGCCACGGCCCTCGCGGATGACCTTCGGGGTTCCGCCCACGCCGCGAAACGCCCGCACGGGCGAACTCACGCCGCCGGGCAGGACCTCGAGCGCCCGGTCGAACCATGCAATCGATCGCGGGTTCCCGCGGGCGGGGCTCATAGCCAGCCCCCCTCGATTGCATCCCGCGCGTGATAGGTAATGATCTGATCGGCGCCGGCGCGGCGGATTGCCAACAGGTTCTCGCGAACCACCTGGGCTTCATCCAACCAGCCGTTGGCCGCCGCTGCCTTGACCGCGGCGTATTCGCCGGAGACATTGTAGGCGGCCAGCGGAAGCCGGCTGGCGCCGCGCACGGCCCGAATGACGTCGAGATAGGCGAGGGCGGGTTTCACCATGAGCATGTCCGCGCCCTCGCGCTCATCAAGCTCCGCTTCGCGCAGCGCCTCGCGGACGTTGCGCGGGTCCATCTGGTAGCTGCGCCGATCCCCGAATGCCGGTGCGGAGTCCGCCGCGTCGCGAAACGGCCCGTAGTAGGCGGAGGCGTACTTGACGGCGTAGGCGAGGAGCAGGACATTGTCGTGGCCGGCCGCATCGAGGGCGTCGCGGATGGCGGCGACGCGTCCGTCCATCATGTCCGAGGGTGCGACGACATCGGCGCCAGCCTCGGCGTGGCTCAATGCGGTCCGCACCAGCGGTACGAGGGAAGCGTCATTGACTACGTGGCTGTTGTCGACGATGCCACAGTGGCCATGATCGGTGTAGGCGCAGAGGCATACGTCGGTCATTACCACGAGATCGTCGCCGAATTCGGCCTTCAGCCGGCCGACCGCGCGTTGCACACTGCCGTCCGCGGCCCACGCCGCCTGACCGTCGGCCGTCTTGTGCCCGGCTTCGTCGGAATGGCCGAAGAGGAGAACCGATCGAATTCCCAGATCCAGGTCGCCCGCCACGCGGCTGACCAGGTTGTCGAGACCGAGTTCGGCGATGCCCGGCAGCGACGGGATGGGTCGCTCGGCCCTTCGTGTTCCAAGCACGAAGTGGGGCACGATGAACTGTGACGGTGAGATCCACGTCTCCGCCGCCAGATCCCGGATGACCTGGTTCCGGCGCAGACGTCGCGGACGTATGCGCTTGGGAGTGGTCACTCTCGTGTCGTTCATTGCATGATCTCCAACAGCCCTTCCAGGCTGGGTTGCGGCGCCTCCGCGGTTACGGTCAAGCCGGCGGCCCGCGCCGCGCGGCTGGTGGAAGGGCCGATGCTAAGTATTTCCGCCGCCGTGTCGAATTCAATCCTGTTCATCAGGCCCGTCACGGCCGACGGGCTTGCCAGGAGGATTTTATCCGCACGGAGTTCCGAGAGCGCCTGTTTTCGGGTCGGCGGCGCCGTTGGCACCGTGCGGTAAACGTTGATGCGCAGGCACACGCCCCCGGCGCGCCCCAATGTTTCCTCCAGGATCGGCCCGGCATTCTCAGCGACCGCGATCAATATCCGGGGGGGCTTTTGCCGTGACCCCGATTCCGCGTCGAGGCGCGCCGCCAGCGCCTGGGCCAGGGATGCCGCGGTGCCATCGGGGGCCACCAGGTCCACCCGGCCGGGCAGCCCGCGGGCTGCGTCGGCTGTCGCGGGTCCGACCGCGGCGATCAGAAGATCCGGACGTCTTTCAGCGGCAGCGCGATCCGATTCCGACGCGGAAATCCACGCTCGGAGCGCGTCGGCACCGCGCCGGGACGTCAACACAAGCCAATCGGTCGCCGGCAGCGCTGCCGCCATTCGAGACCGGGCTGCCGGATCGCGAATGGGCTGGCATTCAATGCACGGCATCATCAGCGGTACGGCGCCTGCATTCGCCAGCCGCGACGCCCAGGGCGCGCAGTCCTCGGCGGCTCGGGTGACCAGGACCCGTTGTCCAATGAGCCCGCTCACGGCGGCTTCAGCCCGATCCATGCGGACTCCACCAGCGCGTCGAGGTCGGTTTCGCGCGCCGTTGCCTCAACAACCCTGCCCTCATGCTCAAGCCAGGCGATGAGCCGATAGGTTCCGGCCGATGGTCGGTCCGCCGTGCACCAGGCGCCGAATGCCGTGTCGCAGCCGCCCTCCACCCGGGCCAGCAATGCGCGCTCGGCTTGAACCGCCTGGCGGGTGGCGTTGTCGTCAAGGGCTTCAAGCGCCGCCCGAATTCGGGTATCCGATCGTCGGCACTGGATCGCCAGCGCGCCCTGTGACGGCGCCGGCACAAAGTTCTCCGGAGACAAACGCCGGAGCACGAATTCATCGGTCACGGGATCGGCGACGCCGTCCAGCGGACTTTGTCGCAATCTCTCGATCCCCGCGGCGGCGAGCACCACACCGTCCAGATCGCCGCGCAAGCGGTTGATGCGCGTGGGCACATTACCGCGGATGGGTACCACCGCGACGTCCGGCCGCAGGTGCCTGATCCAGGCCTGGCGCCGCGCGGAGGCCGTGCCCACTTTGGCTCCGTCGACGATGGGCAGCCCGTGACTCGGTTCGGCTGCCGCCGCCTTGTTCGTCACGAGTACGTCTGCTGGATCAATCCGCGCGGGCACCGCCGCGATCGTCAGTTCCGGCGGTGAACCCGTGGGAAGATCCTTGTAGGAGTGCACGGCGATGTCCACGTGTGCGTCGATCAGCGCTTGCTCGATCTCCCGCACGAAGACGCCGTGCGGTCCGATCGCGCTGAAGGATGTCGCGGGGGATCGGTCCCCGGCGGTCGTGATGATAGTGATCGACGTTTCGTGCCCGAGCCTGGCGAGTTCCCCGGCGATACCAGCGGTTTGCGTGCGCGCCAGATGCGATCCGCGCGTTCCCAGCCGGAGCTTCATCGGTTTGCCCCCTGGACGCCGTCCGCGCCCTTCGCTGCGCCGGAGAGATCGTTGCGCCCCGTCCCGCGAACGGCATCGCGTCCGTGTGGGGCGCGGTCGAGCGCCCGGCGCAGTTCCTCGGCGAACTCCGCGTCGAGCCCCTGGAGAAAGGCGTCCAGCGATCCGTCGGGCCCGTGGTGCAGAAGGCCTCTCAGCCCCAGTGTCGGGATATGCGCGAAGCGCCGCGCCAGGACCTCGGCCCAGGTTTCGATGGCTTCCCGCTCGGCCTCTCCGAGTCCCTTCAAATCTTTCTTGAGCAATCGCCGCACACCTTCCCGGGCGGTATGCCGGTAGCGGTTCTGCAGAGCGCCGAACAGCGGGCCGTAGACTCGCTCTGCGAACCGGTCCCGAAGCCGGGGCAATGCTTCGTCCACGAGTTCGCGCGCCTGGGCGGTTTCAAGTAGTCGCGCCGCGCGGTTGCCCTGGGCTACGCGGACGATCTCGTCCATGCCCATGCGATGCAGGCCGAGCTTCTCGCAGGCGCGGCTGTCGATATTCTCGGGGACGGCCATGTCGATCAGGACGGGTGCCTCACCGGAAGGCGTCTTCGCGGCAATCCGTTCGAGTACCGATTCCGTCAGCAGCGGTTCGGGCGCGCCGGCCGAGCTGAGCACGGCTTCCACGGCCGGGGGATCGCGCAGAAAGTCGGCCAGCGCCACAGCCTCGGCGGAGTATGCGTCCGCGGCAGCCCGGGCCTTGGCTACCGTTCGATTCACGAAGATCAGCGGCGTACCGGATTTCGCCAACGACCGCGCCGCCCTCTCCGTCATGGCCGAGACACCCACCAGGGCGACGGCGCCGGGGGTGCGCTTGAGCCGCTCGCGCAGCCGCGCCACGGCGACCTCCGCCAAAGACACGCGCCCGTGCCCCAGGCGCGTCGCACCGCGCACCCGCGCCGCGATGATCAGGGTTTCGTCGAAGAGCAGTTCCAATCGCGGTCCGCTGAGCCCCAGGGCGATCGCGCGATCGCGGCAGTCGCGGACCTGACCGACGATTTCCACCTCGCCGACCGCGGCGGAATCCAGTCCGGCGGCGACCAGAAACAAGTGCTCGCAGGCCCCCTCGCCCTGCCACGCCTTGAGCGCGCGCTGGGCTTCGCCGGGGCCCGGTGCCTGGCCGGTGAGCAGTTCGTATGCCTGGGGCCGAAGGTCGGTGTGGCGACGGTCACCCGGAACCGCGTCCGGGGCCCGCGCGAAGATGAGTTCGACGCGGTTGCAGGTATCCAGGTAGGCGAGTTCCGACAGACCGGCTTGGTGGGCGAAGTCCTGCAGGCGTCGGTCGCGCGCCGCCTTCGGCAAGGCGAAGCGAGCCAGGGCTTCGCTGCCGTCCTGGCGCCACGAAATGCCGACGATGCCGAGTTCTTCCAACACGGGGGAAAGGGTAGGGATCGGTGGGGCGCGATTGTCATCGGACTGTCACAGCAGGTCGCTGCCGGACGATCCGCGCATGCAGTAGCCGGTCGGCGAGGCAAACGCGATCAACAGGGTCTACGCAGGTTTGTGCGGGCGCGGGCACGCGGTACACTGGGATACCGGGATCGAACGCGGTTCCAGTCGACAAGTGCAACAAGAGAAGGGGACCGATGAATAAACAGCTTATCGTAATGCTCGCGGGTACGCTGGCGCTGCCAGTGACGCAATCCGCCCTGGCCCAGGACGAACCGTTTCGAGAGATCGTCAACATCGCCGGCGATCTCTATCGGGCCACGAACAATGGCCACCACACCGCTTTTCTGGTGACGTCCGAGGGCATCATCCTCACCGATCCGATCGGGACCGACTTCGCGACCTGGCTCAAGGCGGAGCTGGAAGAGCGGTTCGGAGTGCCCGTGCGCTACGTGCTCTACAGCCACTACCATGATGACCACGCCTCGGGAGGAGCCGTTTTCGACGACACGGCCGAGTTCATCGGCCACGACAATATGCCCATTAACCTGGCACGGGAGGAGGGCAATGAAATCTTCGCCGAGGTCCGCCCGCCGGACCGCACGTATTCCGGCAGCACCAGCGTGACCCTCGGCGGCAAGACCGTGGAGATGATCTACGCGCTTCCGAGCCACAGCGATGACTCCTCGATCATCCGTTTCCCCGACGAGCGCACCATATTCGCGGTGGACTTTGTCAACGTCCGTCGCGTGCCGTTCCAAACGATGGGCGGGGGCGACATTGCCACCTGGATCGCGGCCAACCACCATCTCCAGTCGACGGTGGACTACGACATCGTCGCCCCGGGTCACGGGCCGATCGGGACCAAGGCGGACGTGGATGATTCGACCCGCTACCTGGAAGATCTGCTGGCGGCCGTGTCCGAAGCGGTGGACGCTGGAATGAGTCTGGAGGAGGCGCAGCAGAGCGTGCTCATGGAAGATTACAGCGATTACGCGCAATACGATGTCTGGCGGGCCATGAACGTGCAGGGCGTCTACGAGAGATTGACCGCGGAATAGCTGCTTCGGCAACTCCTGAAACACGCGCGGGGAAACAAATCGATATAACGAACCGATACCCGTCGAGACGCGCGTTTCCGGGGTATCTCGCCGCCAGTCCGGCCTTGATTCCGGCATGCTCCGCCGTCGCGCAGCTATGTCGCCTGAGTAAGCGGATCAGCCGCGACTACGATTGGCCGGCATTGTTCTTTCGCCCACGGCCGAGGATGGCCACCACAACCCACACGGGCGCGCTCAGCACGACCGCGTAGATCGCGATCGCAATGGGTCCGAGCAGGCCGGCGATCTGAGTCGCCGCGACCGTGATCGCCCCGAGCGCCGCCATGGCCAGCCACGAAACCCGAGGGTAGCCGTGCCGCCACAGCCGCCGGCACGCAAACGCCAGCGGCATCCCGCAGGGCGCAACGACAATCAACGATGTCGACGCGGCAAGCAGCGACAGCCATCCCATGGGGGTCGCCAGTTGCTCGGAAACGCGCACGACCGATGTCAGTATGACGCCGGCAGGCAGCCAGACCAGCGAACCGATCAGGAAGGCGTGGCGTGAGTGGACCAGTTCGTTCAATCGGGACATGACTCAACCTGCCTGTTTCTTCGTTCCCATGTGATGCATCATCGCAGCGTCCGCGTACACATGACCCATCACTCCGTATGCCTTGCGGATAGAGGCCAACATTGGTGTCCGAGTTCCACCGCGGTCACCCGTCGAGTGAAATATTTACGGTTAATATTGTCTGAATCGGTGATGTTCGCGATCCAGGCAAGGTACTGACCCATGCGCATCTCGTCAATTGAAGGCAATCGCCAGTGGCTGGACGGCGGCGCGATGTTCGGCAACGCGCCGCGGGCGCTGTGGGCCCGATGGATGGAGCCGGACGAGCACAACCGCATTGAATTGGCGTGCCGCGCGATCCTGGCCGAGGACGTGGAGGGCAAGCGAGTCCTGTTCGAAACCGGCATCGGCCATTTCTTCGAGCCGCGGCTTCGGACCCAGTACGGCGTCTTTGAGGACGAGCATGTGCTGCTGCGTTCGCTGGAAGCGCGCGGCATTTCCCATGAGGACATCGACGCCGTGGTGCTCAGCCATCTGCACTTCGAGCATGCCGGGGGTCTACTGACGTCGTACTCGTCAGGTGAAGCGTTGCGGCTGCTCTTTCCCAACGCCCGCTACCTGGTGAGCGTCGACGCCTGGGCGCGCGCCAGGAATCCACATCCACGGGACCGGGCTTCGTTCATCCCGGAGCTCACGTCGTTGCTCGAATCGAGCGGCCGGCTGGAGCTTGTTGAGGGAGCGCATTCGCCAAACCTGGGGATGGCGGTCCGGTTCGAGTTCAGTCACGGGCATACCCCGGGGCTGATGCTTGCGGAGATCGGCGGCGACGGAGGCGTGGTATTTTGCACGGACCCGATTCCCGCCCGGCCCTGGGTCCACCTCCCCATCGCCATGGGCTACGACCGCTACCCGGAGCAACTCGTCGACGAGAAGCGGGCATTCCTTGCGGACAAGCTGGCCCGCGGCGTGCGGCTGTTCTTTACTCACGATACCGAATGCGCGATGGCCCGGCCGGTACTGGACCAGCGCGGCCGCTTCACCACCGCCGATGAGCGGCGATCGGTCGACGGGTTGGTTGTGGCCGCTTGACCGCGCAACCGTCATGCTCGCCGGGACCTCGGATGGCCTTGACGGGCCGCGGCGCGGACCCGGCTCGCAGGAATCGACAACGGCGGGAGTACTGCCGGCAGTTCCCGACTCGCGGGGCGGTCGCCTACCCCGCCTTCCGGATCTCCTCCCGGACGACGCGGCGCAGAGTCGCTTCCAGTTCGTCGTTGGCCAGGTAGTCGCGGAGCGCCTGATTGATGGCGGTCTGGTAGCCGCGGCCAGCGTCGCTCGCCCGCGCGCGGAAGGCGGCAACGATGTCGCGGTCCAGCAGGATGGTGATCCGGGTCTTGCCGGGCTGCTTCAGCGCCGGGCCTCTGACGGCGTCGGTCAGGTTATATTCCTTTCGCATAGATATCTTTCTCCTTTCGGGTGGCGGGGCGCGCGGAGATCAGTCTGACGTTTTTTTCGCGATAGGCGTAGACGACCGCGACGATCCTTCCGAGGGCGTCGGCGTCCACGGTCACGAAACGCTCTTCGCCGCGGGCGTCGGAATCCTCGCGCGTCAGGCCTGAGGGGTCGCTGAGGGCAAGCTCGGCGTCTTCGAAGGCAACGCCGTGCTTGGCGAGGTTCGCGCGTGCCTTGAGCGGATCCCAGTTCGTTTCCACGGCGAATTATATGTATGAACGTATGTATGTTGTCAACGGCGTTGTCGACAAACGAGATGCCGGCCTGATCAGGTGATCGACGCCGGTGGAACCGGGGCCTTCGGACGACGCTTGAGCGGCTGCCGGTGATGGCCGTGGACAGTATGCGCGATCAATGGGCGCGGGACGGGCGGGGCTGGTTCACCACGACCGACAACCGCTTATCCGTGGATGAACTCGTTCTGGATGCCTGACCGCTACACCGCGTCTTCCAACGCTCCCCACTGGGCGCGGATGCTCTCGGCCAGGCAGAGCTGGCCCGCGGCGCGAACGTGATTGTGCTCCGAGGCGCTACCAAAGCGGGTCGGATCCCAGCCGAAGTAGCTCTCTCGCAGGGCATCGCCCGCAAATCGCGAGGCGAGTTCCAGCGTGATGCTAAGTGCCGCCGCCGGCAGCGCCCGCCACTCGTCCCCGGACAACAGATCCCGGGCCTCGCGCGCGTACCCGCCAACCGCGGCGCGAAACAGCGGCACGGAAAAACTCGTCTCGCGCGTATCTTCCCCCCGAGGGTTGCACCACGAGCGCAAGGCATCGCCCAGTTCAAGGATTACCGGCATGGCTCCCACCGTATCCAGGTCGACCAGGCAGACGGCATCGTCGGTCACGGCATCGAAGATGAAATTGGAGATCTTCGGGTCGCCGTGAACGATCCGCTCGCCGGTCAGCGGCAGTTCCGGCAGCTCGGCGGCCAATTCCAGGATCCGTTCGCCAACGGGCTCGACCTCGTCGAACCGGGGATGATGACGATGCGATGCCAACACGCGTCTCAGTTCCGCCAGATGCGCCGCGGTGTCGTGCACGCCCAGGCGCGGATTGGAGAAGGTGTGATCCAGATCGCTCACCGCCCGGTGGAATCGTGCCAGCAACGCGCCGGCTTCGCGGGCCTGACGGGTGTTTTCGAGAGCATCTCTGGAGATGCCAGGCACGAACGTCAGAACTCGCCAAACCTCGCCGTCGTGCACCAGCGCCGCTTCGCCCGTGGGCGTCGGCATGAGCCGCGGCGTGGGCAGACCCTTTTCACCAAGATGCTTCGTGATCGCATCGATGTCGTCGTTGATGGTCACCGGGAACATGGGGTTGACACGCTGCAGAACGAAGCTCTTCCCGGCCGGCGTATCGACCCGCCAACTGGCGTTGATCAGTCCGGACTCAAGCGCGGTCAGTGTTCCGCCGGCGAGTCCGAACATTTCCAGCACCGCGGTGGACTTGGCCGAACGATTCATGTGTTCCTGAGTAGCGTTCCACGATTGGCCGAGAACCGGGGCATTGTATCGCGGTGCCGCCTGCTCATGACGCGGCCTTCCGCAGCACCATTGGCCGCGCCGCACAAGCAAGGAGCGCATCGACATCGACTGCTTTCTCAACGCCATCGGCCAGTTTGTCGAGGGCCGTTTCGACGGCAGCGGTATAGTTCAGACCCGAACTGCCACCGGCTCCGGCCCGCCGCAGCCAGGTCCGGCGAAACTCGTCGTTGGCGAAGACGCCGTGCAAGTAGCTGCCTTCGATCAGCCCATCGGCGGAGCTTGCCCCGTCCGCCGCGCCTTCCAGATCGAATAATGGCCGGACACGGTCTTCGCCAGTGGTCCCGCCCACGTGTATTTCGTAACCGGCCACCGGCAGCCCGGTGCGCACGCAGAGTCCTCGAACTGGACGCACGGTCTTGGACCCGGCCATCTCCGTGTGCACGTCAAGCAGGCCAAGTCCCTGCGCCTGGCCCGCCCGGCCATCGGCGCCACTCGCGTCGTTGATGCTGCGTCCGAGCAATTGGAAACCGCCGCAGAGCCCCAGCACCCGTCCGCCCGCCCTTGCGTGGGAGAGAATATCGTGGTCCCAGCCCTGAGCCCGCAGAAACGCCAGATCGCCCAGCGTGGACTTGGTGCCGAACAGGATCACGACATCGGCGTCGCGCGGCAGGGGGCGCCCGGGAGGCACCCAGCGAAAGTCGACCCCGGGTTCCAGCCGCAACGGATCGGCATCGTCGAAGTTGGCCATCCGGGACAGCATGGGCGCCACGATCTTTAGCCGGAACCGTTCATCGGGTTTCTTCGTTCGGGCGTCGAGGCGACCGCCGTCGAGCACCACGGCATCCTCGGCGGGCAGGGCCGCGGCGCAGGCCAGCCAGGGAACGACGCCGAAGCAGGGCCAGCCGGTGCGCGACTCGATGGCGGTGACGCCCGCGTCAAACAATTTCGGGTCGCCGCGAAACTTGTTGACGACGAATCCCCGGATCAGTGCCGCGTCTTCCGCCGCCAGAACGACTTTCGTGCCGACCAGGCTGGCGATGACGCCGCCCTTGTCGATATCCCCCACCAGGCAGACGGGGACGCCGGCCTGCCGAGCGAATCCCATATTGGCGATGTCGCCCGCTCGCAGGTTGATTTCCGCCGGGCTGCCGGCTCCTTCCACGATGATGAGTTCATAGGCGTCGACGAGGCGCCCAAAGCTCTGTAGAACAGCGCCCATGCGCGCATCGCGCCGAGCCATGTAGTCCGTGGCGCTCATGCTGTCGACAACCTTGCCCCGCACGACCACCTGCGCCCGACGGTCGGACTCCGGTTTGAGCAATACCGGGTTGAAGTCCACTTCCGGTGCGAGCCCGGCCGCCTGGGCCTGCAGTGCCTGGGCGCGCCCGATCTCGCCGCCCGCGCAGGCAGCCGCATTGTTGGACATGTTCTGCGGCTTGAATGGCGCAACCGCCACGCCCCGACGGCGGGCGATGCGGCACAGCGCGGCGGCGATGAGCGACTTGCCGACATCGGAGCCGGTGCCTTGCACCATGAGCGCCCTTGCCGCATGTCTCACCCGCGATCGTCGCAAGGGCGCCGGCGGCCAAGTGCTGTCTGCCGGTGCCATACTCATATCGGACCTTCGATTTCGACATGATCGCCATCGACGCGGCCGCGCACTCCGTATATCTCCGCAAGTCGAGCCGCACTCAGTGTCGTGGCGGGCGATCCGTCGGCGACGATTCGCCCACCCTTCATCCAGATGAATCGGTTTGCGTAACGCCTGGCGAGCACGACGTCATGGAGCACCACCAGGGCGCCGCCGCCCTGACCGACGAAGGTCTTGATCAGGTCCATGACCCGAAACTGGTGGTATGGATCCAGCTCCGCCACCGGCTCATCGGCTATCAGCAGCGGCGCTTCGGCAGCGAACGCGCGGGCGCAGTGCACGCGCGCCAACTCGCCTCCCGACAGTGTTGCGGTCGAACGTTTGGCCAGTGAATCGAGGTCGCACGAAGCCAACGCACGATCAACGGCCTGGCGGTCGCTGCCGCGCAGTCGCCCGAGCGCCGCACCGTGGGCGAAGCGGCCAAGCGCCACCACGTCGCGAACCGGATTCGGCCAGGCGAGGGGCCGATTCTGAGGCAGGTAGGCCAGCTGCCGCGCCCGCCGGCGCGGCGTCATCTCGGCCGTGTCTTGCCCATCGATGCGCGCCCGGCCGGACGTGCGCGGCACCAGTCCAATGGCGCCCCTGAGCAGGCTTGTCTTGCCGGCTCCGTTGGGCCCCAGCAAGGCGACCAACTCGCCAGCCTGCAGGCCGAACGAGGCGGCTTCGACCAGGACAGCTTCGCCTGCCTTGACGGTCAGGCCGGTCACCTGAAGCCCGCCGGCGTGACCGCACTGATTCATTCCCCCGTGCCCCTCAGTCATGAACACTGCGCCTTTGCATGGCGATCCAGATGAAAGCAGGCGCTCCGATCAATGCCGCCACGACGCCAAGTTTGAGTTCGCTGACCGTGGGCATCAGCCGTACACCGATGTCAGCCAGCACCAGAATCAGGCCCGCCAACAAGGCGGATGGCAACAGGGACCGCGCCGGATCATGATTCACCATGGGGCGAACGATGTGCGGCGCCACGATGCCGACAAAGCCGATGATTCCCGCCAGGGCAACCGCGGCGCCGGTGGCCAGTCCCGTGCCCAACACGACCATCAGCCGTTGTCGCCACAGGCTCAGGCCAACTCCGCTGGCCGCTTCTTCGCCCAGTGTCAACGCCGAGAGTCCGCGCCGCGCGGCGAACAAGACAGTGAGACCGGCGATCAGGAAGGGCGCGGCGAACGCCAGGTCCGGGAAACTTCGATTGGCCACAGAGCCGAGCATCCAGTTGACCATATCCGCCAGCGTGAACGGGTTGGGTGCCAGGTTCATCATCAGGGTCATTGCCGCCCCGGCGAAACTCGACAGGCCCACACCGATGAGAATGAGCGTCACCGCCGAAGCCGTCCGCAGCGCCGCAAGGGCGATCAACCCGGTCCCCGCGAGCGCACCGACGATTGCCGCCGTCGGCATCGCCCAGGCGCTCAGCGCGGCGTAGCCGTAGTACAGCGCTCCGGTAGCGCCCAGGGAAGCCATCGCGGAGACGCCGAGAACGCCCGGCTCGGCGAGCGGGTTCCTGAGCAGCCCCTGCAGCGCGGCGCCGCTCGTGCCGAGCGCGGCGCCCACTGCAAACGCGGCCAGCGCCCTGGGCAGCCGGATATTCACGACGACCAGTTGATCGCCGGGGTCGCCACGACCGATCAGCGCCGCCAGCACCCGATCGATCTCCATCGGCGTCGACCCGAGCAGACAAGCGGCGAACAGCGCCGCCACACAGGCCAGCGCCAAGCCGGCCGATCCTTGCAGTCCCGTTACGCGATCGGCGGTCATTCGGTGTCGCCGTTCGGCGCCGCAGCCGCACCGCGGGCGAGCGCCTCCACCGCATCCATGAGAAACCAGGCCCCGCAGGCGGTCCAGGCACCCTCGATCGGGACCACGGCACCGCCGTCCAGTTGGGCGCGGGCCACGGGATGCCGCATTGGACTCCATGCATGCAAATGGTTGGACCGATTTTCGAAGAACGCCGGAACCACCAGATCGGGCTGTTCGTAGGCGAGCCGCTCCAGTGGAATGGGCCACCAGCCCGGCCGCTTCTGGAAGTTGTCCAATCCCGCTGCGGTGAGCATTTCATGGATCAGCGATCCGGGCCCCGAAGTCACCCCACCGGGGGTCATGTAAAGCGCATTCGCACCGGGCGCCTGGACGCGCAGCGCCGCCAGGCGACTTTGCATCTCAGCGGCGGCGGTCCGGCCCGCGGCGGCGGATCCGAGTGCGCGGGCGGTCTCCCTGACCGCCTGCATCGCCGCTTCGATGTCATCGGCCCAGCCGACGTTGAGTACGGGCACGCCGGCTCTCTCGAACAACAGGGCTGCCTGAGGCCCGCCGCCGTAGGAACGCACCACGAGGTCGGGTTTGAGGACGATGACATCCTCGACCACCGGGCGGACGGTGGGTAGCCCGACCGCGTGGTCGCGCATGTAGGAGAACTCGCGTCCCGCATCCGGCGACACCGCCGCGATGCGGTCCCGCTCCACAAACTTGAGCACGTACTGATCGGCGCAGAAGTCGAGGCTGACGATCCGTTGTGGCGGCCGGCCACCGGCGTCCGGCTCACCGAGGTCCATGCTGCAGCCGCCGAGCGCCGTCGCCAATGCAATTGCCAGGCCCGCTCCGGCTGGCCCGATCATCCGGGAGATTTTCCGGTTAGGCCGGCCATCCGATCGGTATTCGCGCTAGAAACGCCACCGGGCACCCACCGAGCCGGAGCGCCCCGGCGTGCCGTAGCCCAGGACTTGCTGATAATGGGCGTCGAGCAGGTTTTCGACGCGCCCATAGACTTCGGAGTTGTCCGCCAGCTCGTACCGGGCGTTGACGTCGAGGCGGGTCCAATCGTTCAGCTCGATCCCGCCCCGATCGATTTCCCGGCCGTTGTAACGCACCAGGGCAGTCCCGGAGAACGGGCCCGCCGGATCGAAACTGAGCGCCAGGTCGCCGGAATGCCTGGGCATGCGCAGTAGCGGCGTACCGTTCGCCTCCGTCGCCTTGATGTAGGCATAGTCCGCGGACATTGCGAGCGACCCGGTGAGGTCCCACCGGGTCGAGACCTCGATGCCCTCGGATTCCACTTCCGCGATGTTTTCGTAGCCGCCCACGCTGAACGAGAAGTCGATCAGGTCCTTCGTATCCTGCTGGAACCAGGTCATGCTGACCCGATCGCGTCCGTTGGTTGACCGCCACTCGGCGCCGATGTCGATACCCACCGAATGCTCCGGCTGAAGCCCCTCGTTGGGCGCCGCCGCGCCGCAACAGAAAAAGGTCGTCTGGGAGATCGTCGGCGCCTTGAACCCCTGTCCCCAACTGCCGCGCATCGTCACGCGGGGGGAGACCTGCCAGGCCGCGGCAACCCGGGCCGTGGTCTCGGAACCGAAGCGGTCATGGTCATCGGAGCGCACGCCGCCCGTGAGCGTCAGCGCCTCGACGGGCCTCACTTCGTAGAGTGCGAACAGGCCGTTGAGCGCGCTGTGGTTCACGTTGGCGGTCGACTCCTCCCGCTCCGCGCCAATGGCCAGGGTGTTGCGCGCATCGATGGCCAGGGTGCCCTGGTAGCGGAAAAGGGTGCGCTCGCCTGCGGCGCTATGGCTTGGCGATCCGTCACTGAAATTGCGCCTGTCGATGGTCGAATGGCCGACCAACAGGAGATTGTCCAGCCGCCCGTCGAGCAGGGGTGCCGTCAGTGAAAGATGAGCCGACAGTTCCTCCGTCTCGTTCACTTCGTCACCATCGGCCACGCTGCCCTGCGCGCCGAACAGGAAACTGTCGAATTCGGTCTGAGCGTCGGTGCGCAGCACGCTGCCGTCAATGCGCACGCCGGCAGGGAGGTTCAGACCGCCCTGGGCGGACACGGTGAGCGAATCGAACCCGTCGTCCTCCGTATTGCCGTTGCGCTCGTCGGCCCGGGATATGCCGTCTGTGCTCAGTTGCGTTGCAGCGAGACGGAAGTCCCCGGTGGAACCGGAGTTGCTGATCGAAGCCCCACCACGAAACGTGCCGAACGAGCCCGTCTGCCCGAAGAGATCGCCGCTAAAGCCGTCGCCGGGGCGCTTGGTAATGATGGAGACCACACCGCCGATGGCATCCGTGCCCCACAGCGTCGACTGCGGACCGCTCAGGATTTCGATCCGCTCGATGTTCTCGGTGTCCAGGCGGGCGAAGTTGAAGCCGCCGCCCGGCGACGACGCATCGTTCACCGACACCCCGTCGATCAAGACCAGCGTCTGGCCGCTGGAGGCGCCGCGAATGCGTACGGTGGCGGCACCGCCGAATGCACCGTTTTGGTTGATGGTCACACCCGGCGTGTTGGCGATGGCATCCAGGGCATGAGTGAACCCAAGGGCTTCGATTTCCTCGGCGTCGATGACCCGGACCGTCGAGCCAGTCTCCGCGGTGGTCTGTTCGATCCGGGTTCCGGTAACCACAATGGTATCGATTTCCGATTCTTCCCCGCCGCTTGTCGATTGAGCGGCGGCGGTTGACGAAACGGCCAGGAAGGCCAACCCGATAGTACAGGGTGAGCGTAGCATTGATCCCCTCCCGCACCCCTTGGGGTGCACTGTAATGACAACTCCGATCCCGCCAACCGCGACGGGCGCGGCGCTTCGTTTCATGTCGTTACAAGGAAGAAGGGGCACTTGGCCCGCAAATGCGGGCGCGGCGCTCTTTCCCGTTCGCGGACAATGTGCCCGGCCCACGAACGAACGACGCGATGGCAGGTCTCCTGACTCGCCGATCAGTGCTCTTTGGCCGCCTTCCCGGAGATTTCTCCAGTGGCCTGTTGGCCGCAAGCTCCCGGCTTACAGTTGCGGGTACAGCCTCGGAATTCCACCGAGTTCCCTTTTAGCCGTCTCAAGCCCTCACATCGGTGAGATGCGCGAACCCGGACAGCACCATCTACGGCTATTGTCGTAATTTCGTCCGGGGGATGTCAAATGGCCCGGGTATTTCACTCTTATGCCGGCGCGGGTGCGAGCGAACGGCACTCGCGAGGTCAGTAGTCGATCCCGCGTACGGCCTTGATGCCTGCGTCGAAGGGGTGCTTGACCGGGCGCATTTCGCTGACGAGATCGGCGTACTCGCAAATGCCCGGTTTCGCGTTGCGCCCCGTGAGGATGACGCTGGTGCGCGCCGAACGGGCTTCCAGGCCCTCGATTACGGCCGCTTCGGACAGATAGTCGTATCGCAATGCAATATTGATTTCATCGAGCACGACCAGGTCGTAGTCGCCGCTTTCGAGCATTTCCCGTGCCTTTTTGAATGCCGCCCCCGCGGTGGCCGTATCGCGGTCGATATCCTGTGTGTCCCAGGTGAATCCCTCGCCCATCGTGTGCCAGTCGATCTGACCGTCGAACTTTGCGAAGAACTGCCGCTCGCCGGTCTTCCACTTGCCCTTGATGAATTGCACCACGCCCACGCTCTGATCCCAGCCGAGCGCCCGGACAATCACGCCGAAGGCCGAACTCGATTTGCCCTTGCCGTCGCCGGTATAAACCAGGACCAGGCCCCGGCCCGGCCCGGATGCCTCGGCGACCCGCTTGCGGTGGGTGGCCTGCTGGATCTTCATTTTCTCAGCGTGTGCGTGGGCGTCAGTCATGGTCCGGATGTGGTGCGCGCCGCAGATTGATCGTGAAATATAGCATCCGTTGTTAAACTTCAGTGCAGAACACACTTCCCAGCAGGCGATGAAAAAATACAGCACACCGATCCTCGCCGGATTGTTGACCACCGGGCTGGGCTGGACCCACGCCCTGGCGCAATTGCCGCCCGTGCCGGTGCCCGCGGAAAACCCGATCACCGAGCCCAAGCGCGTGCTTGGCAAGATCCTCTTCTGGGACGAGCAGCTTTCCAGCGATGACACGCAGGCGTGCGGGACGTGTCATCGCCCCGCGGCCGGTGGTGCGGACCCCCGGTTCGGCCGTCATCGGGGTACCGACAAAGGCACCATCGACGATGTGTGGGGCTCGCCCGGCGTGGTGTTCATGAACGAGGCAGGCGAGCCGGTGGAGCATCCGGATTTCGGCTTCGAGCCCCAGGTGACGCAGCGCATCGCGCCCTCGAACTTCGGCGCGCTGTGGGCGGATGAGGTCTTCTGGGACGGTCGGGCAGGATCGCGGTTCCTGGATCCGCTGACGGGGGAGGTCGCCATCGCCGCGGGCGGCGCGCTGGAGAATCAGGCCCTGAACTCGTTGTCGAATCCCGCCGAAATGACGCATCCCGGTCGCACCTGGGACGATCTCACCGAAAAACTCCGCCGCGTGCGGCCGCTTGCGCTGGCGTCCGATCTTCCGCCGGACGTGGCCGGCGCCCTGGCCGAGAACCCGGTCTATCCGGCGCTCTTCGATGCGGCATTCGAAGGGCCGGAAATCACGCCGGTGCGCATCGCCTTCGCCATCGCCGCGTACCAGCGAACCTTGGTCGCCGACCGGACGCCGTGGGATCGCTACATGGCCGGCGACGAGACCGCGCTTTCGCAGCCGGCGGTATTCGGATGGCAGGTGTTCCAGCGGTTGCGTTGCGTGAACTGCCATGAGCCGCCGCTATTCACCAACAACGATTTCCTGAACATTGGGCTGCGGCTCATGCGCTATGACTCCGGCCGCGAGGGCGTCACCCGGGATCCCGAAGACGGCGGCGAGATGAAGGTGCCGAGCCTGCGCAACGTCGGCTTGCGCACACGCCTCATGCACACCGGCGAATTCGGCCGCTTGAGCGAGGCGATCACTTTCTACAACATGGGCCTGGCGCTACCGGGCCTGGACGAAATCCCCGGGGTGGGTACCTACGTGTTCGACCTCACCGGCTATGACAGCTACGATCTGGACGCCTTCCTGAAGTCGGCGCTGACCGATCCCCGGGTCGCCGCGGAGACCTATCCCTTTGATCGGCCGACGCTCGGAAGCGAGACAGGCGCATCCGATTGACAGCCGTGGCCGGACTCCGGCCGCAGATGCCTGCCCGGGTCAGACGACCTCACGCGTCAAAAAATGCCCGGCGCCGCCGGTCCCATCGGCAGAACCGAGCCGTTGACCTCGATCACGCCGTTGTCGTAGGACCCTCGGAATCGATATCCCGATCCGGTTTCCTCAAGTATGCCCTGGCTCACCAGCCCGATCAGGGCCCCGCGAGCCTGAGCTTCCTCTGCGGGACTGAGTTGCCCCACGGCAGTATCCTCGCCCACGCCGCCGGCCGTAGCCGGGGTGGCAGTCCTGGCTAGAACAACTCGAACGGCAATCCACTGGGCAAGATCGCGGTCCACGTCCAGTTCCGCGTCCACCGAGATCAGGCGGGGCCAGAGGCTCGAATTCAGCAGGGTGAACTGCGATTGCGCCGGCAGCATCTCGTTATCGAAGCGGATGTTGACCGTGGTGTTGGAAGCCCCACCGTTCAGGTTGAAGCTGATGGGGCCGTACGTCAGCTCCGGCTCCGCCTCGATGAGTCGATAGACCAACCGCTCAACCTCGAGTACCAACGCCTCCGGGTCGAGAGTCACCGGATCGGCTCCCAGGAACCCCATGGCAAATTCCTGGTAGTCAATCAGTGCGTCCAGACTCAAGTTCCGCGCGGACATGTCGAATCTGGCGTCGGTGACGTTCATTCCCCCCACACTCAATGAATCCGCAAACATTGCCGAGCTACCGTCGATTCGGTCACCGGCTTCATTCAATTCGGATTGGCCGCTCAGGCCAATATGGTCGGCGGCAATGGCTACGCCGCTGCCCGTAGCCGTGCCTTGCACTCGCCCGACCGAAAGATCCGTGGAGCCCGTCCACACGAACGGCGCGATTCGGGTCAAATCCACGGCGATGGCCAGATCCTCGGCCGTGAACGCCGTGTCCGCGGCCGCCAATTCGATCCGGTCCACGCGAGTCTCGCCGACCTGGCGCTGCCGCGCCGTGTTGAACGTGCCCTGACCGACTATGCCCGATGAGCTGAAGGTCACTGCCGGCATCGCCACCGCCATCGGCGGCAATGTCCACCGCAACGAAGTCTCGCTTGAGAACCCGATTCGAGCGCGCACTTCGCCGGGTTCATCCATTCCGAGCCCGGCGAGCAGCGTGTCGAGCCCCGGGGTCCGCGGGTCCACGCGAAGCACCGCATCGGCCACACCGATGCCAACGCCTCCGTCGGCAAACACGGGTCCGTGGGTGATGTCTACCGTCACGTCGATCGATTGGTCGAGCAGGCCCCGGTCGAATGGATCGACCGGGAGCGCGTCGAAGATTTCGCCGGGCGCCACAGCGAGCGTCGCGTGACTGCTTCTCCAGCCGCGCCGGTAGTCGGTGACCGCGAGTCGTATAAGCGTTTCGTCGCCAAGGGTTGTGGCCAGCGCCGTGATGCGACTCTGCGCCAGCACGCCGAGAAGCGCGGGGGATCCACCGGCAACGAGGGCGAGCAGGATTACGGCGGCAGCGGTTTTCTTCATGGCCGGATCCTGGATTCGGCGCCTGAACGTCTTCGCGACGATACTCGGTTAGCGATGCGGCCTTGCGGCTGACTGCATCCATTCCATGGGACTTGCCGACGCCCTGAAAGTTCAGCTTTCGACCGGCGGAGCGGAAGACCGGTCAGAACAGCCATTTGGCGCCTACGCGAACCGTGCGCGGCTCGGTGGCTCGGCTCATCCGGCAATTCACGGTGGCGCAGTCGATATCCTCGGAAGTCAGGCCCGGAGGATCGAAACCCTCCACGTAGGCTTCGTACAAGTAAACGATGTCCTTGCCGTCGTTGTCCAGGAGATTGAACAGTTCCGCGTAGAGCGTGACGGAACCGAGCCGGTAGGATCCGCGGAGGTTGACCGTGGTGCTCGACCCGGCACGGTGCTCGTTGTCGGGCGTCAGGGCGTAGGGGCCCAGGTAGCGAACCCGCAGCGCCGCTTCCCAGTTGTCCCTGACGGCGGAAAAGCCGATCTGGCTGGCATTCTCAAGCGACCCCTCGATGTGCCGGCCGTCCGGATTATCCACGTAGTGGGCCTGGTTATCGGTGAACACGGCATCGATCCCGAGCCAGGCCAGGGGCTTCCAGAACATCGTCAACTCGTATCCTTCCCGGTTCGATCCGCCCCGGGGTTCCACGGAGTTGGAATCGCCGACAAAGATGAGTTCGCTGTCCAGGTCGAGCCACCGGTAGGTGGTGGTCAACTTGATGTCGCCGAACTCGAACCGGGCACCGGCCTCGTAGCCCGTGCCCGGGGCCAGCCCTTGCAGCGGGTCCAGGTGGTTGACGACCCCGCGCGCGTCGTTGGAATGGAATCCACGCCCCCAACTCGCGTAAAGCTCAACGTGGTTGGACGCCGCGTAGGCGAGACCGGCGCTGGGCGAGACCAGACTGTCGCTGGCACTGCCCGCAAAGCTGGTCGGGTTGATCGCGTCGGCATCGAAGTCGTCGTTGTCGGCGCGCAACCCGGCGAGCAATCGCAGGTCCGGCGTGGGTAGCCAGGTCCCTTCCGCGTACAGGCCGAGGGACGTTTCCTTGACGGTGTTGTTGCTGATGTTGGCGATGAATTGCCCGGATTCGTTCTCGTCCAGCCCCACCGGGCCGATGTCGTCATGGCGAAATTCCGCGCCCACATCGAAACCCAGGTCGTACCGGTCGATCAGGGTGCGGTTGAAGCGCCCGCCCGCGGTCACTCGACGGTCGAACTGGTTAATCTGCGCATCGTAGGTCGGGTTCGACTGCATGTGCCAGTCGTAGAACTGAAGGTAAGCTGACGCGTCCCATTCGACGGCGGTCAGCTGCGTGCCGGCAATCCACCGGCGGGTGTTGCCGGCGGCGGTTGGATCCAGCGAACAGTACGCGTCGGGGCAGACCGAACTGCCGATGGTTCGTTCCGGAACCTGCTCGGTCGGATGCCAGTCTCCCTCGTAACCGGACAGGGTGAAGGAAACCGAGCCGAAGTCGGTGGGCTTGAGGTATTTCCCCTAAACCGAGACGTGTTTCAGGTCCTCGTCCCGCTGCCATGGGCCACCGCAGGTCTTGAATTCTCCGACGGTGGTCAGGGCGCCGTCGCCGATCCCGGTGGTCGAGCCCGCCGCAAGCCGGCCCCAATTGTTCTCCCCGCTCTCAAGCGAGAGAAAATTGCTATCCAGCCGGTCGATGGTGCGGATGAACGAAGCCGCCGCCATGGAGAAATCCCCGACATCGGCGCGGTAGGGCCCCTTGCCGTAATCGATTCGGTCGACGATCTCGGGCAGAAGCCCGTTCACATCCAGATAGCCCTGGCCGTGGCCATGGGAGCGCAGGTTCCACGGCACCCCGTCGATGTACGTGGTGAAGTCGGTGCCGTGATCCAGGTTGAACCCGCGCAGGAAATACTGGTTGGCCTTGCCGCTGCCGGAGTGCTGCACCGCGACCATCCCGGGGACCGCCTCCAGCAGTTCCGCCACGCGCAGCAGGGGGCGCACCAGGAGATCGGCGCCGCCCACGGAGCCTTCGCTGGCGGCCCGGGCGGATCCGACCGGTTCGGTGTTGCGGCCGAATACGATAACCTCTTCCATCGCGCCTGCGCCGCTGGTGACCGTCTGCGCGCCTCCCGTCCCGGTGACCAGCATTGCCGGGAGACACGCAATCAGCGTCGTCACCGCGATCGGATCGGCGGCAGAAGTAGAGCATCGGCGAGCGATGCGGTCTCGATCCATGGCAGCGGATTCCTCATGGGCGGCGGGCAGGCCTCCCCGCCGGAGCGATTCAGGGTGAGGGTTCCACCCGGGATTTGTAAGTTCAGGAAGGTTCGTTAACTGTTAACGGAACCGTTAACCGGCGCCCGCGGCGGGCGCGAAGTCACTGCCGGGTGCGAAATATCTCGCGGGTTGGATCGCGCTCGCGCACCACCATGCCATCTTCGCGAACGGCTTCGACAAAGCGCAGGTTTCTCTCCCGGTAGCCCACGCGCCCGGTCAGTTGAATTTCCATGCCTTCCTGCAACCATTCGAGTTCAAAGCCCTGGCGCTGGAGCGCGATCAGGGCAAGGAGTTCCACCAGCCATTCCTCGGTGTCGCCGGCTTCGTTTTCGACCTGCAGAACGAAGGTGCAATGCGGATTCACCCAGCGTAGATCCGTGATCGTGCCGTCGAGCACGATTTCTTCCCGGGAAAAATTCAGCGCCACCGAATGGTGTGCCTGCAGCGTGACCGGCACGCAAGAAACAAGTCCAATCAGTAGCAGTCGAAGTATCGTCATTGTCGGTGCCCTATCCCTGCTGCTCCGGAGGGTCGGGAATGCAACCGTAGACGGTGAATGCGAAGTCCGACCTCAAGTAGCGATTCGTCGATTCGAGCGGGGCCGCGAGGGTGATGGGATCGACATAGCGGATTTCCACTACCAGTCGATCCTGTTCATCCCTGTGGATGCGCTCGATGCTGCGCAACGCTTCGGATTGGGGGAAATAGCGCAGCAACGTGGTGATATAGCCCGGCGCGTAGCCGAGCGTTTCGATGACCAGGGCATCGACGTCGTACCAGCCGATGGAATGCCCCATCGTCGGCATGGGCTCGCCGTCAAGATTGACCGTGCTGGGTTCGGGCTGCGGCGGGTGACCGCGCTGATCGAGGTGGACCGTTCGCGTCAGGTCGAACATCTCGTAGCGGATGACCACTCGGTCCTCGAACTGGCTGATCTCCACCGTTGTATCGGGTTCGTCCCACGCCCTGCCGAGACCGGATGGCACGCAAAAGTAGCTGGGATCGTCAGTCGACGGGTTGTATGCGTCGGTACGGCGTTGTCCTTCCTCGGTGTATCGGGGCTCGGAGTATTGCCGGAACAGGGAGGGGTCGATGCCCCACACACCCTCCAGATCGGGCTCGGCGACCGCCGCGCACCACGGAACGAGCCATCCGCCAATCAGGAAACCAACGATGTGTCTGAAGCGATTTCTTGCCATGGTGCTGCGCCAGCGCTTCGCCATTATATTCGGACTACGGAGTGGCGGGGACGTTTTCATGAATTCTGGAACTCAGCGGGAACCCGGGGCTATCCAGCTCCCGTACGTTCACGACGACTGGCAGAGTAAAGGGATCGCCGAGGCGAGCGGGCAGCAACGACGTAACCCAGATACGGCCGACGCCCCTGGCCGACGCCGTCAACGTCCTGCCGTCGCGTTCGAAGGCCGCCATGTCCACGAAACCTTGCGGGCCTTCGAGTTCGAGCCGCAGCGGCGCCCGTTCCACCAATTCGCCCGAGGCATTGTAGGCTCGGACGGTGAGTTCAGCCAGATCGAACGACTCACCCACCCTGAGTTCCACGACCGTGGGCTCGATCTCAAGCCGATTGACCCGCATCCCCAGGCTTGCGCCCAGGGCGGGTTGAGCGCCGAAGGTCAATTCGATGCCGCTGTCGTCGCGGCGCGTGGAGAACGCGTCGTGCAGGGGCGCCTTGAACACGGGGGTCGGCGCCCGGGACGCGCGGCGCTGCGGGATCACCCGACCGCCGGGTCCGATCGCCCAGGGCTCGTCGGGATCGAGTCGAGGGTTGCGGGGATCGATCGCGACGATGGCGACGATGGGATCGAAACCCGGCGGAAACACCGGCGTCGTGTCCGCGTCGATTTCCGGATCGTCACTTGCCGCGATCTCCGGGTCGATTGCGCTGTGCGGATCGGGCAGCTCCACCGACTGAGCTGCCGCCGGCCCGGCCAGGCACCACCACAGCACCGCCAACCCCGCGGCTCCCGGAATCGGCAGCGATTTTCGCCTGGGACTCACAGGCGGCTCCATGGTGGACGGCGCACGCGATACAGTCATGGGATTATTCCGCACCCTCACCCGATAGTTCTCGCCGCGACGGATCCATGATGAGCTGGCGATGGGGATACGGAATCTGGATCCCGTGTTCCTTGAACGCGTCCCACAGCGCCAGCAATACCTTGCCCCGGATGTTGGTCAGCCCGCTTTGCGGATCGCTGATCCAGAAGCGCAGCTTGAAGTCCAGCGACGAATCCCCGAATCCCGTGAGCCAGCAAACAGGGGCTCGATAGCTGGTAGCCACTCGACCCACGCTCGCGGTCGCCTCGATGGCGATGCGGGCAACTTCGTGGGGGTCGGAGTTGTAGGCGACCCCGAAGGGAACATCGAGCCGGACGAATTTATCGGAGAACGACCAGTTGATCACTTGGGTGGTGATGAAGTCCTCGTTGGGTATGAGGAATTCGCGGCCGTCACGCGTGACCACGGAGACGAAGCGGGCACGAAGCTCCCGTATCCAACCGAACGTCTCGCCGAGCGTGACGGTATCGCCTGGCTTGATCGACTGGTCCATGAGGATGATGATCCCGGAGATGAAATTGGAGACGACCTTCTGCAATCCAAAACCGATGCCGACGCCGACGGCGCCGGAGAGCACGGTGAACGCGGTGAGGTCGATTCCGAGGCCGGACAGCGCCACCATGGCGGCGATCACGATCAACGTGATCCGCATGATCTTGCCGATCAGGACACGCAGCGACGGCGTCAGATCCTCGATACTCTGGATGCGCCGGTCGAGGAAATTCCCGACCGTCAGCGACAGCCAAAGCAGCACGCCCAGCAGGAAGACCGCCTGCACCACGCTCAGGAGCGAAAGGCGGAACGAACCGAGGGTGAAGCCGGCGCCGTCCAGCAATGCGGATACGTCGTCCGCCATCCCGAGTACTGCCGCGGCGACATACAACCAGGCAATGAGGGCGAACGCGCGGCCGATCGCGCGACTGCGGATCACGTGGGAGACAACCGTGATCACCAGCCACGCCGCCGCCAGCAACATGGCGCTGTAGACCAGGTAGTTGCTCGCGGGCCACTGTGCGGCGGTCGTCCCCAGGTAGGCGCCGGCCAGGAGGGTTACGAAGAACAACCACTCGAGCCGATTCAGGAACCCGTTCACCAGCCGCAGCACGCCCGGCACGCCCGGCATGCCCTTGAGGTCGCCGGCCCACGCCACGAGCCGCGGTTCGACCCGCCAAGACAGCACCAGCGCCGGCAGGAACAGGACGGTGATCATCGCGAGCTGGATGAGGACCGCAGGGCTGCCGACAAGGCCCCACGCGCGCAGGCCGTAGTCGGCGAGAGTGGAAATGATCTGCTCCCAGTTCATGGCTTACCCGTTACAGCAGCAGCACTGCGGCCAGTCCCAGAAAAACGTAGAACCCCACCATATCCGTGACCGATGTCAAGAGCGCGCTCGAGGCCACGGCGGGGTCGAAACCGAGTCGCTGGAGCACCACGGGCAGCACGCTTCCGGTGAGCCCGGCCGCGAGGAAATTGATGCCCGTGGCGAGGGCGATGACGCCGCCGAGTGCCGGGCTCGAGAACCACACCCACGCCACGCCGCCGATCAGAATGGCGAAGAGCAACCCGTTGATGCCGCTCACCAGAAGCTCCTTGCGGATCGCACGCACGGCATTCACTGGCGTCAGCTCCTTTACCGCGATGGCGCGCACGGCGACGGTGAGCGCCTGAATACCCGCCGTCCCGCCCATGGTCGCAACGATGGGCATGAGGATGGCCAGCGCCACCAGTTCCTCGATCGTGCCGGCGAATACGCTGATGACCCCCGCGGTGGCGATGGCGGCGACGAGGTGGATCATCAGCCAGATAAATCGGGAACGCGTCGTATCCATGATCGCCTGGAAGAGATTGTCTTCCGAACCGACGCCGGCGAGTGCCATGATGTCCTCTTCGTGCTCCTCGTGAATGACGTCGACCACGTCGTCGACGGTGATCGCGCCCAGAAGCCGCCCCTCCGCGTCGACCACCGGCGCGGAAATCAGGTCTCGCTGCCGGAACAGGAAGGCCACTTCTTCCTGGTCCATGTCGGCGGGAATGATTCGCAGATCCGCGCGCGCGATCGCGGTGAGCGCAACGCCACGGGGAGTTCGCAGAACCCGGCTCAGCGGGATCGTGCCGATGGGACGACAGGTTTGGTCGATCAGGAACAGATCGAAAAAGTCAGCCGGCAGATCCTCCCCGTCACGCAGGTAGTCGATGGCCTGGCCGACGTTCCAGTTGTCCGGCAGCGCCACCACCTGGCGCTGCATGAGCCGCCCGGCGCTATCCTCGGGGAAGGCCAGCCCTTCCTGGATCCGTGTGCGGCGGATTTGGGGCAGCACATCCAGAAAGGCCTGCTGCGCGTCCGCATCGAGCGCCTCGACGATCTCGACCGCATCGTCGGTCGGCATGGACGCCACCGCTTCGGCCGCTTGGGCCAGCCCGAGTTGCCGGATCACGCGTTCGGCCACGGCATCGCCGAGTTCCGCAAGAATTCGGGGATCGAACGGCTCGCGCAGCGTGTCCACCAGACTTTCCCGCTCCACCCGGGACACCCGTTCCAGCAAGTCGGCGCTGTCGGACGGGTGCAGCGACTGCACCAGTTGTCCGGCCGTCTCCAACTCGCCGGCCCGCAGCGCCTCGATGACTTCGGCGACCGAGGCCGCCGGGAGCGCACCCTTATCGTCGTTGCGGTCAAATTTCATACTGGGACTATAATGCGGTTCGACTGTCGCTGATACGGTGACCGACATGAGAAATATGATCCCGGCCCTGTTCCTGGCAGGCTCGTTCTCGCTCTGTGGTGCGGTGCTTGCGCAGGACTCCCCGGCCGGCGACGAGACGGACCCGGATGAGGTTGTCGAGGCGGACTATTCGCTCGATCGCGAGGGCGAGCGGTGCATCAATACCAGGGCGATCCGTGACACGGACATTGTCGATGAACGCACCATCCTTTTCGAGATGCGTGGCGGCGTCCACTACGTCAATTACCTGCGCCACGACTGCCGGAGTCTGCTGCGCGAGGAGCGCTTTTCGTACCGGATCACCGGAGGACGCCTGTGCTCGGTGGATACGATCCGCGTGCTCGAAGATTTCGGGGGATTCATCCAGGAGGGCATGTCCTGCGGACTGGGATCCTTTTACCCCATCACCGAGGAGGAAGCCGAGATTCTCGCCCTCGAGCCCGAGGAGCGCCGTGGCCGACCGCAGTTCCGGGTGGTGAATCCCAATGCAGGCGAGGTGGATGAAGAGGCGGACGAGCGCGCCGAATAATCTCGGGAAAACTTCAGAAAAATATAGCTCAGCGGTATTTCGCCGAAACGGCGGCGATGCAAGAATTGAATCGTACCGAAACGACCTACTGGCAGAATCGCTACCGGGGAGCCAACGATGAGACATTCGATCGCGACACTATCCGCCGTAACGCTGTCCTTGCAGGTCGCTACGGCACAAGCCCATCACTCCTGGTCCGTGGACTACGATACGCGCAGCTCCATCGTGGTGGAAGGCGTCGTGTCGGAGTACCTGGGTCGCCGGCCCCATCCCTCCATGACCCTTGAAGTGCAGGGCGAGGATGGCACCGTCGAGCAATGGACCGCCGAATGGAACGGCAGCTTCATTGACGCCTCCGGGCAGTCGTACCAACCGGACGTGTTCGGTCCCGGCGAGACGATCGCCATCACCGGACAGCCGCATCGCAACGAAGGCACGAATTTCGTTCGCATTCGATCCGTGGTACGCGAGGCAGACGGCGCAACGTTCGAAAGCCGCCGCCGCGGCGATGGCCGCGCCGACGGCCGCGGCAACGATCGGAACCGCCGGAGGCGATAGCGGTCCGGGAACGCGACCGCTCACTCGTCGCCGGAGTCGAGGATCTCCGCCACCTCCACCGCCCGGCCTTCCCTGGCAGACCTCACGCCGGCGCGGATCACGGCCAGGGATTCGGTGGCTCGCCGGGCGCCCACCTCGGGCGTGGCCTCGCCGCGAACGCAGGCGGCGAACTCCTCCAGCTCCTCTACCAGCGTGTCGTTCTTCTCGCAGGGAACGGGTGTGCTTCGGGTACTTCCGCGGCGCAAATGCCGCAGGCCGCCGAACAGGTCGAAGTAGGCGCTGGCTTCCTTGCCGTAGACGTTCACCATGTAGTACTCCGATGCGGAGGCATAGCTGGCCGTCAGGTTCGAGACGGCGCCGCTGTCGTGCTCCAGGATCAGGTTCGCGATATCCGGGTTGTCGCCGGGGAGTACGAGCCGTGCCGTCGTGGCCGAGACGCGCCGCACGGCGCCGAGGAGCATTTCCAGCACGTCCGTGTAGTGGATCCCGATTTGCAGCATCACGCCACCGGGCATGCCCGCGGACTGATACCTCCACGAACCGGTATCGATCTTCCCGAGCCGATCCCGGCTGATATTCGCTTCGGCCTGGACCAGACGGCCGAATCGCCCGGCCTCGATCTCGCGCTTGATCCAGCGGAAATGACTTTCGCGCCGGCGTTGGTAGCCCACCGACAGCACGATTCCGCTGGTCTCCGCGATCCTGGCAATGGCTTTGCCGTCGGCGACGGTGTTGGCGATGGGTTTGTCGAGAAAAACGTGCTTGCCGGCGGCGGCCGCCAGAGCCACGGTTTCCAGGTGCACGGAATTCGGCGTGGTGTTGACGATTCCCCGGATTGAGTCATCGGCGAGAATCGCTTCGTAGCTGGCCGCTGGCCTGCAGCCGTACTTTCGCGCGAACGCGGCGCGCTTGTCCCCGGATCGCGTATAGCAGGCGGCGATCTCGATATCCCGGGTTCGGCCGGCGGCATCGGCGAGCACGTCCGACCACCACCCCATGCCGAGGGACGCGACACGTACAGGTTCCGCGCTCATTCTTCCTTTCCTTGCGTCAAGACCGGGTCCGCCGGAGCGAACTGACGACGGACCAGATCACCGACACCGCCGAGAGCGCCAGGAAGAGCGCGCTGTACGGCGAGGTGAAGAACACCGAGACGTCGCCCTGGGACCCGGTCAACGAGATCCGCAGATTCTCCTCCAGTTGCCGGCCGAGCACCAGCGCGAGCAGCAGCGGTACGACCGGCATGTCCAGCCATTTCATGGTGATCCCCAACAACCCGAATCCGAACATGACATAGACATCGAAGATTGAATTGCGCAAGGAGTAGGCGCCCACGACACACAGGATGGCGACGGCGGGCATGAGGATCGCGCGCGGCGCGGCGACGACCTTTACCAGCAGTTTCAGGCCCGCCAGCGCAATGATCAGGTTGAAGACGTTGGCCCAGAAGAACGAGAACATCAATCCGTACGCAAAGTCCGCCCGCTCGAGGAACAGCAGCGGCCCGGGCGCCATTCCGTGGGCGAGCAGGGCGCCGATCAGGATGGCGGTGACGGGGTCGCCGGGAATTCCCAGCGTCATCATGGGAATCAGGGCGCCGCCGGTGACCGCGTTGTTCGCCGACTCGGGCGCCGCAATGCCCTCTACCGCGCCGCGACCGAAGGTATCGGTCTGGCGCACGGCCTTCCGGGCGTAGTCGTAACTGATGAACGCCGCAATGGGCCCGCCCACGCCCGGAAGGATACCGAGAAACGTGCCCACCGCCGAGCCGATGCCGACGGGCAGGCGGATTCGCCGCAAATCCGCCGCCGAGGGCAGCAGGTTCCCGAAGCGGACAATCGGTGCCCGCGGGGCGGCTCCCCCGGAGTCGGTTTGGCGCAGGTTCTCGATCAATTGGGGGATGGCGAAGAGGCCGATGAGCGCGGTGAGAAAATGCACGCCGGATAACAGATTTGTCTCGCCGAAGGTGAAGCGCGCCGTGCCCATGACCGGGTCCTGGCCGATGGTGACGATGGCCAGACCGATGACCGCCGACAGCAGACCCTTGACCCAGGATCGGGACGCGAAGGAGCAGATGATGGTGAGACCCAGAAACACCAGGCTGAACAGGTCCGCAGAGCGGAACCCCAGGGCCAGATCGGCCAGGCTGGGCGCAATCAGAAACAGACACACCGCGCTGAAGAGCCCCCCGCAAAAGCTCGCCAGTACCGCGATGCCGAGCGCCCTTCCCGCCTCGCCGCGAACGACCAGCGGATAGCCGTCCAGCGCGGTTGCCGCCGCCGACGGCGTGCCGGGAATGTTCAGCAGGATGGCCGAAAAGCTGCCTCCCAGCATCCCGCCGACATAGAGGCCGAGAAAGAGCCCGATGGACACGTTGGCGTCGAGCACGAAGGTCAGCGGCAGCACGATGATGAGCGCTGCGGAAATTGTCATTCCCGGAATCATCCCGGCAATGATGCCCAGCAGGCATCCCAGTGCCGTGGCTGCCAGGCCCGCCGGCTGAATCGCCTGCGCGAAACCCTGTAGCACGTCGCCGCTCACCACCACGAACCTCCGGGAAGGAGAATCCGAAACCCGGCGGTGAACACCAGGAACAACGCCACCGGAACGGCAATCGCGGTCAGGACGATGACCGGGGTTCTGCGTTCACCGTAAAGCACCATGAGCTCACCGAAGAACGGCACGCCGGCGACGGCGAATCCGGCGTAGGGGAGCACCGCGAGAAAGGCGGCGAACCCGCCCAGCGCGAGCCAGCCGCGCGGCGGCATGCGGTAGCCGTCGGTCGTGCGGCGTTGGCCGCGAAGCGTCAGGAATCCGCGCAGCGCGAGCGTCGCGGACAAGCCGAGCAGCCCGATGACAATAAGAGTTGGAAAGAACGCCGGACCCGGCGTGTCGGGCAGGCTCCGGTCCGGCAGCATCGTGATGGCCCAGGCGTATCCCGCGCCCACGGCCAGGAGAACGGCGCCGGCGAGCAGGTTGCGATTGCCCACGGCGCAGGCTCCTAGCGGATTCCCGCGCCCGAACTCCCCATGATCGCCTTGACCTTGGCGTCTTCCCGGGACAGCAGCGCTGCGAACGCTTCGCCGGACATCGGCGCAACGGTCAGACCCAGGTCGCCGGCCAGTTCCTGGAACGCATCCGAGGCTGCCGCTTCGGCCATGGCGGCCGCGAGCCTCGCCTGGATCTCGGCGGGTGTGTCGGTGGGGACCGAGAGGCCGCGAAAGAGATCGAACTCGACGTCGAATCCAAGCTCCGTGGCCGTGAGCACGTCCGGGATAACCGCGTTGCGCTGCGCGCCAAGGCTCGCGAGCAGCCTCAGCCGGCCCGCCCGCGCCAGGTTCAGGGCACCGGTGAGCGGTGCAACCATCGCATCCGCCTCGCCGCTCAACACGGTGGCGTTTCGCCTGCGGGTACCGATGGGCAGGTGCACCGCCTCGCAATCCATGGCTTGAACGAGCGCCAACGCAGCCAGGTGCGTCGTGCTGCCGGTACCGGAGTTGGCTATTTTCACCGGACCGGCGCGCTCGGCGCAGTCGCCGGCCAGGGACTCGAAGTTGCTCCAGGGCGCGTTCGCGGCCACCGCGAACACCAGCGGCTGGTGCTCCACGCGGCCGATGTGGTCCAGGGCATCGTAGCCGAAGGAGACGTTGCCCAGGTTGGTGAGGGTGAGGATCGAAGTGGACGTCCACATCACCGTGTAGCCGTCCGGGTCGGCCTCGTTGACGTAGCTGTAGGCAAGTGCGCCGCCGGCGCCGGGCCGGTTGACGGGCGCCACGGTCACGCCGAGGATCGCGCCCATCTCGTCGGCGAGCAGGCGGCCCTCGATGTCGGCGCTGCCGCCGGCATCGAAGGGAATCACGAATTCGATGGTTCGCTGCGGATACTGCGCGAGGACCCCTGGAGCACACAGCCCCAGCAGTAGCGTTAGCCCGCATCCCTCACCGATCTTCGTCGCGAGGGCGCGGAGGCGCCGCGGTGACGGGGCGTACGCCATCAGGGCAAACCCCTCGCTAACCCGGCGGCCGGGCAGCGCCGATGGCGTCGAGCGCCACTTCGGCAATGCGCTGGTCTTCTTCCCAGGTCGCGCCGGCAACACCGATTGCGCCCACGCATTCGCCGTCCACCATGACGGGAATCCCGCCTTCCATGGCTGTCCAACGCCCGGGTCCCGCCGCCAGAGTCAGACCCACCGCGTGCAGAAGGTCCAGATGCTGTCCCTCGGCCCCACGGGTTGTCGTCGGCCGCCGGTTGGACGCGGCGCAGGCCGCCTTGGTGAGAGAGGAGTGCACGGTATGGAATCGTCCGCCGTCCATCCGCTCCAGTACCAGCAGGTGACCGCCGGAATCCACGATCGCGATCGTCACCGCAAACCCCAGGGCACTGGCCTCGGCGGTGGCCGCCGCCATCATCGTCTTCGCGCCCTGCGTGGTCAGACGCTTGCTGGGGGCGAGCGAGGTCATGACGTTGCCAGGTTCACCCCGCGAATGATGTAGCCCCCGGAGCGCTCGTCCAGTTCCAGTTCCATCTGGCCGCGGTCGCGGGCCTCCTCGAGCAGGCGGCTGAACGAATCGAAACCGTAGTAGCTTTCGCTGAAGCCGGGACTGCGGCGCTTCAGGGCCTGCTTGACCATGGAGCCCCAGAGTTTTCCCTCGTCGCCGCGCTCCGCATGGAGGGCCTCCGCCGTTTCAAGCGTGAGGTCGATGCCCTCCTGCATGCGATCCTTGGTCGGGGTCTTTTTCTTTCGGGTCGAGGTCGCGCTCGACGTCCGGCGCTGTTCCTTTTCGCGAATGAGATCGTCGTAGTAGATAAACTCGTCGCAGGTGTTGATCAGGAGATCCGACGTCGAGTTCTTCACGCCCACACCGATCGCGGTCTTGGCATTCTCGCGCAACTTGCTGACCAGCGGCGAAAAGTCGGAATCGCCGCTGATGATGACGAAGGTGTTGACATGGGACTTGGTGTAGCAAAGGTCGAGCGCATCGACCACCATGCGGATATCGGCCGAGTTCTTGCCGGATTGGCGCAGGTGCGGGATGTCGATGAGTTCGAAATTGGCCTCGTGCATCACGACCTTGAAATCCTTGTAGCGGTTCCAGTCGCAGTAGGCTTTCTTGACGACGATACTGCCCTTGACCAGGAGGCGCTCAAGGACCCTGTTGATGTCGAACTTCGCGTAGCGGGCATCTCGAACCCCAAGGGCGATATTCTCGAAATCGCAGAACAGGGCGAGGTTGTTGTCGACCGGATTGACCATGGCATTATTGGGCTGAAGCCCGTTCCAGGAGGGTTCCAGGCTCGGATTCTACCTGTGTGGCGCGAAAATCTCCCGGATTTGCCGGGTGGGTGGAACCCGGATCGGCGACGGATCCAGGTCAGATGATCTCCCGAATCCTCTCGGCCATGCCCGCGGTGTCCGCCGAGCCCGGCAGAAAATCGACGATCCGGCTGAACGGGTCAAGGATGTAGACCATGGTGGAGTGCGTGATCTGGTATTTGCCCCTTCGATCGTCCGGAAGGTCTTCCAGCAGGGTCTTGAAGGAGTCGGCAGCCCCTTCGAGCGCCGCGCGCGAACCGGTCAACCCGACAAAGCGTTCGTCGAAGAATCCCAGAAACTCCGCCACCTTTTCCGGCGAATCCCGCTCGGGGTCCACGGAAATGAATACCGGCGTGATGCGCGAGCCGTGGCCGGTTCGATCGAGTTCCGCCATCACCAGGCTCAGTTTCGTCATCTGCGCCGGGCAGATGTCATGGCAACTGGTGAAACCGAAGAACACCATCAGATGCCGGCCGCCCAACTGGTCCTGGGTAACGATCCGCCCGGTGTGATCGGTCAGCCGGAATTGCACCCGGGAGTCATCGTCGTAGCGCCAGACGGTCAAGGCGAACGACGCGACAATTGCCCCGAGAATGACAAGGAAAAGAAATGCCGTTTTCGTGGCGGGAGATGCGTTCACGTCGGTTCCTGGGTCATGGGCCGGGTTGTATCGGGGACCGCCTTGTCGCTAGCGATGGGATGAGGATGAAATGCGGGCGTGCGCACCGGCCTTGGCTTGAGCCGAGCGGCGACCGCCCGTGGCGTACCAATAGCCGAGCCCCATCAGGACGCTGCCGCCGATGATGTTGCCGACGGTGACCCAGAGCAGGTTGTGCGCCATGCCGGCGACGCTGATGGTGTCCGGGTGATCGCCCAGGAGCGAGATCGACAGCAACGTCATGTTGGCGACGCTGTGTTCGAAACCGCTCGCGATAAAGGCAAACAGGCACCAGAAAATGACGATCGCCTTGGTGGCATCGCTGTCGGTCCGCGCGGCCATCCAGAGCGCCAGGCACACCAGCCAATTGCAAAGCGTGGCCCGTGCGATCAGCGCGGGAATGGAAGAATTCATCTTGCTCGCCGCGATGTCGTAGAGCAGTTGAGACCCGTCGGCCAACATGACGCCACCGCCGCCGGCAGCGAACAGCAGCGCCAGCCCGACGGAACCGATCAGGTTGAAGACCCATGACGCGGCCCAGACTCTGCCGAGATCCCCCAACGTGGTTTGACCCTTGAGGCAGCCGAACACCATGTACATGGTGTGTCCGGTGAAGAGTTCCGAACCGGCAAAGACCACCAGCGTCAGGGCGATGCCGAAGGAAACGCCCATGACGAGCTTCTGCCACGCCGGATCGAGCGTGCCGCCCACGGAGAAAATCAGGATGATGCCGATGCCCACGTAGGCGCCGGCCATGAGCGATCCGACGAAGAAAGCCAGCGGAGACTCGGACAGCATCGCGGCCTTTTCCCGTGCCAGATTTCCGAAGTGGTCAATCGTGTTCTGGTACATGCGCG
>JAKZVH010000360.1:0-9702 GCA_047516145.1 Gammaproteobacteria bacterium
CTAGCAGGCCGGGCCAACCGACAGCGTGGATCAGAACCTTGACCGGGGGGGCGCGTTCGAGCTCGGGCCCGGCGTCTTGCCCCTGGAGTAGCCGGTCGATGCGGCGGCCGGCCGGCGTGCCGGCCTGCACCAGGACTTCCAGCACCAGTAAGGCGATCGTCGTCCACGCCACCAAAACCGGTAGTGCCCGCTCCGCCGGCCCGTAGCCGTAGGACACAATCAATGCGCCGGCCATCGCCAGTAACAATGCCGCCGGCGTTCGGGCACGTCTGAGACCGTCGATGTCCATGGCTAACGAGCCCTCATCGCTTTGTCATCCTTCGGGCCAAGACCCTCAACCCCGGCAGCGCCAGGCTGATGACCACGAGCGCCAGCAGGGTATCGGCCACGGGCCGGGTAAAGAAGATGCCGTGGCTCCCGTCGGACATCATCAAGGACTGGTGATAACTGCGCTCGGCAATCCCGCCCAGTACCAGGGCAATGACCAGCGTGATTCTGGGATAGTCGAAGCGCACCATGAAGTAACCGATCACACCGAATACCATCGCCGCGATGACGTCGCCAAGGCTCGACTGCAGCGCGTAGGCGCCGATCAGCGCGACGGAGATCACCACGGGAACCAGATACCGAACGTCGGTGCGCGTAATCAGCACCAGGTAACGCGCGAGCACCAGACCGGCGGCAGAGGCCAGTACGCACGACAGCGACAGCGCCATGATCAAACCGTAGATCACATGCTCATTGTCGAGTAGCAGTCTCGGTCCCGGCTCCAGACCGTGAAGAACCAGCACGCCCAGAAACACCGCCATCTCCGCACTGCCCGGTATGCCGAAGGCCAGCGTGGGAATCAGCGAGCCGCCGTCCTTGGCGTTGTTGGCGGCTTCCGAGGCAATCACGCCCTGTATGTTGCCGTGGCCGTAGGTCTCGGGTTCCGCCGACATTTGACGCGCCACCGAATAGGAGAGGAACGAAGCGACCGTGCCCCCGATACCCGGCACGGCGCCAATGAAGGCGCCGATGGCCGAACCCCGCAACAGCGTCGTGGCATTGGCGAACACCGCCTTGACCCCGTCGAACACCCGGCTCAACGCGTCGGGACCGTTGCCGGCGGCGACTTGCCCACCGACGGTGGAAAGCTGGATCATCTCGGCGATGGCGAAGAGCCCGATCAGCGCGGGAACGAGCTGCACGCCATCCCAGAGGTACTCGATGCCGGCGGTGTAGCGCAGGCCGCCGCCCACGTCATCGAAGCCGACGAAGGCCAGCATCAATCCGATGCCGCCGCTGATGAGTCCCCGCAGCAGCTTGCCCCCGGTCGATACGGCGATCGCGCTCAACCCCAACACGGCCAGCATGAAGAACTCCGGCGGACCGAACAGCAATACCACCGCCTTGGCAACGGGGATGACCGCCAGCATCGCGGCCACGCCGAGCAGCCCCCCCAGGGAGGAGGCCGCCGCTGCCGCCCCGATAGCCATGCCGGCTTTGCCCTGACGGGCCAGCGGGTAGCCGTCGAAACACGTGGCCGCGTTGGGCGCGGCCCCGGGTGTATTCAGCAGGATCGCCGAGAGGGACCCACCGAACGGAACGCCGCCCATGATGCCGCCGACCAGCACGATGGCGGAGTCCGGATCCATGCCGAAGGTCAGCGGAATCAGCAGCGCCAGCGCCGTCGTGCCCCCGAGACCGGGAACCGCGCCGAAGAGCAGGCCGATCGCCGTGCCGAGTCCCAGGTAGCTCAGCGACTGGAATGTGAAGAGATGGGCAAGGGCCTGTGGAAACGCATCGGTCAAAGGATGTCTTTGAATTCTTCGTAAAAAGATCGTTGATCGGCGAAGTTGGCCGCTGCAGCGTCGCCGGAGAGCGGGGCCAGCGGCAACCCGGTGGATTCCGACCAGGCGCTGAGTTCGGCATCGGCGAGTGCTTGGGCCAGGGCGTCGACGAGCACCGTGCGCGCCTCGTCATTCAGATCCGGCGGGGCGCCCAGCAAACGCTGCAGTGTCAGCCGGTTCAAGTCCGGCAGCCCCAATGTCGCCGCCGTCTCGGCGCCTGGAAAAGAGCTGCTCTCCTGGAAGCTCGCGATGACTCTCAGATCGCCGGACTCGGTGTACCCCGAAAGCGAAGTCGACGGCCCGATCGCGACATCGCCGTCGCCGCGCACGGCAGCGAGGATGTAAGCCTGGCTGCCCTGATAACCGGTGATGAAGCGTGCGTCGATGCCGAGCAAATGCGTCGCGATGAGGGACGCCACATGGGCGGACGAGCCGGCGCCCGTGACGGTGAACTTGACGGGCCGATCGAGCGCCTTCAGGTCCCCGACGCTGGTAATGGCGCTCGACCCGGCGGCGACCAGTACATATTCGTCCTCGGAAATCCGCCCCAGCCAGGTCACCTTCGACAGATCGTATGCCACCGCCTCTCCGAGAACCTCGGGCAGCAGCAACCCCGGAAGGTTGAACGCGCCGATGGTGTAACCGTCCGGCCTCGCGCGGTAAATTGCTGTCGCGCCCTTGCGCCCCCCCGCGCCCGGCATATTCCTCGGGATGAGATTGACGTCGTTCGGCAGGTACTTCTGCATGACCGGCAAGACGCCGCGCACGTAACTGTCGAAGCCGCCGCCGGCGCTGTACGGAATGATGACCGTAATGTCCTTTTCGGGATAATCCGCGAGCACACCGGCCGGGGCCAGCGCAAACAGGCAGAACACGGTGAGCAGCCGGCAATTGAGTTGGCGTAATACGGGTTGTTGCAGTCCGAACTCGCGAATCCGATGACGCATCAATCTTAGGGGTTCGCCAAGCCGTGTCAATTGATGTTACGCCCTTTTCATGCGGCCGTAAGCGCGGGCGATCGAATTCCGCTCGCCGGCCTGGACATCGGCGTCGTCGCATCGGCCGGACAGGTTATCGAGACGGCGCCTTGGCCTTGAGATGCAGGCGCCCCAGCGCGGTCAGCGGTCGCGCTTGCAGTTTCAATTTCCCGGACGCGGCTTCCCATCGATACACCGTCGCGGCCGTGACGCCGAGAAGCCGGGCGAATTCGGCGACGGAGAGATCCAGGCGCCGGCGCAGGCGGGCCACCGACTGGCCGCTCGGGCGGAGTTTCGGGGGCGGCGTGGCCGCAGCCGATGTGCGCGGCGCTCCGGTTCGGCGAGTTGGCGGATGTTTTTTCTTCCCGGCCATCGCGTTGCGGGCGCGTTTGGCGGCCGCGGCCTTCTCCCGGGCGGGCGACTGCCGGCGCTTTGCCGAGGCGTGTGCGACGCGCCCGCTATTCGGTCGTTTTTTCGGTCGTTTCGCCGGCGCATCGGGCGCATCTTCCATTTCGAGGTCGATGCCGAAGATGCCGGCAAGATCATCGTCAGCCAAGGTGTTGTCGCCCGTCGCATTGCCGGCGGGCAGCGCCAACTCGGCGTCGATCAGTTGCGCGGCATCGACGCCGCGCAGGGAAAACAGCGATTCGGGACTGTCATCGAGCCGGCTGCCGACTCCGTAGAGCACCGCCGCTACGTGCTTGCACATGTCCGCCCAATCGGGGCAGGTGCAGTTCAGACCGATCTCTTTCGGTTTGGGAAAGAGGCCCGTGCCGCGGTCGGTCACGACAGCCATTACCCCTCCAGACAACCGGCCCTGGAGAAGCTCGATAATGGAGCCGATCTGGCCGGAGCAGCGGCGCTTGATGGACTTCCAGATGGTGGTCTTGAGTTTGTCGACGCGAACGCGGACCTCGTAGAGCTCCGAACCGCTGACCATCGCGTCGATGCGGCCCGGGTGGATTTCCAGGTGACAGACCAAGCCGTTGCGCACGTAGGTGCGGCCGCGCGGAAGGCGATTCGCGTAGTCGGAAAATGATTCCAGGTGCTCGCACCAGCGTTTTCCCCAAAAGCTCCGGGCGATGGTCCGCCCTTCGATTCGAACCGGTTGAACGTCCTTCCCGGCCTTGCGCAGCCGGCTCATTTCGAGAATCGCCTGGGCACGCCGCTCAGCTACCGGAACGTACCGCCGCCACATACCGTATGGCACTTCAATGTTCCCCTTGATTTCCTTGCGTCGCCCTTACAATGCCGCGCGCGTAACGTCCAGCCTCACCAGGTCGAGCAATTCGTCGTCGGACAGTTCCGTGAGGTTGACCTCCCCCTCGCCGGTGAGAATGTCCTCCGCCAGTTGCTGCTTTTCCGCGATCATCCGGTCTATGCGTTCTTCGACCGTGCCCCTGGTGATGAACTTGTGGACCAGCACATTGCGTCGCTGGCCGATGCGGAACGCGCGGTCGGTCGCTTGGTTCTCAACCGCCGGGTTCCACCAGCGATCGAAGTGAATGACGTGCGAAGCTGCCGTCAGGTTGAGCCCCGTACCGCCCGCCTTCAACGACAGGATGAAGAACGGCGGCCCGTCCTCGTCCTGAAAACGCTCCACCAGCAGGCGGCGGCGCTTGATGCCGGTGGCGCCGTGCAGGCTAAGGCCCGGCCGGCCGAAGACCGCCGTCAGGCGCTCTGCCAACGGATCGACAATCTCGCGGAATTGAGTGAAAACCAGCGTCTTCTCTTGCCGTTGAGCGAGTTCTTCGCAAATCTCCGTCAGCCGCAGGAATTTGCCGCTGTCGCTTGGGCGGAATTCGCCATTGCCGAGAAACTGACCGGGGTGGTTGCAGACCTGCTTCAGGCGCAGTAGCGAGCGCAGCACGATGCCGCGGCGCGCCATTCCTTCCTGGGACTCCAGTTCTCGTTTCATGGTGCGGACCACCTGTTCGTAGAGCTTGACCTGCGCCTGAGTCAGGCTGCAGTAGCGTGCGGTCTCGGTCTTCTCCGGCAGATCGGCGATAATGCTCCGATCCGACTTCAGGCGCCGCAGGATGTAGGGCCCGACCAAGCGGCGCAGGGGCGCAAAGCGGTCTTCCTCGCCGGCCTGCAGTTCCTTGGCAAAGCTCTGGAAGACCTTGCGCGAGCCCAGCAGTCCAGGATTGAGAAAGTCGAACAACGCCCACAGGTCGCCCAGGCTGTTCTCGACCGGCGTGCCGGTCAAGGCGATGCGGGCATGAGCCCTGAGCTTTCTGACCGCCTTGCTCTGCCGGGTCGCGGGATTCTTCACGACCTGGGCTTCGTCCAGGACGATCAGCCGCCAGCGCAGGTTCTGGAGCCAGGTCTGACGAACCAGCATCGCGTAGGTCGTGACGACCAAGTCGGCATCGGTCAGGCGATCCCGCGGAGCGGACGCGATGTCCTCCAGCGTCTGCCGATCCGTCTCAGCCGGGTGCAGGAAGCACAGCTTCAGCGAGGGGGCGAACCGAGCCGCCTCGCTGCGCCAGTTGCCCAACAGGGACGCCGGTACAACCAGCAACGCCGGCGCGGCTTGCCGACGCGGGGCGCCCTCGCGGTTGCTCAGCAACAGCGCCAACACCTGAACGGTCTTGCCCAACCCCATGTCGTCTGCGAGACAGGCGCCGAGCCCCAGTCGGGTAACGAAATGCAACCAGTTCAGCCCCGCCTGTTGATAGGGGCGCAGCGTACCGCGCAATTCGCGGTTTACCGCCACCGCATCCAGGGCGCCGGGTTGCCGCAAGCCGGTGAGAATCTCGCGCATCGCGGCACCGGCTTCGACATGCACCCAGGAGTGCACTTGCTCCGCCTCTTCCTGGCGGCGCAGATCCGCCGAGGCGCCGGCGAGCAGGCGCATGCCCTCGACGAAGGAGACGCCGCCGGCAGCTTGCCGCTCGAGTTTCCGCCAATGCTCGATGGCCTGATGCAGCTTGTCCCGGTCCACCTCCACCCACTGGCCGCCCAGCAACACCAGATCGTCCTCCCCGTCGAGCAATGCACGCAATGCTTCGGATGACATCGGTTTCCCGCCGAGGGCAACCCGAACGTCGAAGTCCAGGATGGCGTCGGCGCCGAGGGCGGATGGCGTCCCGCGGCCGATGGTCACCGACACTTGTGGCCGGGGACGCTTGCGCCACCAGTTCGGCAACCGCACTGACAGGCCGCTCGCCTCCAGCTCCGGCGCGCTGCACAGCAGCCGGTAGGCCTGCGCCGGCGGCCAGGCCAGGGCGCGGTAGACGTCGCCGGAGTCCACCAATTCCCGTACCCAGGCGCAGGTCTCCGCGGCCCGGTGCACCGGTGACAGCAGTTTGATGAGGACCCCGCGGTTACCGGCTCCGGCGTACTGTTCCAGCGCCTTGCGCAAGGGCAAGTGTTTCAACCGCCCCGCCGCGCCGAAACCGGGCGCATAGGTCGCCAGGAAGGCAAAGGGGCGCGCGGCGTCGTTTCTGTTTTCGGCTAGATGGAAGCAGACGCGTCCTACCCGATGCCATTTCGGCGCCCGCGCCGCGAGGAATGCGGCCAATCCTTCCGCCGATTCCACGCGCTCGTGCACCCACTCGTCGAGACTCCGCCAAGCGCCCCGAAGCGTTTCCTCGGACAGGTATTCGCCGCCCTTGAGGGGTGGGGCGGACAACAGCAGGTTGGTCCAGTCGGCGCCCGCCGGCGTCTCGACCTCGAAGCATTCGCCGCTCTCGGGAACGTGGCACAGGGCGGTGAGGTAACGCTCGGCGAACTGTTGCCAGTACCGCACGCTCGGCGCGGCGCCAGCGGGCGCCTTGTCCGCCGCCAGGGTGAAAAGGGCGCCACGCCAGTCGGCCTGGAAGGCGCCTTGCAGGCGTGAACGCTCGACAGGGGCCGTTTCGGCCCCCGAAGTGTCCCAGCGCAGACGGCCCGCCGGTGTCAGTTGGATGCCCATGTGCGGGAACCGTACTGGCGTGTTGACGCCATTTCAAGCCACCGTATGGGCAAGCTGGCCGTCGAACGCCACCATGACCGGGGCGCGAAATTGCGGACCGAGCGAGGTCCTGGCGCTCGACCGGGTACACGCATGACAGACGATCCTGGATATCATCGTGTCTATTTACGGTATTTTGTCTTGATTTGGGACATAATAATGTCCATTCAAGATGACGGGCTCATTCATGAAAACTCTGTCCCTGGTGACCGCCGCCGATGTGCAGCAACAACTGGCGGATGCGGCCAGGCATAAGCGCAAGCGGCTGAAGATCTCCCGCGAGGCTCTCGCCCGGACGAGCACGGTGCCCGCGTCGACGATAAAGAAATTTGAAACCACCGGGCAGATCTCGTTGCGCCAGTTCATCCTGCTGTGGCAATGCGTCGACGAACTGAAACCGCTGGAGGTGTTGAGCAAAACGCCGGATGCGCCGCGCAGCATCGAAGACGTTCTGAGTTCATGAGCGCCTTTACGCCGATCAGAGAGATCGAGGTATTTCGCCGCCTGTCCACCGGTGCCAGGGTTCGGGCGGGCGATCTGGCCCAAAACCGGCAGGCGGTGTTCTTTCAGCACGATGCGGGCTACCTCCGCCGGTATCCCGGCCTGTCGCCTTTTGCCCTGCCCTTTGACGGTGCACTGCATCGGGCGCCCGCAACTCCGCACCGCGGTTTGCACGGCGTATTCGGCGATTCCCTGCCCGATGGCTGGGGGATGCTGTTGATGGACCGGGTGTTTCGCCGGCACGGCATCTTGCCGAACCAATTGACCGCAATGGACAGATTGGCCTATGTCGGCGGTCGCGGCATGGGCGCGCTGGAATATGCGCCGGTTTCGAGCTACGCGCCGGACTCCGGAACCGATGTCGACCTCGCCGAGTTGGGCGAGCAGGCGCGCGCGCTGTTCGACGGTGAAAGCAAGGAAGTGCCGCTCGTGCTTGCCAATGCGGGGAGCTCCGGCGGTGCCCGACCCAAGGTGCAGATTTACCTGCGCGAAGGTGACCCGCATGGCGCCAGCACCCGTCCTCAGCCCGGATTTGCGCCCTGGCTGGTGAAATTCACCTCGGAATCGCTCCCGCTGGGCCATGAAGAGAGCCTTTGCGAAGCCGCGTATCTCACCATGGCGAAGCGCGCCGGCATCGAGACGCCGGAGTGGCGCCTGATTCCCGCCGCGCGTTCGTCCCCGGCAATCGCCGGGTTGGCGCTCAGGCGGTTCGACTGCTCGCCGGCGGGCGGCCGTTATCACATGCACAGTCTGTGCGGGTTGCTGGGCGCGGATTTTCGCGCACCGTCAATGGATTACGAAGACTTGATCAAAGCTGGCCAGATCCTGTGCGCGAGTCCGGCTGCCGGCCAGAGTCAGTTCGCTCGCGCGGTGTTCAATTTGTTCGCACTGAACCAGGACGATCACAGCAAGAACTGGGCCTTCCTGCAGGACGACGACGGCCAGTGGCGACCGTCGCCGTTCTATGACGTAACCTTCAGCCCCAGTCCCCACGGCGAACATGCCACCGCCTTTGTCGGACACGGCTCGCGGCCGCCGTTGAAGACCGTGAAACAGCTGGCTCGCCAAGCCAACTTCCGCGGTTGGAGACAGGCCCGGGAGGTGATCGCGCGCGTCGTCGACGCCATCGGCGAGTGGCATGCCGTCGCCTCGGACCAGGGTATCGGCGCTGGAACGCGAGCGCTCATAGGCAAGAGGCTCAGCCAGGCATACAGGCACAACAAGGGTTTGCTGACCGCTTGACACGAAACACATTACGATCTGTCCCTGCAGTCAATTGCGATAGCCGGTTGGAATGAAACACCATGGGCCGATTACGCCTCACTCTGGCAGCCTGGGACTACGACCGCGTCCGGCCGTTGCTGGACGGGACCATTCGCCCGGAGGGCATCGACATCGAGGCCGTCGTCTCGCGCCCCAGCGAGACGTTTTTCCGAATGCTGCGGCACCGGGAATTCGATGTTTCAGAGTTGTCGTTCTCCAACTACACGATGCTGCGCGCCGGTGGTGACGGGAAGTTCATCGCGATACCGGTGTTTCCGTCGCGGTTGTTTCGCCATTCCTGCATCTACGTGAACAAGAACGCCGGCATCGACGAACCGAACGACCTGATCGGCAAGAAGATCGGCGTACCGGAGTATTCGATGACGGCTGCAGTATTCGCCCGTGGGATATTGATGCAGGAATACGGCATTACGCCGGATACCATCGAATGGTTCAGCGGCACGCAGGATGGCCTGCAACGGCCGTCCAGAATCGACTTCGACCTGCCCGGGAACGTGGTGCTGCACCGCATGCCGCCAGAGCGGGACATGGGCCCGATGCTCGACAACGGCGAGCTCGATGCCATCATCTCGCCGAACGCGCCGCGCTCTCTCCACGACGAACCGTCCCCCGTGCGGCGGCTCTTTCCCGACTATCGGCGGGTGGAGAAGGGATACTACGAGAGAACCGGCATCTTCCCGATCATGCACACCATCGTATTCCGCCGCGAGGTATACGAGGCCAACCCGTGGGCGGCTACCAGTTTGTACGAAGCGTTCGTCGAGGCGAAGCAGTGGGCGTATGCCGAGCTCATGGAGACCGACGCGCTGAAGCTGACGCTCCCGTGGGTCGTGGCCGAGACCGAAGCGACCCGGCGGGTGATGGGCGACGATTTCTGGCCTTACGGTATCGAACCGAACCGCGTGTCGCTGGAGGCGTTGCCGCGGTTCCTGTACGAGCAGAACCTGATCTCCCGGGTACCGGAGATCGAAGAGCTTTTCGCCCCGAACACGCTGGACGTCTAGGACGAATATCCGCCAACGTTCGTCGCGAGTGGCTCGGCGGCCGCAGAGGCAGGTTGGCGGATGCCGGGTGGTTCCACGACTAGCCTGAAGTTCCCCTCGATTTAACCGTCTGGATTGATCTAAGCGATTGACTCGGTGGGGGAAAG
>JAKZVH010000361.1:0-3653 GCA_047516145.1 Gammaproteobacteria bacterium
CTGCGGCACCGTGTCCTCGATCCAGGCCTGCTGAATCGGATGGCTGTTGTCGTCCGACAGACCCTCGATCGTGGTGAGCTCGCGCCCGACCGCGCTTGCCGCCGTCGTCGCGCAGGACCGCACGGGCTGACCGTCGATATGTACCGTGCAGGCACCGCACTGCGCGATGCCACAGCCGAACTTCGTGCCCGTCAGGCCGATATTGTCACGCAACACCCACAACAGGGGTGTCTCGGGCTCGGCATCGACCTCATGGGCGGTGCCGTTGATATTCAATGTGAACGCCATTAGCCGCTATCCTCCGTTCTCCAGGGGCCTATTCTAGCGGGCGGAGTTACTCGGTGCATTAATCCGAGGACGAGCCCATCTACGGTCATTCACTGAGAAAACCGCGCCTCTCCTCCCCGTCCGGGAAGGTAACGTAACCGAGAAGACAAATACTATGGGACTTATATACCTGACTCCCACAGCTATGCCGCTGCGGCCAAGTCGGGTTTCAATTGACGTTTCACAGGCCGGGCAACCCCGCCGCCTCCACGTCCGGCAGCCCCAGTCCCCAGGGCCAGAATATTGAGCGCGGCGTTCACGTCCGCGTTCGCCTCGTGTCCGCAGTGGACACAGTGAAAGTTCGACTGCGACTTGCGACTGGCCGAGTCCACGGCCCCGCATTCCCGGCAGGTCCGCGACGTGTAGGCGGGCGGTACGGCAATCACTTCGCCCGCCTTGTATTCGAGCATGGCGCGTAGTTGGTTCCACCCGGTAGCCAGAATCGAGCGATTCAGTCCGGCTTTGGCCCGCACGTTCGAACCCGGAGAGTCGACGGTTCCCTTGGCCGAGCGCGTCATGGACCGCGTGCGCAGATCCTCCACGACAACCGTATGGGCCGTGTTGGCCAACGTCCGGCTAACATGGTGGCGCCAGTTATGACGGGCTTGACGCAGCTTGCGCTGCGTCTTGCGCAGGCGCATCCGGGTGACGGCTCGCCGGTTGGAGTTCTTGCGCTGGCGGGCCATGCGACGCCGATAGCGCCGCCTGCGCGCCTCTAATCGTGCGATGTCCGGCCCCCTGTGAATAACGCCATCGGAGTCGGCCACCTGGCCGCAGTTCATGTCCACCCCAATCGACGTGCCAGGAGCAAGCCGCGCTTGGGCGGGAACGCGGTAGAGCACCACGCAGTACCACCGCCCGCACTCCTGTTTGACAACCGCCCGAATCGGCTTGTGCTCGGCGTAGGGGTTCCCGCCAGTCCGGGTGAGCCTGACCCATCCGATCTTCGGGATGTGAAGCCAGCCGTTCGGCGTGAGACTCACCGTGTCCGGAAGGGTGAACGAGTCGTTCCCCATGCGCGCCTTAAACTTCGGGAACCCGCCGCCCTTGAACGCCCGTTGCCATGCGTCGGCTTGGTACTTGAGGGCGTAACGTACCGGCGCGAATGGCAGGCGTTGCAGCCATGGCGTCTCCCGGCGCAATTCGGTGAACCGCTTGCCGAGAGAGAAGAAGCTGACGGACGGCTTCGGCGGGGCATCCCCAACGACCAGACCGGCTTCGTGGTACGGCGCCCAGTTGCGGTGCCGCGCGTATTCCCGCTGATTGCGGGCCAGGAAGTGATTCCACACGGACCGAGTCGCGCCGCCCGTCTGTGCGATCAACCGCCCCTTGCGCCGGTTGCCGGGGTGCAACGCGAACCTCACGGCTCGAAGTTCGGTTGCGCTAGACTCGTCCATGCGGTTGGCCCTCTCGTTTGGCCATTTGGGGCGGCGATCATCACTCGCCGCTCACGCATCATTCTACTGCGGAGGGGTGTGGGAGTCAGGTATATAAGTCCCTTGGCAATCACCCGGCGGGGCCGGTCCCAGGTGCGCGCCCCGTAGGTCAACTCGACGAACCGGCGCACCTTGTCCCCGGTCTCGGCCACCTTGGCCGCATCGGCCCGGTTCTCGAACCGGCACAACATTGAGGCACTGGCCAACGGGCGGTCCCGCTCCACCGCCGTCTGAAGCCCCACCTCCCGGCGAAGCTCATCGTGATCGTTCAGATCCTCATACCCCAGCGCTACGGCGTAGACCCGTTGACGCACCAACGCGTGCACATCGTGGATGCAGCTCTTGCGACGGCGAGGATCCGGCAGCGCTCGAGCCACCGCCTCGGTCAAACCCAGATACCGGTCGGCCTGACGCAGCAGCAGCGAACCGCCGTCGGAGGTGATCTGCCCACCGTCAAAACGCGCCTCCACCACAGGGCGACGGACACGTGGAAACTAAAGTCCGGCATCCCATGCCTTTTTGGTTCCAAATGTACTTTCCGGGCCAAGAGACCACATTCTTGACTTCATCAGGATACGCGCATAGCGTATGTTCGGACTCGTGGTATTCATCGAGACATCGACATTCACGAAGCAGTTACCAAGACATCTGGACGACGACAGCTACGCCGCACTGCAAGCGTTCCTGAGCGTTCACCCGGAGGCTGGCGACCTGATCCGGGGCACGAGCGGCATCCGCAAATTCCGCTGGACCATGCCGGGGCGCGGCAAGCGCGGCGGCAGCCGGGTTATCTACTACTGGCTGACCGAGCAGGACCACATCTACCTGCTTACCGTGTACGCCAAGGGCGTCAAGGACGATCTGACGGCCGCGGAGCGCGAGGCGTGGCGCAAGGCCGTGGAGGCAATTGAAAATGACTGAACGCAACATTGCAGCCGAGGTTCTGGACGGTCTTCGCGAAATCGGTGAGTACCGCACCGGCAGGCGCACGCTGCGCACCGTGCATGTCGAACCGCGACCGCTTCCCGAACTCACGCCTGATGCCATTCGCGATATTCGCGACCGCCTTGACGTCTCGCGGGCGGTCTTCGCGCACATGATCCGCGTCCCCGTGCGGACCGTGGAGCGCTGGGAACAGGGCAGGTCCCGCCCGCCCCACTCCGCCGCAGCACTGATCCTCATGGCTCAGAAGTATCCCGATACCTTTGATCGTCTGGCCTCTCTGTGACCTGACAGACACTCACCGGACACGCCCGTGGCTAACCCGGCCACTGGCAACGGCCGGGCAGAATCCACTATGAGGCGCCACCGCCCGCGTCTATCGCCATGAGCGCGGCTTGCACCGCCAGGGAAACGTTCAGGGATGTCGATGGTCAGTCCGACCAATCAACGCACTCTCTAACCAATAGCTCTACCCCAGGCGTCCACTCCCGGGTTCGTTCGATCGTGAAGGGCTCGGCGAAAACAACCGGGCCCGTGATCGTGATCGAATGATGCAACGTGCGCCCACCATCGGATATTGAAAACCGCTCCAGGTAGCTCGTCTGGTCTGATTGCGGTACGGGGATTTCCGACCAATACGGCCAATCGACATGGGTCGTGTCCACAATCAGTGTATCGCCGTCCCAACGCCCTGTTGAATAACCTACATCAGACGGTTCGGGATCGTTCTCCGTCATATGGATGGTGCGATGGATGTTGAACTCCTGCACATGCATGACGATCGTGTCCCCGAGGTTCGTTATCTCCAGGAACGTCGGGTCGTACATCGTGTCGGGCATCCCCTGCCGGCACTGGATGTCCGCGTTGTCTTCGAGCGGATCGTACGCCGCGATCAAAGGTTGAGCTGCATGGTTGCCGGTATCTGCTGCAACCGGTCCAATTGATCGG
>JAKZVH010000362.1:0-5192 GCA_047516145.1 Gammaproteobacteria bacterium
GAGCAGGCGGTCGGGGCGATCGACGCGCGGCTGCATGCGGGCGAAGGGGTGACCGCCATGAGCCCCGATTGGCTCGGAAATTGGTCGGCGTGGGGCCGGGTCGCGGATAACCGGTTCAACGGCACTGAAGGGCCGCTTTCGCTCACCGGCGAAGTCGCCACCGCCACGCTCGGTCTCGACACCCGGTGGAATCGATGGCTCACCGGGGTAGCGATCTCCCACAGCATCGGCGAAGGCGACTACAGCCACGAAACGGCCGCCGGCGGTGTCGTGCGTAGTTCGTTGACAAGCTTGCACCCGTACGCGAGCTACCAGTTCGACGAGCGGTTGAGCGCATGGGGTCTGTTGGGTTACGGGGCTGGCGAGCTTACGCTGAGAAGCGAGCTGGCCGAGAATGCAATCGAGACGGGGCTCACGTCGACGATGGCAGCGTTCGGCGGGCGCAGCGTGCTGCGCCGGTCCTCGGGCGGCTTCGAGTTGGCGGTCGTTTCCGATGCGCTGTTGACCAACACGGTGTCGGAAGCCACAGCGGGCCTGATGGGCGCCGAAGGCGATACGGGCCGATTGCGGCTGATGCTGGAAGGATCGGGATCGATGTCTTTCCCCGCCGGCGGCGAGTTGCGGCCGACCGTGAAGGCCGGGCTTCGATATGACACCGGCGACGCGGAGACGGGTGCCGGGATAGAGGTCGGCGGCGGCCTCGCCTACGTGGCGGAACGATTTTCAGCGCGGGTCGACGGGCGCGTCCTGCTCGTGCATGAGGACACGGACTACGAGGAGTGGGGATTCAGCGGCTCGGTGAGATGGCAGCCGGACCAACGCGGGCGCGGTTGGTCGATGAGCCTGGGATCGGCGTGGGGCGTGACGGCAAGCGGCGTGGATGCGCTATGGAGCCGGCCGAATGCGGCCGGGCTTGTCCGTGGTGCGGCGACGGATCCGGTGCCGCGGTTTGAGGCGGAACTCGGTTACGGGCTGTACGGTCGAAGGGGCCTCGGGTTGTGGTACCCGTTCGTCGGAACCCGGGCCGCTGCCGACGGTACGCAGTCGGTAAGGGTGGGCGTCAAGCTCAGTTCGGCCCCGAATCTGGATGTGGCGCTCGAAATCGGACGCCGCGTACAGCCGGGCGGCGTACCCGACCGCGCGATCCAGTTGCAAGGGGCGATGCGCTGGTAGGCGCCACCGGGACTAACGTGAATTGGCGTACGCCGACCGACTGTGATCGGACAGCTACCTTATCGTCTGCGGTACCGCAGCCTCGCGCCGTCGAAAGGGTATTCAGAAACGCGAGGTTTCGGCGTGGCCGGTGATTATTCCCTTAGCCCGAACACGTAAAGTCCATTGCCCGCCGCGACGGCGACATACTGTGTGCCGTCGACCGCGTAGCTAATCGGTCCGTTGGCGATTTCTCCACCGAGGCTGGTCTTCCAAAGCAGCTCGCCCGACACGGCGTCAAGCGCGTGGAAGTACCCTTCCCGACCTCCGGTGAACAGGACATCCGTTGCCGTGGTAAGAATCCCGCTGGTCGTGACATCGGTCATCTCGAACTTCCAGCGGTGCTCGCCGGTCGTCGGGTCGATCGCGATCACGGCACCGGTCCCTGCCGCCTCTGTCCAGTTGTTGATCCGCCCGCCACGCGTGCTCGGCACGTTCGCCCCCCCGGGGAAGGGCGTATCCGGGATGCCGCCCAGGAACCTGAGGCCTTCCTGGTACTGGGACTCCGCTGGCCGGAAGATCGAACCGTATCCCTCCCATGCCGGAAGGTAGAAGAGCCCGGTTCTCGGGCTGTAGGAAGGTGAATACCAATTGGTACCGCCCTGCACACCCGGATAGGTCGTCGCACCCGGAGGCTGGGGCGTTTCCATGGGTCGGCCGCTTTCGCTCAGACCGCTGGCCCAATTGATGTCCACGAAGGGCTCACCGCGCAGGAATTCCCCATTCGTCCTGTCCAGCACGTAGAAGAACCCGTTGCGATTGCCCCAGAGCATCTGCTTGCCGCTGCTGAAGTCACCGACGTCCAGGTCCGCGAGCACCGGTATCTGCACGGCGTCGTAGTCGTAGTCGTCGTTCGGCGTGAACTGGAAGTACCAATCGAGCTCGCCCGTGTCCGGATCAAGTGCCACGACGGCATCGGAATACAGATTGTCGCCGGGCCGTTGCGCCGGATTCCAGTCGGGCCCGGGATTGCCGATCCCCCAGTAGGTGCGATCGAGATCGGGGTCGTAGGATCCGGTGAGCCAGACCGAGGCCCCGCCGTGGCGCCAGGCGCCGGTTGCGTCTTCCCAGGTCTCGTGGCCCGGCTCGCCCGGCCCGGGAATCGTGTAGAACCGCCACGCCTCCTCCCCGGAATCCGCCTCGTAGGCGGATATAAAACCGCGTATTCCAAACTCACCACCGGCGACTCCGACGATCACCTTGTCCTTCACCGCCAGCGGCGCCAACGTCATTGCGTATCCCGCCGCGGCGTCCGCGACCTCCGTTCGCCACAGCGCCTGTCCATTGATCGCGTCGATGGCAATCAACTGAGCGTCTATCGTCGCCATGAAGAGCGTATGCCCCAGCATTGCCAGGCCGCGATTGACTCGGCCGCAGCACGGCCTGGACTCGATCGAGGGGTCGTATTGGTAGATCCAGAATATGCGGCCGCTCGCCGCATCCAGGGCAACTGCCGTGTTCGGTGCCTCGGTGAGGTACATGATCCCGTCCACGACCAGGGGCGTGCTCTCGAATTTCTCCAGCGACTGAGCCTGAAAGACCCACTTCAACTCCAGCTCGGCCGCGTTGGCGGGTGTGACTTGATCCAGCAGGCTGTATCGCGTGCTCGCATAGGTACCGGAGTAGGTCAGCCAGTTGTGAGGCTCCTCGGCGGCGTTGAGTATTCGCTCAAAACTCACCTGCGCCTGCACGCCGAGAGGCGCCATCAGCAAAAGAAACGCGATACGTGACATCAGTTCATCCCCTTCAGCGAGCGGAGGTAGGCAAGCACATCGGCCGCTTCTTCTTCGGAAAAGACATCGCCATAGGACGGCAGTTGGGGCGCCTCGATAATTGTGAACTCGCGCAACTCCGATTTATCGAGGGAGAGCAGCCGCTCCCGATCGTCGATGAGTTGAACCGAGTAGGTATCCTCATTGAGGCGACGACCGTTGACTACCGTCCCGTCCGCCAGGACCGCACGAACAGGGCGATTGATCGCCAATCCCGAGCCATGTGGATCCAGCAGAGCCCGATTCAAGGTGGCCGCACTTCGCATTGCACCGATCGCACTCAGATCGGGGGCGAACCGGGGCCCTTGACCGGCGACGCGGTGACAACTTCCGCAATTGCCCTTGCCCTCGAACAGCGCCTGGCCTCTGCCCGCATCCCCCAGCGCAAAATCGCCGGCATCGGCATCCATGTTGCGAAGATACGCGACCAGAGCGACCAACTCGGAATCGGTGTAGGCGCCCGGTACCATCGCGGTGCCCGGGATACCGCCTCTTATGACCGCCCTGAGATCGCGGTCCGAGGCGGCGTGCCGGAATCGCCCGCTGCGCAAGTTGACGTTGGGAAGCGTGTCGCCGGTCACGCCATGACAGACGACGCAATACGTCGTATAGAGGCTTGAGCCATAGGCGATATCGGCCTGTTCGTAGTGACCGGCATGCGTCTGCGCCATGAGTTCGCCGCCCGCGCCGAGACTCAGCACGGCACCGAGCATGGGCACCAGACGCTGCATTCCCCATTCCCAACACGCTTTTGGTTCCTGGATTCTCACGATTGCATCGCCGTTGACACATCCATCTCCTGCTGCTTCCACATCGGCAAGCATCTTTGGGGCCCGAGGCTCAGTTTACCCAAAAAACGTGATCAATCGCCCGTGAATGCCGACCCCGAACCAGAGCAGCAGCGAGGCAGGACCCAGTCCGAGAACGCAGTATCCTCGATCCACTGCAGGGTATTCAACGTCTTGACACTCCCGAATCCGGCGGCGGTGGCCCGCCTATCCTACCGACCTCTTGCCATTCCATGTGGCCGATGCTCTGCGAGTTGGCGCAGTGTTATAGTCATCGAGGGCCGGATCGAGAACCTGACCTCACCGACCGAGCCAGCCATTACCGGTACCTGGACCGAACGGGCGAAAAACACTCGGGAACGACTCGCCAGATCCTCCCGGAGTAGCCCGGCAAAAGCAAATCAGGAGCAACCTGCCACCATGAACAGACTCATCATTGCGAGCCTGGCGGTCGTTGTCGCGACGTTCGCCCACGGCCATCACTCGATTGGCCCGAACTTCGATCTCGATCGGGACATCGTCCTGGCGGACGCCGTACTCACCGAGTTCCGGTTCGTGAACCCGCACGTATATCTTTACGTGGAGGTACCGGGAGAACAGGGAGTGGCCGTGCAATGGCGCTGTGAGATGGCGGCCGCCAGCCGGCTGAAGCGGCGCGGCTGGACGGCCGAAACATTCGTTCCGGGTCAAAGAATGACCATTGACGGATCGCCGGCATGGCGCGAGGAGCACGTCTGCCACGTCGGAACGATCACGACTGAGGACGGCTCGACTTTTTCCGAATACGACGGGCGACCAACCGCCGCCGAGGTCTCCAACGCCCTGGTTTCAGACGACGCGGCGCAACCGCGACCAGCCTATCTGCCGAATGGCCAGCCCAATCTTGGGGGACCGTGGGTCTCGACGCAGGAGTCTCTTGAAATGCCCAAGGTCGAGCCCACCGAGGCGGGCGCACAGGCCGCGGCGGGGCTGGTTCGACACTTCGACAGCCCGGCGCTGCGCTGCGAACCCATGAACATCCTCTACGATTGGATTTTCGAGAGAGAGTCGAACGAGATCTACCAGGGCGATGACACAATTACCTTGCAGTACGGCTACCTGGACTTTGTCAGAACGATCCACCTCGACCTGGCGGAGCATCCCGCGAAAATCTCACCGAGCGTCGCCGGCCATTCGATCGGTCGGTGGGAGGGCGATACGCTCGTCGTCGACACCATCGGGTTCGAGCCGGGCGTTCTGGACCACGCGGCAAGGCCGGAATTCAGCATGCACAGTGGCCAATGGCACGTGGTGGAGCGCTTCCAGGTCAGCGCAGACGGGCGCACGCTGACCCGTGACTATACGTTTGAAGACCCGTTGTACTTGCAGGGCGCTTACTCCGGCCAGGATTCGCACTCGCTCACCACAGAGCCCTATGTAC
>JAKZVH010000363.1:0-6246 GCA_047516145.1 Gammaproteobacteria bacterium
TACCGTTTAACCGTGGGACTTGGACCCATGTGGTGGCGACATATTCAGGCCTTGGCAAGGGTGCCGGAGTTGCCAAGCTGTACTTGAATGGTGAGCTTCAAGGGACTTCCGAGGAAATCGGGGAGGCCTTCACTTGGGACATGGCCCAAGCCACATTTCGCATTGGAGTCAACTACGTCGGCCTTTTTGATGAGGCCGCACTCTTCAACCGCGCATTAGACGACGAAGAGGTTCTCGCGCTGCACAAGTTAGAGGGAGGTGTCGCGTCCCTCCATCCCTAGCGGCATGACCTGACCGAGATTTTGTACCAGTTCCAATGAGAGGTCTACATCACAGCCCAGGGCTGGGGAACGGTTCGCGGTGGCGTGTAGGGATTACCGGCCGCCGGGGCAGAGTCAAAAAAGCGCACGGCCTATGAATTAACTGGAGAACGACATAACGTGCTTTGATGAGAACCGTTCAGCAGGTTCTATCGTCGGTTTACCACAGGAGGTGTTTATGACAGCGAGGCTGCCAGGTTTTCTATCGATTGCATTGTGGACTACTATTGGCTGTTCCACTCCAAGGCCTGAGGTTGTGGCACCCGAGCCCGGCAGAGAGGTCGTAGCGCGCATGATTGAAGCGCACGGCGGGCTGGAGAAATGGCAGTCGGCACCGACGGTGAGCTTCGAGGCCGCTTTGCTGCAGTCCGGTGCCCCCTCCTGGTGGTTCATCGAGTTACGGTAGAGCAGTGAAGTGACTGGGTTTTTTGAGACTCAATTTCTTGCTAGCACTTCTGTTGTGGTCGTTGCTTCCGTCATCAATTGTTAGTACAATTACCATAAGTTTTTTAATCGCAGTTCATTACACGCGATTGTGGCGTCATAAATTATGGTTCGCTCCAAATCAGGGATAAGCGCGATTTTCTGAGGGACATAGGAACAAGCTACCAACAGTAGATAGCGGAAGCACCCTCTTCCCTTGAACGCACCGCCAAGCGCATGATAGTGAATCTGTCCTTGAGCAGCGGCTGCCGTCAGTTCTGATCTAGTCTTTGTCAGGAGATTCGAATGCTGATCCAGCTGGGAACCTTGGCTGCGGCTCTTGTGATCGGGCCGGACACGCAGAATGCGGCAATCGATCACTTCGAGAAGAAGATCCGGCCCGTGTTGGCATCGCGATGCTATCTGTGTCACAGCACGTCGACCGCGGAGCCGCAGGGCGGGCTGCTGCTGGATTCGACGCAGGGGATCCGGCGAGGCGGGAACTCCGGTCCTGCGATCCAGCCAGGCGATCCGGAGCACAGCCTTTTAATCCGTGCGATCCGCCACACGGACAAGAAACTCAAGATGCCGCCTGGAGATCCACTTTCTCCGGAGCTGGTAGCCGAGTTTGAGCTTTGGATTCGTGAAGGCGCGTCGCTTCCAGCCGAGCCATTGACGATCGATAAGAAGCAGCCTTCGCTGTGGTCTTTGCAAAAGCCACGTTTGCCGGAGCTCCCGGCTGTCAAGGGGGAGGGCTGGGTGCGCAACGATATCGATCGTTTCATTTTGAGCCGACTGGAAGCCAGGCACCTCGGGCCGTCGCCCGAGGCCGACAAGCGAACTCTGATCCGCCGGGCGACCTACGATTTAACCGGCTTGCCACCTACCGCCGAAGCGGTCGAGCAGTTCGTCAAAGATGCAGCCCCGCATGCTTATGAGCACCTGATTGACCGGCTCCTGGGCTCGCCGCGATATGGCGAGCGATGGGGGCGTCACTGGCTGGATGTCGCGCGTTATGCCGATTCCGTGAACGATTCGGTCAACACCGGGCAGCGCTATCCATGGTCGTACACGTATCGGGACTGGGTGATCGGCGCCCTGAACGAGGACCTGCCGTACGATCGATTCGTGCTATACCAGCTAGCAGCTGATCGCGTCCCGAACGCTGAGCCACGACATTTGGCTGCGCTTGGCTTTTTGAGCCTCGGGCGCGAGTTCCCGCATAGTTATCCCGAGACCGTGGACGATCGAATCGATGTGGTTTCCCGGGGCGTGCTTGGGCTGACGGTGGCGTGTGCGCGCTGCCACGATCATAAGTACGATCCGATTCCGACCAAGGATTACTATGCGCTGTACTCGATCCTGTCGAACATCCGTGAGCCGAAAGAGTTGCCGCTGCTAGGGAAACTCCTCGGGCTGTCGCGGAGGCAAGCTGTCTACGCGGAACGACTCAAGCGCATTCAGAACCTCTATGAGGAATACCGTACCCGGCGGCACGTGGAGATGGTCGCCTTCTTCAAAACCCAAGCAGCCGACTATATGGTTGCCGCACGCGATGCCGAAGGCTTGAGCGCCCCCGAAATTGAGGAACTGGTACGCGACCGCCAGTTGAATCAGCACGTGCTGGCTCGTTGGCAAAAGTATCTGCGGGAATCAAAGAAGGCCGACGAGCCTGTGTTCCGGTTGTGGCACGCAGCGGCGGCGATTTCGGAGAAGGAGTTCGCGACGAAGTCCCCGACGGCACTCAGAACCATCAAGGGTACCTCTCTAGTCGAAGCAGAGATGGATGCGACATCGATGGCCTCGTTGCGGGATCTGGCGAGAGCGTACGCGGCGGTCCTGGCGAGACATGATCGCCGCGAGCCTTTCGGCGATCCCGACGCTGATCGACTCCGTGCCGTTGTTCGCGGATCAAAGTCGCCCTTCGATGTGCCGCTGGAGGAGTTTGACCTGATCTGCACCGAGGGTGACAGAAACAATATGCGCTCGATTCGCGTTCGCTACAACGCGATGCTGGCGCAAGCCGCATATGACGGAGCATCCCCGCGTGCGATGGCTGTTGAAGATCTGCCGCATCCCGTTCCCGCGCATGTATTCCTCCGCGGCAATCCCAACAATCCGGGGCCGCTGGCGCCGCCGCGCTTCCTGTCCTGTCTGGGCGGCAGCGACGAAAGCGTGTTCCGCGAAGGGAGTGGGCGGCTGGAGTTGGCGCATGCCATCATCGACCCCACGAATCCGCTGACGGCACGCGTCATCGTGAATCGCGTCTGGATGCACCACTTCGGTTTTGGGCTGGTCCGCACTCCGAGCAACTTCGGCTTCCGCGGCGATCCGCCCTCGCATCCCGAAGTGCTCGACTATCTCGCCGTAAAATTTGTGGAGTCTGGCTGGTCCCTCAAGAAGCTGCACCGGCTGATCATGACCTCGGCTGCATTCCGGCAGGCGAGCTCCGACAATGAAGCTGCGCGCCAGGTCGATCCCGAGAATCAGTTGCTATGGCGGATGAACCGGCGGAGGCTCGAAATCGAGAGTTTGCGCGATTCGTTGCTCGCTGTGGCAGGTCGTCTCGATCTTACGGAGGGCGGCGTTCCGTTCCCACTGACGGCGCAGCCCTCGGTACCCCGGCGGTCGGTGTACGGCTTTATAGAACGCGGGCGTATTCCGAATCTACTGAGTGCGTTTGACTTCGCCTCGCCGGATCAGCATGCGCCGATGCGCTACGTAACGACGGTGCCCCAGCAAGCACTGTTTTTTCTAAACAGCCCATTTGTCGCAGAGCAGGCCCGCGCTCTTGCGGCTCGTCCTGAAGTTGCCGTCGCCCCTACGGCTTCCGAGAAGATCCGAAATCTCTACCGTGTCATCTTTGCTCGCGAACCCGAGAAGTCAGAGATGGAGGCCAGCCTGAAATTCGCTTCGCAAGGTGCCGAAGCGGCAGTTAATGAGGCTCCGGCTTCGCCATGGCAGTATGGCACGGGCGATTTTCGTGACGACAACGGTCATATCGATTCCTTCACGCCTTTCACTGTGTTTGTATCCGACCGCTGGCAAGGGGGCTCGGTGCTGCCCGCATCGCGCTCCGGCAAGGCGGTGCTCCGGGCAGCAGGCGGCGAACCCGGCGAGCACTCGGACCAGGCCGTCATCCGACGCTGGGTGAGCCCGCTTTCAGGAACGCTGAGCATCGAGGGCACGCTGCGGCACGGCCAACCAGCTGTGCCTTACGGCGACGGCGTGCGGGGGCGGATTGTGTCGAGCCGTCATGGTGAGTTGGCGTCCTGGTCGGTGAATGGGTCGAGCGGGGAGACAAAGCTCAACGGCATCAAGGTTGAGAAGGGCGACACCCTCAGTTTTGTCGTCGATGCACGGCTCGATCCCGAAAATGACGGCTTTACTTGGGCTCCGATCATCAAGTGCGGCGAGCAGACCTGGAGCGCCAAGAACGATTTCGTGGGCCCGGCTCCGCAGCCGCTGAATGTCTGGGCACGCTACGCGCAAGTGCTGCTAGAGACCAATGAGTTCACGTTTATCGATTGAAGGAGAGCGGAAATGAAACCTCGACATCTGTTTCTCACCCGGCGCGAAATGCTGTCACGCTGCGGTATGGGCATGGGCCTCGTCGCACTCACATCGAGGCTCGGCGACACCGGATATTTGGAGGCGACGCCGACCCGCCAAGCTATCAATCCGCTCGCGCCGAAGAAGCCGCCGCTGCCGGCCAAGGCCAAGCGCGTCCTGCACCTGTTCATGAACGGTGGCGTGTCGCACGTCGACACGTTCGATCCGAAGCCGTCGCTGTCTAGATATGCTGGCAAGCCGATTCCCATCACGCTGAAAACGGAGCGCCGCACGGGTGCGGCGTTTCCCTCCCCGTTCACGTTTCGGAAGTTCGGCCAGAGCGGCACTGAAGTCAGTGAGATCTTTTCGAATGTGGGCGACTGCGTCGATGACCTCTGTATCGTGCGCTCAATGTACACCGACATTCCAAACCACGAGCCTTCGCTGATGATGATGAACTGCGGCGACGTACGGCAGGTTCGGCCGAGCTTCGGGTCCTGGGTGACTTATGGTCTGGGCTCTGAGAATCAGAATCTCCCCGGCTTTATCGTGTTGTGCCCGGACGGTCTGCCCACTCAGGGAAATCAGAACTGGCGTTCCGCCTTTCTACCCGGAGCCTACCAGGCCACACACATTGACACTCGAGAGACCCAGATCGAGAAGCTGATTGAGAACATCTGGAATGGCTTCACGACATCGGCCGAGCAACGCCGTCAACTGGATCTATTGGCAGAACTGAATCGCGGCTATCAGGAGCGGAGGCAGAACGACGCGCTGCTGGAGGCGCGCATCCAATCGTTCGAGCTGGCTTATCGCATGCAAATGGCAGCGGACGACGCGTTTGATCTTTCGAGAGAACCTGAGCACGTTCATAAGATGTACGGCGAGGGACTGCAAGCGCGTCAAATGATGATCGCGCGGCGTCTGCTGGAGCGCGGCGTGCGCTTCGTGCAAGTGTGGCACGGAGCAGGACAGCCCTGGGACAGCCACGATGACATCCGCACGAATCATGGGCGCCTGGCGCGGGAGTGCGATCAGCCGATCGCCGCGTTGATCAAAGATTTGAAGCAACGCGGGATGCTTGACGACACACTGGTGATCTGGGGCGGCGAGTTTGGCCGCACGCCAACGGTCGAGTTGCCAGACTTGGGAGCGAACTCCGGCATGGTGAACGGCCGCGATCACAATCCGTATGGCTTTACGATGTGGCTTGCGGGCGCAGGCCTGAAAAAGGGCCTCGTGTATGGAGCGACGGATGAGTTTGGCTTTGCAGCAGTCGAGAACAAGGTCCACGTGCATGATCTGCACGCGACGCTGCTTCACCTCCTCGGGTTCGATCACGAGAAATTTACTTACCGTTACGCTGGCCGCGATTTCCGGCTGACAGATGTGCATGGCCAGGTGGTGCGCGACCTGCTCGCGTGACGGCGCTCTGATCTGGGCGTCGCAGCGAATCAGAAGTGGGTTTCCGAAGGAGCGTTGGCAAATTGTCCTCCTGCACAGGAGTCAAATCAAGTCCATTTTTAAATGCATAAAATGGACAGGATTGCCGTTAGGAAGCAAGAACTGGCCGCCCCAGTGAAGAAAGCGAACCAGGGTTACCCACCTCAATGCCCTCGCGTACCCGGCCATATAACCATATAACTGTTGGTCCGGCACGCTCGTGGCGGGCCTCAGGGGTGCCTGGAGGGCTGCCGGGGGTGCTAGTCAGCGGGTAAGGGTACGCTCTCTCATTTCACTTGGTACAAAAGACCCCGGTCACGTCAACTCCACACCGAATCAAGACAACCCTATAATGGACGGCGGCAGACCCATTCTGGGCATCGACGTGTGGGAGCACGCCTACTACCTCACGTACCAGAACCGCCGACCCGAATACGTGCAGGCATGGTGGAACGTTATCAACTGGGAGCACGTTGCCGGGGAGTATGCTGAGGCAAAAAGGTAGACC
>JAKZVH010000364.1:0-6256 GCA_047516145.1 Gammaproteobacteria bacterium
CTCCGTACCGTGCTGATCAAGCTTCTGGACCGCGCGCGGGTGTTCCTGCGCCGGGCGGGAACGGTGATTTTCGCCGTGGCCGTGGTCGTTTGGGCGCTGGCGTATTTCCCGCGCTCGGGGGACATCGAGAGCCAGCGAATCGACGCGCAAGTCGAGGTTCAGGCCACACTGCAGGGTGAGGCGTTGGCGGTGGAGATTTCGCGTATCAACAACGAGGCCGCGGCGGCGCAATTGGCACAAAGTTTGCTCGGGCGCATGGGGCATTGGGTCGAGCCCGTATTCACGCCCCTGGGATGGGATTGGCGCGTGTCCGCCGCTGTCATCGCGGGGTTCCCGGCCCGGGAGGTGGTCGTCGCCGTGCTCGGGACCATTTACGCGGTCGGCTCCGAAGCGGACGAGACCAGTCTGGCCGATCGCCTGACGTCCGCGCAATGGCCGGACGGGCGGACCGTATTCACGCTGCCCATGGTGCTCGGCCTGATGCTGTTCTACGCCTGGTGCATGCAATGCGCGGCCACGCTGGCGGTGATCAAGCGCGAAACCAATACCTGGAGCTGGCCGATATTTTCGTGGGGCTACATGACGGGGCTCGGCTACCTGGGGGCACTCTTGATCTTCCAGATCGGCAGCGCTTGAGGCAGGGGTTCCATTTGCGGCTCCAAAAATCCGCGATGATGTACTGCCAGGAAGATCAGAGCGGTTCCGCGGGAATTAGCGTGTAGATACCTGCCGCTAGCACCAGTAGCTGGAGCAAGCCGAAGATCAGCGGCATTTGTTTCTCGGTCTTGGTGAAGGGAGCGTACGTCATGGGATCGTTGCCCTCGCCTGGCGCGGTCCACTCCGCTTTGAAAATTTGCGCGGGTAACCGTCGTTCAAGCGCATGGATTACGTCGAACTTGCCTCTGCTCAACTGGCGAAACGACGCGATCAGTCGTCGCCAAACAAAGCAAAGCGTCACTCCGCCAACGCCCAAGCCGATCAGTGCGCCAGACTCCAAATTACCGGACTGGCCCTCGCGCAAAAGAAGGCCCACAGCAGCAAGAACCAAGGAATTTACCGAAAGGAAGAAAGTATTCACTCCCTGTCTACGCGCCCCGAGCGTTTCGGACGTTTCCACAAAAATCTTGTATTGCGCCAGCAACGTGGCAGCGTCGGAATCCGTGGGCTCGCCCGTGGGAAATAGCGCGGCGTCAAGCTGCTCGGATTCCTGGGTCATTCAACTTGCTTACTATGGTGTTGAGGTCCCAAGGCATCGGCGTGACGCCGATCTCGGCAAGTGCGGCTGGAATGGGCGATGCGTTGGGTTGCAGATAGACTGCGAAAATACGTTTGCCCAACTCGACGCTCTTGCGAATTTCCCAATTGACGGGCTCGCTCCGCCAAGTAGTGTCCCCGACAAGACAGATTGTTGCGGCCGATGCTCGAATCAAGCGCTCCGCATGCGTCTTCCATGCGTTCTCAATAGGTTCCTTGATGGAGTAGTCGCGAAACTTCAGCGGGGAATGGCTATCGTCCGCCTGGCTACGGAACGAGTCGACAAGAGCCTTGTGCTCCGTGGCGAAACTGAGGAAAACATTGGGCGGCACGAGTCTGCTACCAGTTCGATCGTTAGCCTTGAAGGATACTTGAATTATAACGCGGTTATCCGATGAGGAGCCCAGTGGAGTTTCTGGGCATATTCGGTCATTAGGAGGAAGCGACACTGGGTCGCGAGGGACGCTTCGCCCGTGGTTGGCGTCGTCGACAAGCGGCGGTCTCGCCGGCGGTCAAGCCGCCTGATCTCCAATCGCCAGCGCGGCGGCGAGAATAGCGGCGTTCGCGCCCAACAATCAGAGCGTGAAGTTTCCCGTCAATTCCTCGGAAACCGACCAAAGCCGCGCCGCCATTTCCAAATCCTGCATGTTCTCGGATGGCGTAGCCGGGTTGCAGTCGGCGAAATAACATCCGCTGACCTCGTCGAGGTCCGGGTTCGTCGCCGCGTAGCAGGTGGTTGCGGCCCCTTGTTGCTCCGACTTGAGGAAGACGCGGCCCAGTACCCGGAACGCGGTCTCCTGCCACCAGGGGAGATTGCGTGCAATGTTGGTCCGGACCACGCCCGGGTGGATGACATTGGATGTGGCATTCGTACCCGCGAGCCGGCGCGACAGCTCCAGCGAGTGCAGGCCGTTGGCGAGCTTGGAATGACCGTAGGCCATCTGCGTCTCGAACCAGGATTCTCCAGAAAGGTCGTCGAACTGGATGCCGCTGTCCGGAGCCGAATTGTGCGCCCGGCTGCCGACGATGACGATGCGCCCCTGGGGCGCGGCCACGACCAGGTCCAGCAGATGGTTGACCAGGAGAAAATGGCCGAGGTGGTTCACGACCAGGTGGGACTCGATGCCGTTCACCTGCCACAGTTCGTTGAAGATCGCCCCGGCGTTGCAGATCAGGATGTCCAGCGGTTTTCCGGCGGCGCGGACCTGGTTGGCGCACTGCACCACGGAATCGAATTCGGTGAGTTCGAGTACGAGCGGCTTGGCGTCGCCCTCGACGCTGTCACAGGCTTCGCGGCCTTTCTCCGGCGTACGGGCGGTACCGAGAACGTGAGCGCCCCTTAGGGCCAGGGTGCGCATGGTTTCGTAGCCGATGCCCGAATTCACGCCGGTCACGAGGGCGGTCTTGCCGCTGAGGTCCAGTCCCATGGTCACTTCCTCCGCGGTGGAGCCGCCGCCGAAATCGCTGCGGATGTCGGCGCAGGCTGCGCGGCCAAGCGCGGGTCCCAGCGTGCCGAGGGTCGAGAGCGTGCTGCCGAGTACGAATTGGCGCCGATCGATCATGGTAGTCGCAACCTGCAGTTCGCTTGGCGGGATTGCGTGTAGTGTCGCGGAGCGCGGAGTTGCGATCAAGCGCAACGACATGTCCGGGGACCCGCGGTGCCGCGGCGGGCGGGCATCGCGGCGGGCGGGCATCGCGGCGGGCGGGCACCGCGGCGGGCGTGGCTGGCAATGCCGCAGGCCACAACTTAGACTAGCGCGACTTCTACAGGGGTCCCGATGAAGAACGGCAACAAGGCGGATCTGTATTGGCGTGCCAACCTTCGGCTGGTGGCCGGCTGTCTGGTCGTCTGGTTCATCGTCTCCCTCGGCTTCGGCGTGATCCTGGTCGAACAGCTGAACCGCATCCGCTTCTTCGGCTTCGAACTCGGCTTCTGGTTCGCGCAGCAGGGCTCGATCCTGGTCTTCATCGCCCTGATCTTTTTCTACGCCTGGCGGATGAACCGGCTTGACCGCGAGCACGACATGGATGAGGAGTAGCAGTCCGTGACAAAAGCCCAGCTGCATTCGACCGGCGATGCATCCCGCCTGACTGCGTTGCTCGTCGCTCAAATATTCCCGATATTCTCGCTCCTCGCGCCTTGTCAGGCGGGCGCCTCGCCGGTCTCGGTGCGACGCCGGGCTTTGGTCACGGACTGCTAGCGGCATGGAACTGACGACGCTGACCTATATCGTCGTCGGGGCGAGCTTCGCGCTGTATATCGGCATCGCGATCTGGTCCAGGGCCTCCAATACCAGCGACTTCTACGTGGCCGGCAAGCACGTGCACCCGGTGGCCAACGGCATGGCCACGGCCGCCGACTGGATGTCCGCCGCGTCGTTCATCTCCATGGCGGGGCTCATCGCCTACCTCGGCTACGACGGCTCGGTGTACCTGATGGGCTGGACCGGCGGCTATGTGCTGCTGGCGCTCCTGCTCGCGCCTTACTTAAGGAAATTCGGCAAGTTCACCGTGCCCGAGTTCATCGGCGAGCGCTACGATTCCCGCGCGGCGCGAATCGTCGCGGTGATCTGCCTGATCGTGATTTCCTTCACCTACGTCGCCGGGCAGATGCGCGGCGTGGGCATCGTGTTCTCCCGGTTCCTGGAGGTGCCCATCGGCGTGGGGCTGGTCATCGGCATGGGCGTGGTCTTCGTCTACGCCGTGCTCGGCGGCATGCGGGGCATCACCTACACCCAGATCGCCCAGTACTGCGTGCTGATCTTCGCCTACACCGTTCCCGCGGTCTTCATCGCCCTGCAGATAACGGGCATGCCGATCCCGCAGATTGCCTTCGGCAGCACGGTGCTGGGCGATTCGGTGTCGCTGCTGGAGAAGCTCGATCAGGTGGTCACCGCGTTGGGCTTTCCCGAATACACATCGGGCACCAAGGGTGGCTTCGATGTGTTCTGCATCACGATGGCGCTGATGATCGGTACCGCCGGGTTGCCCCACGTCATCGTGCGTTTCTTTACCGTGCCCAGGGTTCGCGATGCCCGTTACTCGGCCGGCTGGGCGCTGCTCTTCATCGGGATCCTGTATCTAACGGCGCCCGCGGTCGGTTCCATGGCGCGGCTGAACCTGATGGAGACGATCCAGACCGGCCCGGTCGGCGCCGTGGAAAGCAACCTGCTTTACGACGAGCGGCCTGAGTGGTTCCGGACCTGGGAGGCGACGGGTCTGCTCGCGTTCGACGACCGCAACGGCGACGGGCGGATCCAGTACTACAACGACCAGAATCCCGAGTTCGCCGCCGAGGCGGAGGCCTTCGGCTGGAACGGCAACGAGTTGCAGGTGGACCGGGACATCATCGTGCTGGCGAATCCGGAGATCGCCTCGCTGCCGGACTGGGTGATCGCGCTGGTGGCGGCGGGGGGCATTGCCGCGGCGTTGTCCACGGCTGCGGGGCTGTTGTTGGTGATATCGGCTGCTGTGTCCCACGATCTGCTCAAGGGGGTGTTGCTGCCGAATATCTCCGAGCGGCGGGAGTTGTTGGCGGGGCGGATTTCCGCGGGGTTTGCCATCGTCATTGCCGGCCTGCTGGGCTACTTTCCGCCGGCGTTTGTGGCGCAGGTGGTGGCGTTCGCGTTCGGGCTTGCTGCGGCGTCGCTGTTTCCGCCGATCTTGCTGGGGATTTTCTACAAGCGGATGAACAAGCAGGGGGCGATTGCGGGGATGCTGACGGGGCTGATCTTTACGTATGCCTACATCGAGTTCTTCAAGGGGTTGTTTTTGCGGTGGGCCGGGGCGCCATTTGCGGAGGATGTGGCAGAGAATTGGTTGTTCGGGGTGTCGCCCGAGGGGATCGGGACGTTGGGGATGGTGTTGAATTTTGTTGTTGCGCTTACCGTTAGCCGGATGACGGCCGCGCCGCCGGAGCGGGTGCGGGAGTTGGTGGAGTTTATTCGGGCGCCGCGGTAGGGGGTTGGGCTGGGCTGCATTGGACCCATACGCAGGATTTGGAATTAATCGGCAATATCGCTAATTGTTCTTCCAGCAACCTTGATGTATGCCTCATCTAGTAGGTTCAGCAATTCCTGCGGAACGGGGGTCAAATACATGTTTAAGCGTAAATCCCTTGTGTAGAAGAAAAACATCTTGTGTTTCTTCGCCGCTTCTCGTAGCTGGTGCAGCCGCGCAGCATATTCATCCGTCAAAATGTTCAGTGTCGGTTCTAGAGGGTGGTATCCCGAGAGAGGAACGCAGTAACCGCGCTAGCACCGTCGACAGGGACCGGAGATGGTTTATGGGATGCTATGGCACGGCTGATTCCTGCGATCTCCTTTGATTCGTTCAAGTGCAGACAGGTATCGCCTTTTTGCACATCCCGCATGAAGCGGTAGTTGTCCAGATTGCCCTTGGAACGCTCGGGCGATATCAAAGCGCGCCCCACGGCATATTGTTCACCCCACTCGCTCTGGCTATAGCGTGCGTTTCCACCCACCATCCGATTTTATCAAACGATTTCATGTCTGCTTTGTCCCTCCATTTTTTCGATCACCAGAATGTGGCCACAGGGTATTCACGGCGTCCCCGCCTGCTCATAAGCAATCCCGAATGACCAATCGCTCAAATGACGCTTGAAGCTTTCGTTGTCCACAAACTGCCGGAATAATGCAGTGTCGTCATTCATGATGGATACCATAACTCGCAGCAGCGCCTTGTCGTGCTCGATGCGTGCGTTTTCCTTGTCAGAGTTCATCTTGGCGTTCATGAAGGCGTTGTCCTCGGCCACCTTGTTCGGAATCGTCTCGGTGATGAGTTGTCGCACGCGATCGGCGTCGTCCCAGTCGATGTCCCCGAATAGGTCGTTGAACTCCCGGATGATGTTGGAGAGCCGGTCCAGTTCCGGTTCCGGCGTGTGTCCTCCGCCGCTCAGTGGCACCGGATCGATTTCGGCATCCTCATCGGCAAGGGCGATCTTTTGCATCGCCCGTTTCTCGACCCGGTAACTGTCCATGTC
>JAKZVH010000365.1:0-33377 GCA_047516145.1 Gammaproteobacteria bacterium
GGTATCCAGTCGATCCCGCGCGGCCAACTCGAGGCGGCACGCTCCATCGGCATGGGCCGGATGCAGGAGCTGCGCTATATCGTGCTGCCGCAGGCGATGAAACGGGTGGTGCCACCGCTGGCCAACCAGTTCATCACGCTGATCAAGGACAGCTCGATCATCTCGCTGATCTCGGTGCAGGAACTGACCTACAAGACCCTGGAGCTGGTGGCGTCGACCCGGACGATCTTTGAAGCGTGGATCACCACCGCGATAATTTATTTCGGACTGTGCTTCAGCCTCTCGCTCCTGTTCCGGTACCTGGAACAGAGAGGGCACCGCGGGCGCGTGGGCTGACTTTCACGAACGATTTCTCCAGTTGGCATGCCGAAGAGGGCACCGCGGGCGCGTGGGCTGACTTGGAGTCGATAGCGCCGGCCACAAAAGCCTGGAGAGGGCACCGCGGGCGCGTGGGCTGACTCGAATACCTGTCGGAGGCCGCGGAAGATAGGTTGGTGAGATTTCCGGGTTAAACCCGTTCGTGCAATAATCCAGCGGAAAACCACCGAATCCAGCGAGGGGGCTCGCATGACTCGTCGTACTTCATCTCTCGTCGCGCTGGGGGGCCTCGCGTGCCTCGCGGCATTCATCGCTGTTTCTGCCCAGGCGCAGGTCTACGAATCCGCGGAACACGACTTTCGCCTCGTGACAGTGGCGGAGGATCTGCAGCATCCCTGGAGCATCGCGTTTACACTGGACGGCGATGTCCTGGTCACAGAGCGCCCCGGACGACTCAGGATCATTCGGGACGGAAAACTGTTGCCACTGCACGTGGAAGGTGTGCCGGAAGTTCGAGCCGTGAACCAGGGCGGGCTTCAGGAGATCGCGCTGCATCCTGATTTCGAGAACAACCGCATCGTCTACCTGACCTATTCCAAGCCCGATGGTTCGCGCGGTACGACCGCGCTGATTCGCGCCCGGTTCGAGAACGACAAGCTCAACGATGTCGAGGAAATCTTTGAGGCCAACGCCTGGAACGAGCGGGGCGGGCACTTCGGCGCGAAGATCGCCTTCGACGAGGACGGCTACCTGTTCATGTCGGTGGGCGACCGGCAGTCGCCGCCGACGGGCGACCTGGAAAATCACCCGGCGCAGGATACGAGCACCCACTTCGGCACGATCATCCGCCTCATGGATGACGGTTCCGTGCCCGAGGACAATCCCTTTGTGGGTCGCTCCGACGTGTTGCCCGAGATCTGGAGCTACGGTCACCGCAACCCGCAGGGGCTGGCATTTCACCCTGAAACCGGGGAGCTGTGGGCGACGGAACACGGCCCCCAGGGCGGTGACGAACTCAACCTGATCCAACCCGGCCGCAATTACGGTTGGCCGGTGATTGGCTACGGCGTGAACTACCGCACGGGAATACCGATCCACGCCAACGTTGAGCGCGAGGGCATGGAGCAGCCGAAGACGTTCTGGAAACCTTCCATCGGCGCCTCCGGGCTGATGATCTACGACGGCGACGCGTTCCCCGAGTGGCGCGGCGACATCTTTGCCGGCGGACTTGCCGCGGTGCATCAGCGGCTGTCGCGGGTCAGCACCGAGGACGGGCGCGTGATGACCCGCGAGTCATTGCTCCACGGCGAGCTGCGTATTCGAGACGTCCGTCAGGGGCCCGACGGCTTCATCTATCTGGCAGTGGACAATCGTGCCGGCGGGCTCACCGACATTGTGAGGATGGAGCCGGCCGACTGAGCCTGCATAGCCGACCAATCTTCAACAGCGGCTGCAAATTCTCTTGCTGTGGCGGGGGCGCCCGCCGGTCTCGGTGCGACGCGGGACTTTTGCCACGGGCTGCTAGAATACGTTGCGCAGGCCCAGCCAGGAGAAAAATACCAGCACCCCGATGAGCGCCGCTGAAGTTGTCGGCCGATTCCTGAACTTCGCGCCGACCCAGTCCGAGCGACCGTTCCAGATCAGGAGCGCAAGCGCAAGGAACGGGAAGAACATCGCGCCCGTCACGGTGTAGAACAGCTGCACCTGCTGGAAGCCCCAGAAGAGCCCGACCATGGGGATGATGCCGATGGCAAACAGGTACGCGCGGTAGGGTACGCTCGACGTATCCACCGCTGGCGCCACGCCCGGTTCGACGCGGGCTCGTGTCAACCGCCAGCAGTCGGCGAAGAGGTACGGCACCGCCTGCCACACCCCCAGCAGGCTGCTGAATACCGTACCGAATGCGCCGATGAGGAACAGCCACTTGCCCCACACGCCCAGCGGTCCTTCCAGCCGCTCCGCCAGCGTCACCAGCAGTGTCGTGCCCTGGCCTTCGATCTCCACCGTGCTGCCGACGATCACCATGGCGAGGCCGAAGACCGCCGTCATCAGGTAGCCGGCGCCCAGGTCGATGCGGCAGATCCACAGGTCCTCCGGCCCGGTGCGCCCTGCCTCCCGCAGCCAATAGCCATACGAGAGCACCGTCAGCGTCCCGCCGATGCCGCCGATGAGCGCCACGGTCCAGGTCAGTCCCAGGCCGCTGAAATCCGGGATGGATGGGACCAGGAGGCCCCGGAGCACAACCCCCGTTCCGGGCCAGAGCGCCGCTGCCGTGATCACCACGGTGACGAGCATGACCGCGATGCATACTCGCATCACGACCTCGAAGAGCCGGTACCCGCCCTTCAGTACGAGGCCGATCCCGGCAAGGCTGGATATCATGCCGAAGATGATCTTGCCGCGATCCGGGTCGTCGAAGAACGGGAACAATGCATAGAGCGCAATCCCGCAGGCGCTCATCTGCGCCGAGCCGACGAAGAGCGTCCACAGCAACAGATAAGGCAGGAAGACCCAGATGACCGCCGGCCCGAGCGTGCCGACGAGCCCTTCCAGGAACGTATTGCCGGTGGCCAACTGCCAGCGGGCGATGCCTTCGGTCACCACGAACTTGAGAAAGGCGCCCACCACGACTGCCCAGAGCACGGCCGTTCCGAGCAGGCTGCCCACAAAGGTGCCGGTAGCCATGTCCCCGCCGCCGACACCGGTGGCGGCCAGCAGCAGCCCCGGGCCGATCGCGGCGAGCGAAAGTTTCCTAGCCCGCATGCCTCACTCGATAGTCGTCGCAAGGGCGCACGCGCGCAGCCATGCGAGCGTCATGGGCGTTGGCAAGCTTACGAGGGATTCGTATCTCCGGTTAAAGTCCGTCGCTGATCCGGACGTCTTCGGGTGTGAGCGTCAATCCCGACGCCTTGGCCTGCTCTTCCAGGAGCACGGCGAAATCCCGGCCCCCATGCCCGGCGTCCAGCGTCCGTTGCACCAGGTCCCGCGTGACCTGGGTCAACGGCAGCGGAACGCCAAGCTGTTCGCCGACCTTGAGTCCCAGGTCGAGGTCCTTGCGCAGTAACTCGGGGGTAAAGGTGGGTGTCATGTCCAGGCTGACAAAGGCCGGGGTCTTGTAGCGAGAGAACATCGCGCCCATCACGCTGTTGTTGATGAAGTCGAGGAAATTGTGACGGCTGACGCCCCCCTTCTCGGCGAGAACGGTGATCTCCGCGAGGCACTGCGTGTAGACGCCGAGCAGCAGGTTGTGACAGATCTTCACCATCCGCGAGAGTTCGCCCTCGCCGACGTAGGTGACGCCCCGGCCGAGGGCATCCAGGTACGGTTCGGCCATGTCGAATGCGGATCGCGGCCCTGACGTGACGATGGTGAGCTTGCCCGCCTTGACGACCTTGCCGTTGCCGCTGACCGGAGAGGCCAGCATCTGCACGCCGATTGCCGCTGCCCGCGAACGAACCACCGCCGAGGCTTCCTCGGAAATGCTGGAGCATTCGATCAGGAGTTTCGGGCGATCGGCGCCGGTGAGCAGGCCATTGTCGCCGAACGTGACCGAGATCAGATCGTCCGATGTGGAGACCATCGTGAAGACGATGTCCCGATCCGCCAGGTCCTTTGGGGTATCGACGATCTTGCCGCCGGACTCGGTAAGGGGCTCCGCCTTGCTGCGGGTGCGGTTATAGACGGTCACGTCGCTGCCCGCATCCAGCAGGCGTCTCGCCATGGGGTAGCCCATGCGTCCGGCGCCGATCCAGCCGAGAGTGTATTGTTTCATATCGACCACTATTTTCGCTCCAAGGCTCTGTCTGCAGGGTTCTGCAATCGTTTGCAGAGATTAGGACAACGCAGCGGCCGTCGCAAGCGAAACGGCGGGCTCGGTAGACGACGGTTGGGACACCCGGTCCGAATCTCCCGGCGATCTCCTGCGGTGGCGCCCCCGCGGCGCCGCGCTGTCCACGTGACGAAAATCGGTGGATTATTCGGGCTCGGTCAGGTGTCGTACGGTCCCGGCCGCGGCTTGTCGCGCTTACCCGCGCCGCCTATGATCGAGCGATGGTGCCCCCTCCGGCAAATATCAAGGACGTTGCGCGTCGCGTCGGCGTGCATCCCTCCACGGTTTCACGGGTTCTGAATCCCGCGACCCGGTCCATGGTTTCGGACCGCCTCGTCCGCAAGATCATGCGCGTGGCCGAGGAACTGGGCTATCGGCGAAATCCGCTGGCATCGGGTCTCAGGACGCAGACGACCTACACCGTCGGCATCGTGCTTCCGGATATCACCAACCCGGTATTCCCACCCATCGTCCGGGGCGTGGAGCACACGCTCGACGTCGCAGGATACAACGCGATCCTGGCCGACTCCGGCACCCGCGGGCACACCGAGCGGAGCATCATCGACAATATGAAGACCCGCCGCGTCGACGGCCTTATCATTGCGGCTGCCCGGAGAAAGGATCCCATCGTCGACGAATGCATCGAAATGGCCATTCCCATGGTGCTGGTCAACCGCACGGTCGACAAGCACAACGTGGCGGCCGTCATCAACGACGATGAACTCGGCATCGAGCTTGCGGTAGACCACCTGCGAAACCTGGGCCATCGCCGGATCGCCTACGTGGGCGGTCCGCAGAACACCTCCACCGGGTACGTACGCTATCGAACCTTCGTCCAAAAATGCAGGCGCTCCGGCCTGGAGGTGGACCGCAACCTGGTCGCCAACGCGCGGGCCTACTCCGAGGCCGCCGGCGAGAGCGCGTTCGGGCGTATCCTCGACCGTGACCGCAACTTAACCGCCGTGCTTACCGCTAACGACCTGCTGGCGCTGGGTTGCTACGATGCGATGCGCGCCCGCGGCCTGAAATGCCCCGACGATATCTCGGTCACCGGGTTCAACGACATGCCCTTCGTGGACCGTTTCGACCCGCCGCTCACGACGTTGCACATACCGCTGGATGATCTCGGCATCCAGGCCGCCGAACTCTTGCTGGAACGGATTCGTCAACCGGACGCGCCGGTCAAGCAACTGCGCCTGGCGCCGCGGCTCGTGGTCAGGGGGTCCACTGCGGCGCCGAAGTAGGTCCCCCGGGGAACTTGGCGCGGCCGTCATACCGGACTCTAGATTCTGACTGCCGTTTGTGCCCGACATTTGTCAGCCGAGAGCGAAGATTTGGGTGTTGGGTTCAGAATCCTGCAGCCGCTAGCATGGTAGACACATATCGGTAGACCTGCTACATAGTAACTAATTCGTTACCTTTCATTGATGATAGAGATCAGGGAGTACATCGATTCCGCAGGCCGTAGTCCGTACGCTAACTGGTTCAAGCGGCTTAACGCTCAAGCTGCAGCCAAGGTGGCGATAGCGCTGGCGCGGATGGAGTGGGGCAACTTCTCCAACACCAAAGGGAATTTTTGAGAGTTATGCCCCTTACACGGCACTTCAAGGAGACGATCCAGGCGCGTATCGAGCGTGATACGATCTTCCGCGAGGAACTGCTCAAGGAAGGCGTGGAGTGCCTGATTTCGGGTGAAGTCGACGTCGGTCGGTCGGTGTTGCGCGACTACATCAATGCCACCATTGGCTTTCAGGCGTTAGGTGAGTTGACCGACAAATCACCCAAGAGCCTGATGCGAATGTTCGGCCCCAACGGTAATCCACAGGCTCGGAACCTGTTCGAGATCATCGCCCAACTGCAGAAACGCGAGGGGCTGCATCTCAAGGTCCAGGCGGTTCGCTGGGTGGCGAGTGAGAGCAAACAGAGGGACAGGCCCTGAACCACCTCGGTCTTTCAAGGTTCTCCGGTAAGGGGCGTTGCTAAGGTTGGTCTGTGAAGCTACATTAGATTCACGCCATGGGAAAGCATCAACACTGAGTGCCGATACGTGTGCCCGAATCGACAGCGACACAAAACCACGTGCCACGGAAGCGCTTCAGCAGCGCCGAGGTGCTCGTCGAGGGCATCGGCCTCTAACGTGCTGAACCCGGTTCGGTGCACGCAGTTCAAGCACTCATGATCAACCCACTCGCGACCCCGGAATTCCTTTTCCGAACGTATTGGCTGGCGGCGATCCTGGCGCCTGGCTGCCTGATCTCTCAGACCGCCGGTGCCCAGGACGGGCCGATCGATCGGCTCTCGGCCGAGGGCGAGGCACAGGTCATCGCCTGGCGGCGGGAATTTCACGAGCGCCCGGAGCTCAGCAACCGGGAGTTTCGCACTGCCGGGGCGGTCGCCGGTGCGCTGCGCGACATGGGGCTCGAGGTGGAAACCGGGATTGCCCACACCGGGGTGGTGGCGTACTTGCGCGGCGCGCGGGAGCGGCCGCTGGTGGCGATCCGCGCGGACATGGACGGGTTGCCGGTGACCGAAGTCTCCGACCTGCCGTTTGCTTCCACCGTGAAAGCCGAGTATCGGGGCCAGGAGGTGGGTGTGATGCACGCCTGCGGTCACGACACGCACATGGCGATGGTGTTGGGTGTGGCGCGGAACCTGGTGGCGATGGGGGACGAGTTGCCCGGATCGGTGTTGTTCATATTCCAGCCCGCCGAGGAAGGCGCCCCGGAGGGAGAGGAAGGCGGCGCGGAGCTGATGCTGAAGGAGGGCCTGTTCGAGCGGTACGCGCCGGACGCGATCTTCGGAATGCATTCGTTCTCGAACCTGAACACCGGGGAGATCGGCTACCGGTCCGGCCCGATCATGGCCAGCGTGGATTCCTTCCAGCTCACCGTACACGGTCGTCAGACCCACGGGGCGCGTCCGTGGAACGGCATCGATCCGATCGTTGTCGCCGCGCAGATCATCATCGGCGTGCAGACCATCGTCAGCCGCCAGATCGATCTGACGCGGGCGCCGGCGGTGATTTCCTTCGGCGCAATCAACGGCGGGATCCGCACGAACATCGTCCCCGATTCGGTGGAACTGATCGGCACGATCCGCAATCTCGACATGGGGATCCGCGAAAGCATCCATGAGCGTCTGCACACGACGGTCACCAACATCGCAGAGGCGGCGGGCGCGCGGGCGGATCTCGAGATCATGGAGCTGTATCCGGTGACTGCCAATGATCCGGAGTTGACCGAGCGGATGTTGCCCACGATCGAACGCGTCGTCGGCCGTGAACGCATGATCGAAACGATCCCTCAAACCGGTGCCGAGGATTTCTCGTTTTTCGCGCTGGAGGTTCCCGGCCTCTACCTCGGACTCGGCGTTACGCCGCCCGGCGTGGATGCCGCCACCGCGCCCAGTAACCATTCGCCGCTGTTCCACGTCGATGAAGCGGCGCTCAATACCGGTGTGCGGGTGCTCAGCCACTTGGCAGTGGACTACATGGCGGGAAATTGAGAATCCCGGCTCGGCCACCCGCGCGGCGAACCGAGGTTCCAAACGCATGGGCACACGCCGAGCCGTCTCCCGTTGCTGACGCCCGGTCCAGACTTCGTAGCGGTGCCTCGGGTTCGGCTGGAGCCATGGCCATGAATAGATTGTGCGTTCTGACGGTGCTTTCGATAATCTCGGTACAGGCTACCGCACAGATCGAGGCGACGGTTTCGGGGCGAGCGATCGACGCGCAGACGCAGCTGCCGCTGCCCTATGCCACGGTAACCGTGACCCAGGCCGCGGATGGTTTGGCGGTGACTGGCGCACTGAGCGATGCTGAAGGGCGCTTCGTCGTCTCGGGTTTGCCGGAAGGGCGGTATCTGATCGCAGCAGGGTTTCTCGGATATTCGGCCGCCGAAATGCCGCTTGTGGTTGGCGGTTTGAACGAAATATTCGATCTCGGGGAAATGGAGTTGCAACCCTCGTCAGGGGCGATAGAGGAAGTGATTGCCACCGGCAGGCAGCAGATTCTCGAAGCCACGCTGGACCGTCGAATCTACAATATGGAGGACAATCTCGTTGGCGCCACGGGATCCTTGCTGGACGCCATGCGGGGCTTGCCTGGGGTGACAGTGGACCAGGAAGGACGCGTGCTGCTACGCGGGAGCGATCGGGTCTCCATTCTTGTCGACGGCAAGTTCTCGAGCCTGACGGGATTTGGCAATCAGTCCGGATTGGATAGCGTGCCCGCCGGGAACATCGAGAGCATCGAAATCATCAACAATCCTTCGGCGGCCTACGACGCTTCAGGCATGGCAGGCATCATCAATATCGTCTTCCGCCAGGACCGTGAAGAAGGACTGAACATCGACGCGGGCCTGACGTTGGGTGTTGGAACGCTATCGAAGCGCAGGGAGGATCTGCCGACGGAACTTGGCAGTTTTTCCAATAACAATAAAATCATCCCCAGCTTCAATCTGTCTTACAACACGCCGCGAAGGCGCTTTTTTCTCCAGTCCGAATTTCTCGTTCAGGACGACCTCCCCAACAACGAGTTCACCACGCGTGTCTATGACAATGGCCGGGTGATCATGTCACAAGTGCCCGAGAACCGTGACCAGGAGCAATACATCGTCAGCAGCGGAGTGGATTGGCAGCTCGACCAGAGCCGGGACTTCTCCGTGTCGGCAGTGCTTGACTTCGAGACACACACCGACGTGGCGCAGATTCCGTTTGTCGATGCCGCCACGATGCAGCGGAACAGGTTCTGGTTCTGGGAAGAAAAGGAAGATACGGGATATTTCAACGTCGCATTGGACTACGAGCGTCGGTTCGATGAGCCGGGTCATGTGCTTAGCACCAGCCTGCAATTCACTCGGGGCTGGGAGGATGAAGCGTATTTCCTGAACGAGATTTCGTCGGTTCGCGTGGGTACGGATATGACCCATCTGGACGCTGAAGAGAACGCCGTGCCGTTGCAGATCGATTATGTCCGTCCGTTACCCAGCGGCAGGATCGAAACGGGCGCCCGGTTGCAACGCCGGTGGATCCCCGTGGCATACAACGTTGGACGGGGTACGGGTTCGGTGATCTACCACGGGCTCGGCGACTGGTCGGAATGGGGAGAAGATATCTACGCCGGGTATGCCAACTATGTACATGAAAAGGAGCGATACTCGGTGGAAGCCGGTGTACGGATCGAGCAAACGGACGTCTACTACGATCTGTCTCCCCGGAACGAATACTACGAACAGAGCGACGCGTACGACTATTTCAAGGCGTATCCCAATGTCCGATTGACCTACCATATCGATGGCCGAAACAGTTTGGCCGCCTTCTACAACAATCGGGTCGACCGGCCGGGGGAAGCAGAACTCAGGATATTTCCGAAATACGACGATCCCGAGATACTGAAGGTCGGCAATCCCTACCTGAGGCCCCAATTCACGGAGACGTTCGAATTGTCCTATGAACATCTCTGGAACAACGGCTCAGTGATCGCGTCGGCCTATTTTCGCAACATCGACGATCCATTCGTCCGCGTGTTTGCGATCGACCCGACCAGCACCGACTACGACATCGTCAACCGAATCTATCAAAACGTCGGCACGGGCGATCAGACCGGCGTGGAACTTATCGTGTCGCAAGACGTGAGCGACCGCTGGGAACTGTCCGGCAGCATCAACTGGTATGACAATACGATCGACGCGGATCAAGTGACACTGTTGTTTCCGATCCAACGGCCGTTCCATGTGCAACGCTCGCAAGACAACACCTGGGATCTTTCGCTCACCAATTCGGCTACCTTTCGCAACGGCATGCAGCTTCAGGTATCCGCCGTCTACTATGCGGAGAGGAATATTGCCCAGGGAACTCAGGATGCCCGCTCGTCCCTCGATATAGGTGTTTCCAAACCGGTCTTTCAAGACAGCGGTGAACTCGTACTCGCAGTCACGGATCTATTCAATGAATTTGGCCTGAAGCACAACATCATTGGTAACGGCTTTGATGCTGTCTATGAAAACTACTACGAGACGCAAGTGGTCAGTTTAGGCTTGATCTACCGCTTCTAGCCCGTAACCGTCACAATCAGGTTCCATTCCATTATCGGTGAGGCTTGCGGGCTAGGCGCTTGCGTCCGCCGCTGCGGATGCGCGTTCGTCGGCGGCCAGAAGTCGCCGCGCGATCGAGACGAACGCCAGCGCCGTCGCCGGCATGACGACCGCGTAAATGAGCCCGGCAATCGCGAGGTCGGGACGCTGCAGGATGTTGAACGTGATCGCGAAAGAAAGCGCGAGGTTCTGCACGCCGACTTCGAACGTTATCGTCACAACCTGTGGCTGCGGCAGCTTGAATGCCTTTGCCGCCCCATAGCCGAGCCCCATCGTCAGCAGGTTCATGACGATCACGAGGAGCCCCGCCACTGCCCAGTATTCGAGGAGGTCCCGGTAGCTCGAAATGACGCCGAGCAACAGCACGATGATCATGAGCCAGAGGATGCCCTTGCGGATCGGCTCGACCGCCTTCTCGGCGGCATCCGCGAACCGGTATCGAATCAGCATGCCGAGCAAGAGCGGCAGGAGCGTGATCGACATGAGGTTGCCGAGCATGTTCCCGACCGGCAGCGCGTCGAGCTGTCCTTCGGTCGCAAACACGCTGAGCGCCAGATTGATGAGGAACGGGATCGTGAAGACGGTGACGACGCTCGTGATCGCCGACAGCGTCACGCAGAGCGGGACGTCGGCGCGCGCCGCGAAGCTGTACGCATTCGCCGTGACACCGCTGGGGCACGCGGCGAGTATGACGAGGCCGACGGCGATCGCGGGCGGCGCGTTGAACAGCATCGCAAGCACGAACGCCGCGACCGGAAGCCCGATGAGCTGGGCGACGAGGCCGATCGTCGCGGCCTTGGGAAACACGATGACACGCTTGAAATCGGCCGCGGTCAGCGACAGGCCGAGTCCCATCATGACGAGCCTCAGCACCCACGGGATCACCTCGGCGTTGATAAAGCCGGCTTGTTCGCTCAGCGCTTCGAGTAGTTCCATCACGATGTTCCACAGACGCGGCGGTAGTTTAGCAGCCCGTGGAAAATTTCCACTGCATTCGACAGGCGTGTCATCCCTGCCGACTGCGTTGCGCGTCGGTCCAAATTGCCTATTGTTTTCCCTCCTCGCACCTTGCCCGTCGGGCGCCTCGCCGGTGAAACCTTGAGCCGCGACACCGGGCTATATTCGGCATCTGGCACGAGACGTGCCCGGATTGCTGATATATGATGGAATCGGGTGGAAATCCAGACTCTACGGGGTATGTTGTTCGTGGTGAAGGGTTTCCGATTCAGAGCGCCGCCAATGGACGACCATGAGTAGCAGGGGACTCGTCCCGTCAGCCTTCGCATTCGCGCTGCTTGTCTGCAGCGGATCGACCCATGGGCAGGAAGGTACGCCAGTGGATCTCACCGGGGTTTGGAGCACGAACAGCATCGATACGCTGGGAAACCCGGCCTGGGACCTGGAAGGCATGCTGTCCTGTCGCTGCGCGATTGAGACATACGACCATATGCGGTCTCTGCTGGACGATCCGGGCAACGATCGCATGTCGGCCCAGGACATCATCCGGGCACTTGAGGAACATACGCAAACGATCGTCACCGACCGGCTGAGTGACTTCGGCCGCGAGTATGCCTCGGCCTACGATCTCGCCGACGACCCCGCGATCCAGTGCGAGCGTTTCGGCGCCTTCCGCACGATCGTTCATTCCGATCCGATTTCTTTCGAGATGCATGACGACCGCATCGTGATCGAGGGGGAGGATCTCTCCGTGGATCGCACGGTGTACATGGACGGCCGCGGGCACCCCGATGATGACGCGAAGATGTCGGTCGGTCACTCCATCGGCTGGTGGGAAGGGGAGACGCTGGTGATCGAGACCGCTAACGTGACGGCGAACCTGGTGGATGACGGGCTGGCGATCCACAACAGCGATCAGGCGAGGGGCGTCGAGCGCTACACGTTGGGCCCGGATGGCCGCAACCTGAACATGACGCTGACGGTTTACGATCCGGTGATGTTGAGCGCTCCCCTGACGATCAGGCGTCCACGGGTGCTGACACCGGACGTGGAGCTGGACCGAGCGCCCTGTGACGTGATATCCGGGCAGTTCTAGGGGTAGATCGATGACAACGAGATCAGGTTTGATTTTCGCGCTCGCGGCACTAGTGACCGTGCCGCCGGTTTGGGCACACCACAACTTCGCGGCTCACTATCGACAGGACGAAATCGTGCAGGTCTCCGGCGTGGTCCGGGAGTTCCGTTTCGTCAATCCCCATGTTCGCGTCTACCTCGAGGTCACGACCGAAGCAGGGGATACCGAAACCTGGATGGCCGAAGGGGATGCATCCGTGGCGCTCCGGCGCTCCGGGTGGACCGCGGACCGGTTGAAACCGGGCGATCGGATCACCGTCGTCGGCAATCCGTCGCGCTACGGAGACAACATGATGGGCTGGGATACGGTCAGGCTCGCCGACGGCACGGACCTCGGCGGGGGCGACGGCCGGCTCGCGGAACGCAGCAGAGTTATCGACGAGCTGTTGGCCGAATATCGCCGTCAGCGCGACGCAAGGACTTCCAGGTAATTGCCGACGGTATTCGGCGAGCCGACATCCGGACCATGAGATGCAAGCCGAGCGAGACGACTTGCGACATCGCGGCGTTGTGCCCGCGGCGTGAACTACCTTTGGGTTGGATTGGGCAGTGCGCTGGGCGGCATGGCCCGGTACGGCTGCTCGGGCCTGGCCGCGCGCCATATGGGTGTCACGTTCCCCTGGGGCACGTTGATCGTCACCACGGCCCGAGAACACGGGTTGGCTGGAGCCACCGTGCTTCGCGGGCTCATCGGTTATGGCTGCAGCACCGTGCTGCACACAGCGAAGCTTCTCGATCTCTCCGACGACCTCCCGATGGTGGTCGAGATCGTCGACTCCGAAGAGAAGATCCAGAGCTTTCTGCCGGTGCTTGACAAGATGATGTCCAGCGGGTTGATCACGCTCGAGAAAGTACGCGTGTTGCAGTACGGATCGCCGCCGGGAGCGGACTGACAGCGACACGGATGTCGTAGACGCGAAGGACGCAAACCCGGTTGCCGCGCCGGTACGGCTGCAAAAGAGGTCGCCACCCGGGTAGAATTGAACTTGACGGCCATCCGAAATCGAAGGGGGACGGCAATGAGACGGCACTGGTCTACTGCATTGTCAGCGCTGGCATTGGCGGGCACTGCATCGTCAGCGCTTGCGCACCATTCGGTGTGGGGCGTATTTGACCCGGAACAACGATTCACGCTCACGGGCACGGTCACGGAGGTCGAGTGGATCAACCCCCACGTCTTCGTGCATCTCGACGTGACCGCTGAAGATGGAAACGTAACGGCGTGGCGACTTGAAACGGTGCCAACGGCGTTCATGCGCCGGGCGGGGATCGACAAGGCCATGCTGATGGGGAGCGGCGAGCCCGTTTCCGTGACCGGCATCGTCGCCCACGGGGACCCGAGGATGGGCTGGGTCCACCGAATCACTTACGCGGAGGGCCATTTCTATCAGCTCGCCAACGAGCAGGTGGACGCAGGCTCGAGTCAGCCGTCGGTATCCGAAGAGTGAGGTGGATGCCATGAACGACCGCTTGGGAATTAACTGCGTTCTGGCCGCGGCAATCTTGACTGCGTTGTCCCTGTCCACGGTAACGCTCCGGGCGCAGTCACCGGATTCGACAGATGTAGTCGGGACGACTCCGCGATTGGCGGACGGAACTCCCGACCTTAACGGTGTCTGGGATACTGGCGGGACGACCGGCTTCCTGAGGCCCCAAGCGCTGGGTGCATCCATATGTCTGTTTGCTTGTGAAGAACTGGAGCAGCCTTCGCCGCCGGAAGGCTCCAACAGGCAACGTCCGCCGCCCGACCGGCCGAGCTACAAGCCCGAGTACATGGCGAGAGTCAACGACCTGAACGCTCGGCAAGTTGAAGAGGATCCACTACTCAGGTGCGTAAATCCCGGACTGCCGCGGATCGGTGCGCCGGACAAGATCGTACAGACTTCAAGCCAACTCGTATTCCTGTACGACGATGTGGTCGGCAACTTCTTCCGGGTTATTCCGACCGACGGCCGCGGCCACCGGACGGATGTCGAAGCGACCTACCTGGGGGATTCCACAGGACATTGGGAAGGGGATACGCTGGTCGTCGAGACGGTCAACTTCAATGACGAAACCTGGTTGATCGACGATGGTTCTTTCCACACGACCGATCTGCGGGTCGTCGAGCGCTTGACCCGGACGGGCGACACGCTTGAGTGGCAGGCCACGGCCCACGATCCGGCGGTCCTGGCCGAGCCCTGGGCGATGCGCCCCCGCACGGCAACGCTCACCGACATCGAGATCCTTCAGGCGCCGCGCTGCATCGATCGCGATCTGCCGATGATGCACGACACCGCGCTGAGTCACGATAACCCTCGATAGCGTATCGGCTCGGTCGTTGGTTGATTATTAGCGAGTCGCGGGTGGCGATGCGGTATCGCTCCGCGCCAACCACGCCGAACGTGGCGACGGCTTCGCCGGTCCACTGACCGATGCCGGTGCGCTCCGTACCACCGAGCATGAGCAGGGGTTCATCGAACATCAGGTGTGCCACCAGCACGCCTGCCACGCCGCCGCCGACCTGGACGGTCACGTAGGCCGCGGCGTCCGGCTTGCCGATCTCGCGCCTGAGCAGGAAGGCGAAGGTTACGGCCGGATTGAAATGCGCGCCCGAGATCGAGCCGAAAATCAGGATCAACACCACCGGAATGGCGCCGGTCGCGATGGTGTTGCCGAGCAGTGCGATGGCTACGTTCCCGCCGGCCAGGTTCTCGGCCATGATCCCGGAGCCGACTACCACGGCGAGCAGCATGGCGGTGCCGATGAATTCTGCCGCAAGCCGGCGGTTGAGATCGAAGTCGAACAAGACGCCAGTCCCGAATTTGAGGCTAGGCCTCGGTTGCCGCGGGCGTGCCCGCCTGACCAATGTCCCCCGGCCGTTCATCTCGCCACAGCCCGAGTTTTTCCTGCAGCCCCCGGTCGGAAAAGCTGAACAGCACCGCGTCTTCATCTGCGCAGATGTGGCGGTGTTGCGCCCAGATGGGTATCGCGAAAGAGTCCTTCGGTCCCCATTCAAACACGAGATCGCCGATTTCCGTGCGCCCGTAGCCCTCGACGACCGAATACACGCAGGCATCCGACTGCCGATAGGGCGCGCCGCGGAATCCCGCGGGCAAGAGCTGCAGAAAGGCCGACAGGGTCAATATGGCGTCGTCTCCGTTCAGCGGATTGGTATAGCGTGTCTTCACGCCGTGGCAGGGGTCCGGGTCGTCCGACCGGCTGATCGCGGCCAACGCCTCTCGGGTCCGTGCATAGGTGTAGTTGACGATCGGGGTGTGCCCGGCCCGGTGCCCGTGTTCCAGGGGCGTAACGCCCATCCCGTAGCGGACGGTGGAATCGCCCGGCGGACGCGTTTCAGGGTGCTGGAATTCCGGAAACGCCTCAAAGTACGTCAGCCCGAGCTTGTTCGTGAGCGGCCAGTCCAGCCCATCGAGCCAGATCATCGGCGTATCGGTATCGTTGCCGTGATCGTGCCAGGTTCTCGAGGGTGTGACCACGAAATCCCCGGGATACATGTAGGTTCGCTCGCCGTTCACCGCTGTGTAGGCGCCCCCGCCTTCCAGGATGAACCGGAACGCCGCCGGGCTGTGTCGATGAGACGGCGCGGCCTCGCCCGGCATGAGCAACTGATAACCGGCGTAGATCGTCGGCGTCACGGCCATCAGCGGATCCAGCCCCGGATTCATCAGCGCAAGCACCCGTCGTTCCGCTTCCTCCGGGGCGAGTATGTCGGCGCTCTCCATGACCAGCGGGCGGACATCGCCGTATCGCCAGAGCGCCGGAAGCATGGCCGAACCGGGTACCGACTTGGCGCTGAATTCATTGATCGCTTCCCATAGCGGCCAAAGGCGGGTGTTCTTCAACTCGGCATAGAAATCGGGATAGGTCCCGCGGAGCGCGGCCGTCTCGACATGCACATGTCTCGGGTTCGGTTTTGTCGCCACGGAATCGTCCTGTTGAGGCTAACGTATCGGGACTCGCATCGCGCCAATCCCCTGGATCTCGCAGTCCAACACGTCCCCGGGCTGAACGGGCCCGACACCCGCCGGCGTGCCGGTGTAGATCACGTCGCCGGGAAGGAGCGTATAGAACTCCGAACACTTCGAAATCAACATACTCACATCGTATATCAGATGGCGGGTATTGGAGTCCTGGCGAATCTCGCCGTTGTGCCTCAGGGTCAGGTCCAGGTTATTCGGATCCTCGATTTCGTCCGCCGTGGTGAGCCAGGGTCCCAACACGGAATAGGAATCCACCGACTTGCGCATGCTGCGATCCTCCCCGCCCCGCACGGTCATATCCAGGCCCATGGTGTAACCGGCGACGCATTCGAGAGCACGTTCGCGAGAGATACCGCGCGTTTCCCGGCCGATCACCACTGCGAGTTCCAGCTCATGGTCGGTGCGCCGGCCCGGAAAACTCCGCACGATTCCCTCGCCTGGGCCCACCAGCGACGACACCGCCTTGAGAAAACACAGCGACTCGCTGATGGGTTTGATTTTTTGTTGGTCGAACACGATGCCTGCGTCGGACTCGGCTTCATCGATATGCGTCTGGTAGTTGACCGGCGCGCCGATCAACTTGGTGGGGTTGGCCACGGGGCTGTAGAGCTTGACCCGGGAGTGGTCGTAACCGGGCGCCGACGCCAGGAGATCCTGAACGCGTTCGCATACCGCGTCGAGGTGGCGGATGAGCAGATCTCCGCGGGAAGGCAGGGGCCAGCGCACCTGCGGCAGCACACCCAGGGCCGCCGTCACGTCGAATACGGTATCGTCATGGACGCATCCCAGTTTGATTTCGTCAAATCGGCAGAGCTTCAAAGCAAGTCACCTCTCGCTATCAAGTGCCGGTTCGCAGTCGAGGCCCTTGAAGTTCAGGGCGATGCGAACCCGGTAGGAGGCGGAACTGAGGAAATACGGATACAGTTTCATTGAGCCCTGCCTCCTCCCTTGGTCGGCAACCGGGTCAGGTGATCCAGCGGCAAGGCCGTGCGGCCGAGGACGCGTTCCAGTCCGAACCCGGTTTCCACGTGATTGACGCATGACAGGCAAACCAGCTTGTCGCGCAGGAAACGGTTATACGCCTGCAGGTCCGCGGTGACGACCCGGAGCAGATAGTCGTAGCCCCCGGACATGGCCCAGCACTCCATGACTTCGGGGTAGCGGCGCACACTGGACTCGAATTCCGCCACCTCCTCATGCCGCTCCCTCGTGAGGCGAACTTCCACGAAGGCGTTGACCGGCAGGCCGATGGTGTTCTGGTCCAGCAGCGTGAAATACCCGCTGATGTAGCCTGCCTGCTCGAGTTGCCGGACCCGCCTGGCGCATGGCGTCGTCGTCAGCGCCACCCGCGTGGCCAGTTCGGTCGTGCTGAGCCGCGCATCGGCCTGGAGTTCGGCCAGGATTCTGACATCAATCGCATCGGTCTTTTGCATTAGTCATTCCATCCATCGAACGGAAATAGAATAGGTGAAAACACTAAACTACGATAATTTTACATGAGATTATAACCACAACGGCTACGACTGTTGGGCTAAAATACAATCCCAAGGCAATCAATCTGGAACGCAAACATGGACAACCCGTCGTTCGAGCGCTTCAAGCAGCGTCTAAACAACACCGTATTGAATCACTCCGTCATCACCGACAATCCGTATACCCGCTGGTTTCGCGACGGGGATATCACCCGGGAGCAAGCTCGCGCCTTCCTGGTGCAGTTCTCGGTCTTTTCCAACGAGTTTCTGTTCGCGCAACTTCGCAAGATGGTCAACGCGGACAGCATCGAGGAATTGAGGGCATCCAAGGAAATTCTCGCCAATGAAATCGGTGTCGGTTTCCGTAGCGGTGCGCGGGAGGACGACTCGGAACTCGGTAGCCTGGTAGGCAGCGTCGAGGGCGGCACGTTCCGCTTCGGCGCGGCGCACTTCGAGTTGCTGCTACGCATGGCGACGCCCCTGAACCTGACCCTGGCAGACCTGGGCAAGCGCCGCTTCGGCACGCCGGCGACCCTGCACTTCTGCGACGAACTCATCCGCCTTTACGGCAGCGAGGACTACACCGTGGCCGAAGCCGCCTCCTGGGCGGTGGAGAACTGGGCGGCGGCCGGGTTCTGGGACGAACTGGTGGAGGGTTGGAAGACGTTCAGGTTCCGTCAGAATTTACCAGGACTCAACCTCGCCTTTTTCACATGGCACGCCAAGCTTGAGCAGACCCACGCGCAGCATACCTGGGACGAACTGGAAGCGTTCTACGGCGCACACGAGGTGGACGAGGACCTGTTTATCCGCAGCGCCTGCGAGATGCTCGACGGAGTCGTCGTGTTCTGGAAGGGACTGAATAAACAGCGCCTTGAGCTTTATGGATTTCCGGATCTGTCGATTGCTTCCTAGCCAGAATATCTCACCGATGTTCGTCGCGAGCGGATCGGCGATCTATCGTCGCTACCACTCAACGGCGATGTACTTGGTCTCCATATACTCCATCATGCCTTCGTGGGACCCCTCTCGGCCGAGGCCGCTCTGCTTGGTGCCCCCGAAGGGCGCGGCGGGGTCCGAGACCAGGCCACGATTGAGTCCGATCATCCCGGCATCCAGACGCTCGGAGACCGCCATGCCGCGCTTGAGGTTGCCGGTATAGAGATAGGACACCAGGCCGTACTCGGTGTCGTTCGCTGCGTGGATGACCTCGTCGTCATCGCTGAACGGCACCACCGGCGCCACCGGCCCGAAGACTTCTTCACGCAGGATATCGGCTTCTGCGGGTACCTCTGCCAACACCGTGGGCGGATAGTAATGCCCGACGCGGTCCAGGGGTGCTCCCCCGGTGAGCACTTCAGAACCGCGGGACGTTGCATCGTCGACCAGCCGGTGGATGTCCTTGATTGCCCGGGCGTTCACCATCGGACCCAACTCCACCCCGGGCTCGAGCCCCGGCCCGACCTTGATGGCCTCCATGGCTGCGGCGAACTTGTCGGTGAACTCTGCGTAGATGCTCCGGTGGGCGTAAAAACGGTTCGCGGCGGTACAGGCTTCGCCGCCGTTGCGCATCTTGGCGAGCATCGCGCCCTGTACGGCTTCGTCGATGTCGGCGTCGTCGAATACCAGGAAGGGCGCATTGCCGCCGAGTTCCATGGAACAGTCGACGATGCAGTCGGATGCTGCCCGCAACAGGGCCCGCCCGACCTCGGTGGAGCCGGTAAACGACAACTTTCGCGCCAGGGGGTGGTGCAGCATGGCGTCGACGACCTCGCCCGAGCGGCGCGATGGCACCACGTTCATCACCCCCGGCGGAACGCCCGCCTCGGTGAGGATCTCCGCCACGAGCAATGCCGTCAGCGGCGTATCCGACGCCGGCTTGAGTATCACCGGACACCCCGCGGCGATGGCCGGCGCGATCTTGCGCGTGGCCATGGCCGCCGGATAGTTCCACGGGGTCACCAGCACGCTGACGCCGATGGGCTGATGGAGCACGACGATCCGGTTGCTGCCCGAGGGCGAGGTCAGGATCTCGCCGTAGTTGCGTACCGCCTCCTCGGAATACCAGCGAAAGAACTCGGTCGAATAGTCGGTTTCCCCGTAGGCGTCGGGCAGCGCCTTGCCGTTTTCCCGGACGATGTACTCGGCGATCGTGTCGCGGTTCTCCGTGAGCAGTTTCCAGGCGCGCCGGAGCACCTCGGCGCGTTCTCTCGGCGCGCGCTTCGCCCATTCCAGGCCCGCGTGGTGCGCGACCTCGACGGCCCGGGTCACGTCCGCTACCGTGGCACTCGCCACCTCGGCGATGGTGGTTTCGGTTGACGGGTCTTCGATCGGGAACGTCAGGCCGTCGGATGCGGGGCACCATTCGCCGCCGATGAACAGGTTAGTTCGCATATTTCACCGATGAGCGTCGCAAGGGCGTCGACGCGAGATTATGCGAGCATGTGCTGTGGGCACGCGCGAGCGGTGGCCGGGCGACAGACGCAGGCTAGTATTCATTGGCGATGAACAGGTCCTGGGCCGGGAAGAGGGTAATGACCCGGCACCCGTCCGGGGTCACCACGACCTCTTCCTCGATCCGGGCCGCGCCGTTACCGTCGGCCGCCGGGCAGTACGTCTCCAGCGCGAACACCATGCCCTCCTGCAGCTCGAAGGGACTGTCGAAGGAGACCAGCCGGCTGATGATGGGGCGCTCGTGCAGGGCCAGCCCCAGGCCGTGACCGAATTGCAGCCCGAAGGCTTCCATCTCGTTGGCGAAGCCGAATTCGGGCGCCTTGGGCCAGAGTGCGGCGATCTTGTCGGTGGTCACACCCGGCCGGACCATCTCGATGGCGATATCGATCCACTCGCGCGCCCTCCGGTAGGCGTCGCGCTGCGCCGCTGTCGCCGAACCCACGTTGAGCGTGCGGTAATAGCACGTGCGGTAACCCATGTAGGACTGGATCACGTCGAAGAAAGCCTGGTCGCCCGGGCGGTACATCCGGTCGGTAAAATTGTGCGGATGGGGGCTGCATCGCTCCCCGGAAACCGCGTTGATCGCCTCAACGTCGTCGGAACCCGCCTCGTAGAGGAGCTTGTTGGCCAGCGCCACCATCTGGTTCTCTCTCGCACCCGGCTTGAGTGCTTCGGAGATCCCCTGGTAGGCGCCGTCGACGATGGCGGCGGACATGTTGAGAAGCACGATCTCGTCCATGCTCTTGATCTGGCGGGCGTTCAGCATGACCTGCTGGCCATCGCGCACCTCGAGCCCCGCGGCCTGCAGGGCGAACAGCATGGGCGGCTCGCAGATGTCGACTCCGACGGGCATGCCGGCGACACCCTCTTGCTGAAGGAGTCGCTTGATCTCCTCGGCAGCCTGCTTGAAGAGCCCCGCTTCCTCGGGAACGGACCCGCGCAGGCCCAGCATCCCGGCCTTGCACCGGTCCGGTTCCAACCAGGGGGCAAACAGGCGGTGATGCGTCGCCGCGGAGCCGAAATCCCAGAGATAGGGCTCCGAATCCGCCGTAAACAGCGCATACCGGCAAATCTTGTCCCGCGACCACTCGCCGATCACGCTGCTGGTGATGTAGCGGATGTTGTTGTTGTCGAAGCACAGCATGGCCCCCAGGCGGGAGTTGCGCAGCGCCTGCCGGGTGCGGGCCACCCGGAAGCGTCGCAGACGGTCGAAATCGACACGCGCTTCGAAGTCGACGGCCGTCGGCCCGGGCGCGGCGATGGGCCGGGTCCAGTTCCAATTGGTGTCGATGTCGCGATTTGACATGATGGTTGGCCTCCCGGTCGAAGAAGGTCTCAGTGGTTGTGCGGCCTGGCGCCGTGTCCGTGGCAAGCGTCCGTCGTGAGTCGTGGGCCGCGGCTCGCTGGGCGTGTCAATTGCGCCAGCGCTGTCTTGCCGCATCCGCACGGGGTCGCCGCGGCCAGGGACTTGTTCACCACCGTGCTTCGGCGTACGGGTTGGCCGAGGACACCCAACCCGCCGGTGATGACCCGGCGAACCGGCTCGCCCGTGTCCGGGTGGGCCTCCAGGGGTGCGTCGGCCATCTTCTGAACGACGTCGAATCGTTCCCCGCCACGGCCGTCGCCTGAGATGACTTGATAGGTATAAGTGGGCATTGAGCGTGTTCGGATGCAACCGTTTGCAGCCGGTATGGTAGTGAATTCAGTTGGTCGCGACAACACGCCAGCGAGTGTGGCCTCTCGAGCGGTTTATTCTCGCGTCAGCAGCAGCGATTGCCGCTGGTAGACGAGCACCGCACCCTCCTCGGTGATGACCCCCAGGCGCGGGCCTTCGGTCAGCGTTTCCCCCTCGACGTACTTCGCGGAGTTGATGAATACGAACCGTTCCGAGGCGGTGGGGCTGTAGACGTGCAATTCCAGGTTGAGCTCGGGAAGTGCGCCGCCGGCAGCGCGAAACTGCGCCAGCGTGCGTATGGGCGCGGCCGAGACTGCCGGCTCCACCGTCCGGGCAATCGCCGACGGCGCGGACGGACCCTCTGCGTCACCCGGTGTGGCGTTCCCGGTTGACTGCTGAGCCTCGACGGACAGGTCCCTGATTTCAGTGGTCTGCCGCGCGACAGGGGTCACCGCGGAAGCGCCGGGGGACGACGACGTTGTCGACGCGGCCACGCTCGATTGGTCAGGCGGTAAACCGGGGTCGGCGTCCCGCAGCCACGCCCAGACCAGCAACCCGACGCATGCGCAGAGCCCCGTGATAACGCCCAGCGTCCACCGGGGTACATGGTTGCGGTGCACAACCAGGGGCACATCGCCGATTCCCGGGACTTCCGCTTTCTGGCGCTCGGTCTCCGACTTTCTCAGTGCATCGAGTATGAAAGACATGTCAGTGACCCCGGGACAACCGCGGAGTGCCGGGAACGTCGAGATTCGTATTGATGGCAATCTGTGTCTGTGTACCCGCGATTCCGTCCACGCTCAACCGACGATCCCGTTGATAGGCGCGGACACGCTCCTCGAGCGTGCTGTCGAAGAATGCGGAGTCCGCACCGAATTCGGTGCCGGGCCCGGCCTCGCCACCGATGCGCGTCAGGCTCTCGCGCAGCCAGCGTACGCCTTCCCCGGCCATCCCCGGCACGAGATCATCGCCCTGTGCCGCGCCGGGTTTCCACAAGATCAAGCTGTCGCCGTACCAGTACCGGGAGAGTTCGTCCAGACTCGTCTCATACGTGCGATCGCCCAGCGCGAGGCTGGCCGTGTCGGTGTCCAGTTCCTGCAATACGACCTGGTACTGCTCGCCGGTGTCGCCGATCAGGCTCAGGATCGCCGGGCGGTCCAGGCGCCGCAGGTACGCGAACGATCCCCGCTGGAACCAGCACCGCAGTTCGTGGGTCTCGGCCTGCTGGCAGGCGGGGTCGCCGCCGGGCAGGTAGGACGTTCCCCACAGGTTGAACAGTGTCGCAAAGGCCGTGGCCGTATCCTTCGGCAAGGCGGGGTCTGGCAGAAGTTCGGACAGCAGAACCGTTTCCTCGGCCGCGCTCCCGAACGACTCCACGGCGAGAATCTCCGCGGCTTCGGCCAGGCGGGGCGCCGCTACGGCCGGCGGAGGGGTCGCCAACGCCATCGGTTGCTCCGCCTCATCGCCTGTCTGGCTTAGCCAAAGCGCTGCTCCAAGCGCGGCAGCCCCCGCGAACGACGCCGACGCCGCACCCGCAACGAGCCGCCTTCGCCAGCGCCCGGCCTGGCGGTCGTCAAAGACTTCAGCCGCGGCGCGGCGAACCAGCCGCCGGTCGATTCGCCGGGTTTCCTGGGCGTACCCCGCCAGAAGCGCCCGGTCCGCCACCACGTTGATAAGCCGGGGCACTCCCTTGGACCTGCGGTAGATCTCCCGAACGGCGGCCGTCTGGAAGACGGACCCGGCAGCACCTGCCACGCGCATCCGGTGTTCGACATACTTGGTCGTATCCGCCTGGTCCAGGGGTTCGAGGTGATAACGTCCGGTGACACGCTGCGCCACCTGGCGCATGTCATCCCGCGACAACACTTCCCGCAGTTCCGGTTGCCCGATGAGGATGATCTGCAGCAATTTCTGCTTCGGGGTCTCCAGATTGGTCAGCAGCCGCACCTGCTCGAGGATCTCGGTACCCAGGTTCTGGGCCTCGTCCACGATCAGCACGGTGCGCCGTCCGCGCCCATGCGCCTGCAACAGATAGGCATTCAATCCGTCCACCAGCGCCTTGACGGAACGGTCTTCCGGCGGGGCGATGGCCAACTCCTCGGTGATGGCGGTAAGGAATTCCTCGGTGGTCAGCTCGGGATTGAGGATCAGCGCCACGTCCGCCTCGTCCGGCAGTTGCTCGAACAGGCTGCGGACCAGCGTGGTCTTGCCGGTCCCGACTTCGCCGGTGAGCTGGATGAAGCCCCCGCTCTGGGAAATACCGTAGATCAGATGCGCCAATGCATCGGCGTGGCGCTGACTCATGTAGAGGTAGCGCGGGTCCGGGGTGATGGAGAACGGTTTCTCGGTCAGTCCGAAGAACTGGGTGTACATGCGAGCAAGTCCTGAAATTCGATGCTTCGCGCGCCGCCGGTGGTCAACGCTGCGATCGAGATACCGGCCTCGCGACGTCTGGCTCCTACTCCACCACGGTTACGGTGATGGTCTCCGAGAGCAACGGCGGATCGTGAGGAATGTGCAAGTGATCCGCCAGGATGAGTTGCAGCGTATGTTCGCCCGGCGCCAGTTCCACCATGGCTTCGCTCTGCCCCAGGCCGAAGTGGATGTGGTTTTCGTCGGTGGGTACCGGAAGGTTTTCCGGCGGCATGCCCGTGTCCACGAGTAAATGGTGGTGGCCGCTGTCCGGAAATACGATGCCTGCCGGGGCAACTCCCGCGCCGCTCAAGCCAAAAACGATGTTGACGGGACTGGTGACCTCATCGCCGTCGCCGGGGGCAATCAAATACACCGTGGCGCCCTCCGGTGCGGCTGTACGTGGCAGGGCTGCGGCTGGCGCAGCAGCCTCCGGTTCCGGTGCCTCCGGCATTTCGGCTTCCGGTTCGGGGGCGCCGCCCCCACAGGCTACCAGCCCGAAACTGCATGCGAGAGCCAACGTGAATCCAGTGCGCATGTGCTTGTCCTCCAACCGCTTCGCAAGAATGCAAATGTAGCATAACACTCGATGGCCGACGGCCTGCGGTCCGAGCCGGAATATTCCACCGATGCGAGTCATGAGGGCGTGTACGCTCGCGGCCCGATTGCTCGGATTCGCGAGACAGGCGGGCTAATTCGAGGCGTGGTCCGCCGTGCCCGGGCCCAGCTCATCGGCGGCAAATTCGTCCACGGCCAGCAGGTTCGTGACGGCTTCGTCGAACTTGCGGAGTTCGGCAGCCTCCGAGGCGGTGAGAATGCCTTGTTGTTCGGCTTCGTCGATTTGTCCGGGCGTATCGGAACGGCTGATCTGCCCGGCGCGGCGCGCCTCGGTAACCTTCAGCTCCAGCGGTTTGACCTGCTCCGAGAGTTCGAGGGCGTCTTGCAGGAGCCCGAGCGGATTGTCCTCTTCCCGCGCCCAGTAAATGCCCTCGCACAAGCGGTTCCGCACTGCAGTGGGATGGGTGACGAGTTCGGCCAGTTCCTGGTCCAGTCGATCGGCTGGCGGCGAGTACGTCTTGCCGAGCGGGAAAACCAGAATTCGCACCAACCGGGCAGCCCACCGATTCGGCAGATTCCTGAGCAAGCCGTCCAGCTGCTCCTGGGCACTGTACATCAGCGTGCGGCAACTCCATTCCACCAGAGGCAGGTCGTCCGCCGGTCGTCCGGCGTCGGCGTGGTGCTTCAGGACCATGGAGGCGAGGAAGAGATAGCTCAGGACGTCGCCGAGGCGAGCCGAAAGCTGTTCCTTGCGTTTCAGTTGCCCGCCGACAGTGATCATGGCCGCGTCGCAGGCCAGCGCAAAGGCCGCGCTGAAGCGGTTGATGTGCTGGTAGTACCGGGCTGCGGGTCCGCGCTCCGGGGCCTTGGTCAAGCGCCCGTGCGACAGGCCCGATACGAAAGCACGCAACCCGTTGGAGAGCGTGTAGCCGATGTGGCCGAAGACCAGCCGGTCGAACGTTTCGAGCCCCTGCGCCGGATCTTCGTCGGCCGCCGCCTCCATCTCCCCAAGGACATACGGATGGCAGCGGATCGCGCCCTGGCCGAAGATGATCAGGTTGCGGGTGAGGATGTTTGCCCCTTCCACGGTGATGGAGATGGGAACGGACTCGTACCCCGTCGCGAGATAGTTGGACGGCCCGCGCATGACCGCCTTGCCGCCGTGAACATCCATGGCATCGTTGACCACGCGACGGGCCATCTCGGTGTTGTGGTACTTGAGAATGGCTGTGGGTACGGACGGGTTCTCCCCGGCGTTCAGCGCCGCGCAGGTGACCCGGGACGCTGCTTTCATAATGAACGTATAGCCGGTCATCCGCGCCAGTGCCTCGCCGACGCCGTGGAAATTGCCGATGGGCTGGTTGAACTGCCTGCGAATTCGCGCGTAGGCGCCGGTAGCGTAGGTGGCCGCCATGGCGCCTCCGACGGCGTTGCTGGGCAGGACGATGCCCCGTCCCGCGCTCAAGAGTTCCACCAGCATTCGCCAGCCCTCGCCGGCCATTTCCCGTCCGCCGATGATATCGTCCACCGGCACAAACACGTCCGTGCCACGGGTCGGCCCGTTCTGGAACGGGATGGCAATGGGCAAGTGACGGCGGCCGATCTCCACACCCGGGAGATTGGTTGGCACGAGCGCGGCCGTGATCCCGTATTCGTCCCGGTCGCCGATCAGGTGCTCGGGGTCATAGAGCTTGAAAGCGAGTCCCAGCACGGTAGCGACGGGAGCAAGGGTGATATAGCGCTTGTTCCAGTTCAGGCGGATACCGATGATTTCCTCGCCATCGAACTCGCCGCGACACACCACCCCGCTGTCGACGATACTGGTGGCATCTGAACCGGCTTGAGGTGACGTCAGCGCAAAGCAGGGTACTTCCTCGGCTGACGCCAAACCCGGAAGCCAGCGTTGCTTTTGCGCTTCGGTACCGTAGTGGAGCAGCAGTTCGGCCGGGCCCAGGGAGTTGGGTACGCCGACCGTGGTGGCCACGGTCGAGCACCGGGAGGCGAGCTTGGCCAGGATCGTGGCGGTCGCCAGTGGCGAGAATCCCTTGCCGCCGTATTCCTTCGGGATGATCAGCGAGAAAAAGCCTTGTTCCCGTATGAACGCCCATACTTCCGGCGGCATGTCCTGCAGCGTATGGACGATCTCCCACTCGTGCGCCATTCGGCACAATTCCTCCGTGGGCCCATCAAGAAACGCCTGTTCCTCTTCGGTCAGCGTCGGCGGAGGCAGCTCGGCCAGCACCTGCCAGTCGGGAATGCCCGAAAAAAGTTGGCCCTCCCACCAAACAGTGCCGGCTTCAAGCGCGGCTCGTTCCGTCGCCGAAAGCGTCGGCAGCTGCTTCCTGAGAATACCCAGGATGGGGGCGCTGATGCGTTCGCGGCGCAGCGTCTCGACGTTCAGCAGGGCAAATGCGGCGAAGACGGCCCAGAGGATGGCCATCCGGAAAAATCCGGCGTCCCCCCAGAGCGTATACGCGACGAGCACCGCGCCCAGCACCGCGGTGGAAAGCCGCAGCTCGGTCCGCCGGTAGAGCAGCCCGAGCGGCACGCCAAGAAAAACGACCAGCCAGAAGAGTGTTGCCACGCTGTGTCCGCCTTGAAATCCCGAATTATGGGACGCTAGACCGATGCGAGGTCGGCCACGTTCCCCCGTTCCTCTCTCAGTTCGGCGTCGGTCGTGTCCAGGCGTTTCCGACTGAAGTCATCGATGTCCAATTCCTGGACGATTTCATACCGTCCGCCGCCGAGGCAACGTACCGGGTAGGAGTAAACGACGCCTTCTGCGATCCCGTAACTGCCGTCGGCGGCAACCGCCATGCTCACCCAATCGTCCCCGGCGGTGCCCAATGCCCAGTCGCGGACATGATCGATGGCGGCCGAGGCGGCCGAGGCGGCCGAAGAAGCTCCTCGCGCCCGGATGATGGCTGTGCCCCGGTTTTGTACCGTGGGAATGAACTCCTCCCGATACCAGTCCGAGGGGACGACGGCTGAAGCGGGCTCGCCGGCGACGGTCGCGTGCGCGATGTCCGGGTATTGGGTCGCCGAATGATTGCCCCAGATAATCACGCCGCGCACGTCGGATACGTGAACTCCGCTCTTCAGGGCCAGTTGGGCCTTGGCGCGGTTGTGGTCCAGGCGGGTCATCGCCGTGAAGTTCCGCGGATCCAGGTCCGGTGCATTCATTCGCGCGATGAGGGCGTTGGTGTTGGCCGGATTGCCCACCACGAGCACCCTTGCATCGGTGTCGGCGACTGCGTTCAGCGCCCGTCCCTGGGTGGAGAAGATGCGCGCGTTGGCCATCAACAGGTCCTTGCGCTCCATGTCGGCGCTGCGTGGCCGCGCGCCAACCAGCAAGGCGTAGTTAGTGTCCTTGAAGCCCACCTCGGGCTGGTCGGTCAGAACGACGTCGTCCAGGGCATCGAAGGCGCAGTCGTCAAGTTCCATGGCGACGCCCTTGAGCGCATCCATGGCGGGGGGGATTTCGATCAGTTGAAGTATCACGGGCTGATCGGGTCCGAGAAGCTGCCCGGAGGCAATGCGAAACGCCAGTTGATACCCGATCTGCCCGGCGGCGCCGGTTATCGCGACTCGTAAAGGTGGTTTTCTAGCCTGCATGGTTCACCGCTGCGGCTATTCTTCGCTGTTTTCGGAGGCTGTGTCCTGGAATAGTTGGCGTTGCTCGTTGAAATCGGCCGCCAACTCCTCCATCTGTGCCACGCCGTCGTTGTAAAGCTCGAGCATTTCTTCCGTGGCTTCTTCTCCAGCCGCCGCAAGTTCTTCGTCGACGCAGACGAGGTAAACATCCATCTCTTCCATGAAAATTCTCACGTCGGTCTGCGCTTCGAGCATCTGCTCCAGTGTGGCCTCGTCGCCGGCTGGAATGGAAACGATCGGCGGAGCGTCGCATTGGGCAAAGGCAAGCGTACTACCGCCCAATGCCAGCAGAGCCGAGAAAAATCGTAATATATTCATACTGTTACCTCAGGGTGCAGAGTCTCTTCGAGCACGATGCCCAGATCCGATTGACGATACCGGGCGACCGCGATTATATGCGAAAAATGAGTTGTTTTCGGCTCCCGGCCCCATTGTCCAGCTACATCAATCGGTTGCAACCTGGGCACACTCGTCGATTGCATCCGCGGCCCGATCCGACGAATTTGCTTCCGTCCCACTGGTGCACCGGAAAATTCTTATTTGCTCATTGAAGTGGTTTACGATGGCTTCCATCTCCGCCACAGCGGCGTTATGCCGGCTGAACATGACGGCCTTGAACTCTTCCGGGGCATCGTCGCCGCTTGCGGTAAGCTCTCCGTCCACGCAACCGAGGTACTCCTCCATCGCTCTGACATAGACTCTGACTTCAGATTGAGCCTCCAGCATTTCGTCCATCGTGGCTTCGTCACCAGAGGGGATGGTTGCCAACGGCGGGTACTCACATGCGATGGCCGAGGCGCCGCAGCCCAGCGCAACAAGAGCAGCAAGAAACCTCAGTACGCTCATGGTCTTACCTGACGATGCCGGGATTTGAGCGCGCACTATACTCTGGCGCCTCCGGGGTTGCCAAACGGCACTTCCGGTACGGCTTATCCGGTACGGCTTATAATGGGCCGCCCCGGGTCTGCTGGCCGGGCAGGTTGGTAGATCGGACATCCATGAGACATCGTTTGCTGGATACGCGGCTCGGTTGGCTGCGCGACGGAGACAACGCAGCGCTCTTGCGCGGCGGACTCCGTGGATTGGAGAAAGAGAGTCTGCGCGTGGACCGCCGCGGGTATCTGGCGTACACCCCGCATCCGCCGGGCCTCGGGTCGGCGCTGACCCATCCCTACCTCACCACCGACTACTCCGAAGCGTTGCTGGAGTTGGTGACGCCGGCGTACCCCAGCACCTGGGAAACACTGCAATTCCTCTGCGATCTCCACACGTTCGTGACCGACCACCTGGAGGATGAACTGCTTTGGGTGCAGAGCATGCCGTGCCGGATCGACTCGGGCGTTCCCATTGCAGTGTACGGCTCGTCCAATCTCGGGCGGATGAAGTCGGTCTATCGGCGCGGCCTGGGGTTCAGGTACGGGCGGTCGATGCAGACGATTTCCGGCGTGCATTTCAACTATTCGCTGCCGCTGGACTTCTGGGCGCCCTATCGAGAGCGCGAGAAGAGCGCCCGCAGCCTCAAGGACTTCACCTCACATCATTACATGGGAGCGATAAGAAATTACCGCCGGCTCGCCTGGCTGTTGATCTATCTCTACGGTGCGTCGCCGGCGCTATGCAAGTCGTTTCGAACGCAACGCCAGGCAGTTCTTGAAGAACTCGACGCGGATACCTGGTATGCACCCTTCGGGACATCGTTGCGCATGAGCGATATCGGCTATCGGAATCGTTCCCAGGCCGAACTGCAGATCTCCGTCAACTCGCTGGACAGTTATCTTGCCGCGATGGTCGCTGCGGTCACCACCCCTCATCCTCGATACGAATCAGTGGGCGTATTCGTGGACGGCGAATACCGCCAATTGAACTCCAATACGCTACAGATCGAAGCCGAGTACTACAGTTCGATACGCCCGAAACCACCGGCGGGCAACGCGCACCGGCCGACCGTGGCATTGCGGGACGAGGGTGTCGCCTATCTTGAGGTCAGGACACTCGATTGCAACACGATGGATCCAGTGGGCGTGAACCAGACTCAACTGCGGTTCGTCGAGGCCCTGCTGATTCACTGCCTGTTGACCGAGAGCCCGGCAATCGATGCCGCCGAGCAGGCGGAGATCGATGCGCGCGACCTGCTCGTGGCCCGGGAAGGCCGCCGGCCGGGACTTGAACTGCCGCGCGGCGGGCGCACGGTGGAGCTGACCCGATGGGCCAGGGAGGAGCTCGAACGCGTCCGGGACGTAGCGGCCCTGCTGGACGAGGATCGGGAGGACTACGTGGACGCGGTGGATGCCCAGCTTGCCGCCATCGACGATTCCGGATTGACGCCAGCGGCGCAAATCCTCCGCCACCTGAGCGACGAGGGGGCGAGTTACTTCGAACTGGCGCGGGAAACGTCCCGAAGTCATCGCGACTATTTCGATGCGCTACGGCTCACGGCGGCGAAGCGGGCATGGCTGGAATCGCTCTCGTCGGAGTCGCTGGTGCAGCAGGAACGCCTGGAAGCCGAGTCCCGGCAACCATTCGCGGACTATTTGAAGGATTACTTCGCGCGCGTTTAGCCTGCCGCGTCCTTCCATGGGATGCGGGTTGGGCGCAGCCGATTCAGCGCTTCAGGCGCGCGGCGAGATCGGCGTCCGGGTCGGCGAGTATCTCCGCGGGTACGGCTTCGCGTTGGCCGATGAGCCGCTTGCCGAGCATGAATTCCCTGGGCGAATTGATCGCATCCACCGCCAGCAGGCGGCCACCGCTGAGGTAGAACGCCGCGAAGGACTTCGTCGCGGGGTCGCCGCGGAGCACGACCTGGTCATGGTGTTGGGACAACCCGGCGATCTGCAGCTTGACGTCGTATTGATCGGACCAGAACCAGGGGACCGTGTCGTACGGCTGGTTTTCGCCGATCAGGCTCAGGGCGGCGGTCTTTGCCTGATCGATGGCATTCTGCACGGATTCCAGCCGGATTCGCCCGCCGTAGAGACGGCTCGGATGGTTCGAGCAGTCGCCGGCGGCGACGATGTCCGCGTCCTCGGTGCGTGCATATTCATCCACACGGATGCCGTTCCCGCAGGGCAATCCGGCGTCTTCGGCCAGGTTCACCACCGGCTCGATGCCGATGCCGACGATCGCCAGATCGCACGGGATGCGCTCACCGTCGCCCGCGGTCACCGCCTCCACCCGATTGCGTCCGACGAAGCGGCTGATCGTCGTACCGCAGCGAATGTCGACTCCGGCGCGGGTGTGGCAGTCGAAATAGAATTGCGAGACCTGGGCGCAGACCACCCGCGCCATCACGCGGTCCACGGCTTCCAGGACGGTGACCTCGAGCCCGCGGGTGACCGCAACGGCGGCCACCTCGAGCCCGATATATCCGGCCCCCACTACCACGAGGCGGTTACCGGGGCTGATCGCCGCCATGATCGCGTCCACGTCCGTGACGCTGCGCACGTAGTGAACTCCGGGCAGTTGCGCGCCGGGTATGTTCAAGCGCCGCACCCGGCTGCCGGTGGCCAACATCAAGCCGTCGTAGTTGAGGCTGTCGCCGGTGTCCAGCCTGACGCGGCGATGGCCCGGGTCCAGTTCCTCGATCCGAACGCCCAGACGCATGTCCACCCCGTTCTTCTCGTAGAAGCTCATGGGCCGCAGCAACAACCGCGCCCGATCGAGTTCGCCGGCCAGGTATTTCTTCGACAGCGGCGGGCGCCGGTAGGGCGGCAGGTCTTCCTCGCCCACCAGGGTGATGCGGCCGTCGAATTTCTTCAGTCGCAGTGCGTGAATTGCCTGCGCGGCTGCCTGTCCCGCGCCCCCAATGACGATGTGTTTGCTGGTCACGGATTGTTTCTCGATCGCGATTGCATGAGAATCCGAATCTTAGCGCTTGGCGAGGGATGAGGCAGCATGACAAGAGCGATTCGCATCCATGAGTTCGGTGGGCCGGAAGTGCTCCGGTGGGTCGAGGTCGAATTGGGTGAACCAGGCCCTGGGGAGGCGCGGGTTGTCCACCGTGCCGTCGGCGTCAACTTCATCGATACCTACCATCGTTCGGGTCTCTATCCCGTCAAGTTGCCCAGCGGCCTTGGCGGCGAAGCCGCCGGGGTGGTCGTCAGCGTGGGACCGGACGTCGACCGCGTCGCCCCGGGGGACCGCGTTGTCTACGCTTCTCCGACGCCCGCCGGATCGTATTCCGAGCAGCGCATCATGCCGGCGAAATGGCTGGTGAAGTTGCCTGACGAAGTTGACGATGAAACCGCGGCGGCAATGTTTCTCAAGGGCCTGACGACCTGGTACCTCATGCGCAAGACCTACAGCGTTCAAGCCGGCCAGTGGATTTTGCTTTACGCCGCTGCCGGTGGCGTTGGGCTCATCGCCTCGCAGTGGGCGCGTCAACTTGGCGCCCGGGTGATCGGCGTCGTGAGTACCGCGGCCAAGCGGCGTATGGCACTCGCCTACGGTTGCGATACCGTGCTACTCGCCGATAGCGATATCGTCGCACAGGTACGCGAGCTCACCGGCGGCGAAGGCGTGCCCGTGGTCTACGATCCCGTGGGAAAGGACACGTTGTTCACTTCACTTGACTGTCTTCAGCCAAAGGGACTGCTCGTCAGCTTCGGCAATGCCTCGGGAGCCGTGGATTCCCTGAACCTCCTGGACCTGCTCAAAGGCGGGTCGCTCTACGTCACCCGGCCCACCCTCTGGAACTACGTGACCAACCGGGAGGAACTCGACGAAGGCGCCGGCGAGCTGTTGGCGCACGTCCGCGCGGGGAAGATTCGCGTCGAGATCGGACAGCGGTTCCCCTTGAGCGAGGCCGCGGCCGCGCACCACATCCTGGAGGCGAGACTGACG